>CAYUIQ010000151.1:0-22383 GCA_964444795.1 uncultured Planctomycetaceae bacterium
CCACGGCACTGCTTGCAAGCAAGCAGTGGCACACGACTTTTTCAACGGGCTGCTAGTTGCCACGCCCACGGGTGGCATCCCGTGGGATGATGGTCAACGCTTCTCCCCGTTGAGGTACACGTCATACTTCCTCTTACCCATCACCACGGCAACATGTTGCCAGACGCCCGGCTTCAAGACGCCGGTAAGGTCTTTCTGGTGGCCGCCGACGATCAGACGTAGACTCAGCCCCGGCCAACAGTCCAGCAGGAAACCGTCGCCTTGCCCGGGGGTCACCTTGTCGAGGATGCGGCCCGACTCTCCTTTCTCGGGCAGGACCCATGCCTCGAAGGAGACCTCGGTTTGAAGGTCCTCGGCCTTCACCGGCAGGGCATCGCCCGCCTTGGGATCGAGTACGCAAGCGGCGACCGAATCGAGCGCCGGCTTCTTCGTGCGGTCGCCTTCGGACAAGGTGCGGATCGTATCGGGGTCGAGCCGGCCGCGGAACATGGTGACCCGGCCGATCTGGCCCCGGAACCGATTGGCGCCGTCCTGATCCGTACCGATGCGCAGCGGATGGTCGTTGGCCGGAACGACCGGGCGCGGCGGCGGTTGCTGCGGTGGGTACACCACCACGTCTTTCTTCCGCGAGGCCGGTTCGATGGTCCAGTCGGCCAATTTGCCGTCGGTCACTTTGCCGCGGATGAAGGCGCCGCCGGTCACGTGGAGCTTGAAATCGACGTCCCAGTCGGCCGGCCATGCCGGAAGCAACAGGATTTTGCCGTCGGCTTCCTGCACCAACATGCGTTGCAGGGCGGTGCTGCCGGAGCCGAAGTGGTCGAAGTCGGGGCAGGAATCGGGGCCCGCGCTTCCGTACAAGGGGAAACGGCACTGGGTGCTTGCGTTGCGGAAGCGATGGATCAGGCCGTCTTGCGCCTCGGCGGCGTTGCCGGCGTAGGCCCAGTGAATCTGGTCCTGGGTCCAACACTTGTAACCGAAGGCGTTTTTGTTGGTTCGGTACTTCATGGTCCAAGCCACGATGTCCGCCGATCCCAGACCCAGGCCGAAACAGCGGAACGGGAAGACCGGATACAGTTCGCCGTTTTCGGCGTTGTGCCTGGCTGCCCATTGGCGGGCCGGCGCGATGGCTTGGCGTCCGTCGATTTCGTGTAGATGAATCTCCGGAATCTCCGCCCGGAAGCGCCGCCAAGCGGCCTGATCTTCCGCCGAGCCGGCTTCAATTGACAGCAGTTCATCGAGACAGAACCGCAGGCCCGCCACGTCCGGCGCGGCATTGACCGCCACCCACCACGTTTCCAGCACCATGCCCGGGTCGATCCGGAGCTTCCCGTCGTCGTCGCGCGGATAGTGCTTGTCGAAGAAGAGCAGCACCTCTCGGGCGAACGGGACAAGCACCGTGTCGCGGAACTTTTCATCACCGGAGTATTTCACGTGCTCGGTCATCATGGCCAAGGTTTCCAGGCCGGCGGTGAAATAGTAGCTGTGGTAATACCCCTTGCCGTCGTTCTCGCCCGGGGCGGTTTTTGGCGGCTTGCCCGAGCGGCCGCAATCGCGCTCGGCGCCGGTCGGTTCGATGTTCTCGCGATAGTAGGCGCCTTCGTGGCCGAACCAAGCCCGGGTGATCGCCTTGCGGACCGGTAGCAGGTTCCAGTAGTAGTGGAAGAAGGGTTGCATCAAGTCGCCGTCGCCGCTCATCAACAGCGGCCAGTAGAGCAGACGCTGATTTTGGAACGTGTAACGCCGCCCCCAGAGGCGATCGTCGCCTTGCGTGTTCTCGCGGCCGCGCAGCGGTTGAATGAAGAGCCCGCCGTTGAACTTGGTCTGAATCCGCCCCCGGCTCTGGCAGGCCATGAGGAAGCGAAAGACGTTGTAGCTCTGCGATACCAGGGCGCCACCGTCCTCTTCCTCACGGCGCCCCGACGGTGCTTCGCCATTGAATTGTTCCCGTTCCTCCGGCGGTAGCGTGTTGTCGGTAGCGATGATCCAACTCCGATCCCAAAACTCCGACCACCAGCGGCAATGGGCCGCCCAATCCTTCTCCACGTTGATCGGCTCCGCTGTCTGCCGCTCGATCGCCTCGATCCACGTCGCGATCTCGGGCGTCTGCTTGGCCAGCGCATGGATACGAATGTCGAAACGTTTTCCTTTTCCAGCAAGCTTTCCGTCGGTCAACGAAAGCTCCGGGCTTTCCGGAAGGTTCCCAAAGGTATTGAAGCGATAGGGATCGGGAAACTGCGACGCCATCTGTTCGACGTCGTAATACTTCATGTCATCGGCAAAGACGCTCCGATCACCGACGGCGAAGTACCAGAGAATGTTGCCGTCGCGCTGCAGTCGCACATCCTGCGTGACGTCCTCGATGGGCGCTCGCGATGTGTTGTGCTTACACGAGTCGATACGCTTGAAGAGATCCGCGTCGGCGCTGACGGTGATCTCCTCCGGCGCATTGATCCCCACGTGATAAACGGGCCGGTTGGCATCCGCCCAAACACACAGACTGACGCCGTCCGCTTCGATGCGCACCGAGCCGGTCGCCAGGTCGAGCGTCTGCCGAAACGGCTTGCCGCCGGCAAACGGGTTGGGCTCCAGCGAGATGCGAACGCGCCCGGTCTTGAAGATATCGCCGTTGTAATTGTAGGCGTCGTTCTTCGCCAGCAGCAGATACAGATCGCCGTCCTCGATGGCGTAGACTCCCGCGGCAATGTCGCCGTTGCCCAGCGGCATCTGCCCGGACTCATCTTTCGACGGGCTTTCCCAAACGACGTTGTATCGCGCCATCGGCTCCTCGGCGACGGCGTTGGCGGTCGTAAGGCAAAGCAGCAAAGTCGAAGTCAAGGTAGTCGTGATTCTCATGTCGCGTCCTTTCGTTGCGTATTCACTGTAACGAGCTATCGGCTGAACAACTCGAAGTCGATCTCGCGACCACTGGATCCCGGCTCGATCGCGATCTCCTCCAAACCGCTCGTGGCGGGCGATCCGTAACGAGGTGCAATATAGCTCTTCATGGGGCGCCCGTCCATGTTCGGGGCCACTTCCCAGCACTCCACCGAGACGCCGTACCGTCCGGGCATCAGGCCGTCGCCGGGCACGAAGGTCTTGGCCGTGTAGTGGCCCGTCGCATCGAACTCGGCGGTCGCCGGCCGTCGGTCGAATCCCTCGGCGGCTTCCCGTGTGATGAAGTAGATGAGCCCCGGGCCGGGAGGCGCCTTGCCGTCGACCGTCACCATGCCGGAGACCGGGACGGTTTCAGGCCGAGAGGGACCGCAGCCCGTCACAAGCAACACCAGAACGCCGACCGCCGACAGAACGAGAGGCCTACTATACCCAAGTGATTTCATGACGTGTCCTACGGGAGCGTTACCACCTCGTCGCCGGAGCGAGTTCCCAATGCGTTGTAAAGTTGGAAATCGATACTCTCACTGAAGAAATGCGTGCTGCCGTCGGCCATGAGAAAATGGGCTCCGCCCGGATGGTGGCTCTTGAAGCCGCAGGCCCGATACCAAACGCCCGACTCGTTGGGTTCGGTGAAGAAATTCAGGGGGATGTTGGTCGGGCAGATGTTGAAGTTCACGGCAAAGGCGGAGAGGAATTGGCACTGCCCGGGCAGAGTTTCACCGATCATGACCGTGTTGGACGTTCCATCGGTCACGTCTTCGATGCGAATGGCTTTCTTGTACCGCCCGAATAGCCCCACGCTGCTTCCCGGTCCGTATCCGTAGCCGGGAAGTGTTCCGTAGTTGTGCCCCTGGCAGCACCAATTACCGTCGCTGGGCGTCGGATCGGGGCAGAAGAAGCACTGCCCCCACGTCGTATCCGTGGGCCCCATCGAGCCGGCGTACCAGAGGCCCATGGCTCTGGCCGGATTGTGGGCGGCGTAACGATTGTCCAGCACCGGATCGGCCCCGGCCGGGTCGCTGGGGCAAATGTACGTGGGAATCACGGTCTCGAGCACTTCGGTGGGCAGGTCCTGCGTGTGCAGGTTGAAGTCGATCTGGTCGTGCAGCGGGCTCTGTTCCATGTACGGCAGAATCATCGTCGACCAGACACCGCCCCAAGCTCCAGGCTGCGCCCGCGAGCAACAATCCCCCGACCCGTACGGAAACGTCCCGTGGGCCCCGTGATAGTTGTGCAGCGCCAGGCCGATCTGCTTGAGGTTGTTGCTACACTGCATCCGCCGCGCCGCCGCCCGAACCGCCTGCACCGCCGGCAACAGCAGCCCGATGAGGATCCCGATGATGGCAATCACCACCAACAGCTCGACGAGCGTGAAGCCGCGGAATTTCCGGTGGACGCGCATGCTTATGTTCCCCTGGCGAGGAAATGATCGCCCCTCATCGCCCCATGTACTGGCATGTATCCCAAAGGTCCACTTCGCCGGTGGCCCGGGGGTCGGCGGTGGCGGTCATCCAGCGGTCGAGGTCGGCGCGGAGTTGCTTTTGGATCGCGGCGTATTCCGGCCGCCCGGCGACGTTGTGGAGCTGGTCGGGATCCTTCTTCAGATCGTAAAGCTCCTCGGCCGGTCGCTTGGCGAAGGCCAGCTCGAAAAACGGGGCGATGGCCGGCTCGGTGCGACGCTTGAGGATCTCCGTCTTCGACGGCGAACCGTCGCAATCGCGAAACGCCTCGGGATCGCCGGCGGGCCAGAGGTGCGGTCGCAGGTTGCGCTTGTAGAGAAACTCGTGCGTGCGAATCGCCCGGACCGGGTAACTCTGGCGGTCGGGACGACAGACCGTATGCCGCTCGCGCTCGAAGATCACTCGGTCGCGCTTCGGGTCGATTCGGCCCGAGGCATCGGCCACCAGCAGATCGAAGAAGCTGCGGCCGGTCATGGCCTCCAGGGGTTTCAGTCCGGCCGCTTCGAGAAACGTGGGGGCGAAGTCGGTGAAGCTGACGAAGTCGTCGACCGTCCGACCCGGCTTCACCTTCTCCGGCCAGCGCACGGCCATCGCCACTCGCGCGCCGCTGTCGTAGAGATTGGTCTTCGCCCGGGGGAAGGGCATCCCGTGGTCGCCGGTCATGACGACGATCGTGTTGTCGAGCTTGCCGGCCTTCTTCAGCAGAGCGAGCATTTCGCCCACCTCGCGGTCGAACCGTTGCACCTCGAAGAAGTAGTCGCACACGTCGCCCCGCACCACCGGCGTATCGGGCAAGAAGGCCGGCACGCGCACGTCCGCCAGCTTCATCCCGCTATCGGCGCCGGAGTTGAGCTTATAACCCCGATGCGGATCGAAGCTCCCGAACCAGAAGCAAAACGGTTTCCCCTCGGGCACCGTCTCGAGAAACGCGGCCAGATCCTTAAACCGCGGCCCGGCCGGATTTCGCGTACGGCCGGTGCCTTCGATCGTGCCCGGTCCCCATCCCTTTCTCGTATACCCGACCGTATACCCGGCCTCTTCCAACAGATCCGGATACACCTCGAACTTCGCCGGCAACCGACTCCAAAGATTCCCCCCCACCTCCAACCGATGAATCGCCTGCCCCGTCAGAATCGCCCCCCGCGACGCGGTACACGACGGCGTGGCAACATACGTATGGTTGAAAAGCACCCCCTCCTTCGCCAACCGATCAAACGTCGGCGTCTGAATCACCGGCTCCCCCAGCACACTCGCGTGCGGCCACCCCCAGTCGTCGGCGATGGCGAAGAGGATGTTGGGGCGGTCGGCGGCGGCAAGGGGCGTTGTGACGGCGGCGATTGTGAGACAGGCGATGATTTTCAGAATGACGCTTCGCATGGGTGGGGTTCCTTGGGCGAAAGTGGTAGGAAGCAGGGGGCGTTTGGCGGCGGGACTTGCCACTGGACGGAACTGCGCCCATTCTCGCAGATCCGGCGCAGGCGAGCAACGGTTGTGGCAAGGCGGGAACGAGAAGGGGAGTCAGGGCTCATTGGCGGCAAGCAAGGCTGATCCTTTCGACTAGCAAGACAGCCCAATCCTGAATTGCCTCGATTCCTGGGATAGTGCCACGATGGCATCACGTGGCAGCCTTGAAGCTCAGAACAACTTCCGTTCGCATCCTTGCCTGGAGATTCTCGCCCGCGTTGTTCGAGCTAGGTGGCGGAAGATACCGGCGGTTCGGCGGCAATTCCCGCGTTGATCGCGAAACCATCTTGAGGCCGGCCATCTCGGCAAGTTGCGTAACGCCGTCTGAGTTCTTGACAAAAGTACCTCGCAATGTCGAATCTCCGATGACGTAGACCGCACGGGCGTTTGGACGCAAAACGCGGCCGACTTCATCAATCGTCGATTTCATGTCTCCAACGTAACGCTTCAGCAAGCGTTCGTCGCGGCCAGAAAGGTCTGAAGTGCCACACATCGCGGTCACGACATTTGCAATGTCGGCGTCATCAACCGGCGAATGACCTGCGGATTCCGTACCAATGTTCTCCGATCGAATCGCCCGCACATCAGAGACTTTGAACCCCATCCAAACAAGCGAGAACTTACTGCAACGCAAGTAGTCGATCGCGTTCAGGTACGGCGGCGATGTGATAACCAAATCAATGCTGCCCGTTCGGAACGGGAGTTGGCGCGCATCGCCGTGTCGAATCGAGGTCGGCGGTCCAATGCCTTTGGCATAGCGGCGTGGACAGTTCTCGACAACACGTCTTGTCGCGGCTTCAAATGCGCTAAAGGGCTTGATCGGCCCATAGTCATAGACACGATGGGGTCGGCTGTGTGACAGGTCCATCGCTCGCGACACACCAATCTTCTTGCTGATGATCAGCCGCGAAAACCCGCACCACAACACGTCTCGCGTCTTGGCGTCATGGATTCTGCCAATTGCAGCCGCAAGAGAGGTGAGTTGCCGCCGAACGTAGTCATCGAACCAGAAACGGACAAAGCCGCGGGTCTCGTCGTCTGCTTTCAATGGGTACGCATCCCGTAGCGGCAACGAGTCAAACATCTTCTTCGCCCGTTCAAGCACCTCTCTCGCCTTGGACAACACGGATTCGTGATCAACGGCCGTCGTCCATACACGGGACAACAGCACGGCTAGTGGATCGGAATCGATGCCTAACGCTGTGTGTCCAGAGGCCCTTGCAACTGCTAGCACTGTTCCGCTGCCTGCCATCGGGTCAAGCACCCGCAGTGATCCGTCGGCACCTTCGAGAGCTTCGAGCGCGATAGACGGAGCCATCCTTGCTGGAAATGGATGGATCGTGTGCCGGCCTAGAATATCGCGAACTGTCTTCAAATTGCCCTCCGCAGATAAAGACAAATGAATAATAGCTGATCTGTCGGAGAACGTCAATCGAGATCGATTTCATCTTCTGATTCTTGCGTGGCAGCCTCGACTGCTTCGAGGACCTTAGCAGGAGGGAACTCCATTTCTACAGATTGATCCCGCGCGGTAATGAATCCGGGGGCCATTACCGCCATCGTCCGACAAAGCTGCTGAAGTTCCGCTTCCGTCCTTATGACAGGTTTTTTCCTCTTCTTGAGAAAGGCTCGCAAAGCGGGGTACTTAATGATCGCAAACTCATCGTCCATCTGTTCTTCCCAGATCGTCTGCAAGATCGCCCTGTACGGCTGTTTCTTCACTGTCCGCTTCGCGATCTTGTTTATCCACTCGCGTGACTCTTCGGGAATCGAGCAGTTCTCGAACAACTCCCGCAACTCTGACGGCACCAACTGTTTCAATGGTGCGAGTTGAACGAGCCTTGCCATGTCATCAACGGTAACGAGGGTTATGGTCTTACCTGTGTTCTCTCGATCTTGGTGAATTTCTCTTGCCAATGCGGATTGCTCGCCCTTTGTCGTTGGGAAATCAGGCCCAACAACGACCGCGTGATCGCATTTGAGTAGCTCTCGATGTCTCACCAATGTCGAGACTCCAACGGTCTTGGCAGACACCTTTGTACCGTCCTTCTGCTTGCTCTTGGCTTCAAGACTTACGGAGTACCGTCGACGACCGAGTTCACCCGCGCTCAAATGCGCATGGGCAACACCGTCTGCGTGGCCACTTCCCCCGATGTGGCTCGCATTAAAGCCGAGACTTTCAAACGAAGCAACCAACTCCTCTTCGAGTTGGTCCTGACTATTCCGCGCATCCTGCAACGCCCGAGAGATTAACAGAGCAGTGCGTCGGCCTGAACTCCTGGCGAGATTGCGAAGTAGTTCATCTCGTTCGGTAAGCACTTCGTCGATGTCCGCGTTCTCAAATCCGAAATGATAGAGTTGAGCTTCCAACAAGACTTCAGCCATTGCCAAGAGTTCCAAAGGCAAACTCTGTTTGGCGGAATGAAAATCACTAGAGAATGCGCCGACAAAGGGATGCAAGCAGTTGATCAAGAGAGCCGAGTTCTCCGTATCATACACGGCCATCCCATCTTCGGGCGAAAGTGAACTGCTGAGTTGGACGCCAGAAATGAACTCGGATGGCCTTTCGCTTCGCTCGGCCAGCGATTCTATGAATTCGTCGTGTTCGTCCTCCGGGATGTTCTTTGGTACTTTCGTGTACCGTGGAGTTGCTTCGCCGGATAATGCGGCGGCAGCTAATTCGACGATAGGACGCCGTGTAAGACTTGCGGGAGTTCCGCCGATTCGCCCCGCCATTCGCCGGGCTGGCGTCTGAGCATCATCGAACACTTTGATTTTGTGACGAACGAAATAGAAGAGGGCTTGTAGTAGGTTCTGCACAGTTGTGCGACTTGGGCCGTCGCGAACACCTTCCCGATCCGATTGCAATTCGTCGTCAAGTTTGTCAATGTGGATTACGACTCTGAAACGGTCGAACGTGCCGTGGGCCAGTCGATTGCTCGGTATGCCAAAATACGCATCTTCGATGTTTATCAGCCGCCCCAAAACGTAGACAAAGAAGCCGTGACTCCGTCCTGTGGTTGCTGACTTGCCCGTAGTGATAACGTCCTTGAACGCCTCGGCGTATCCTGTCACCCGACCTAACAATGGCTGGTAAAGCCCATGGTAAGTGTCGCTGTCTTTATCCTGCTCCTCGTCATGCCGAACGGAGACGCTTTCTGGCACTGGCCGAGATAGTTTGCAGATATCCTTTCCAAGAATCCAGCGACCGATTCTTCCTTTCGTCAATTTGCTTGGCGAAAGTTGCTTTCCATTCATCCATATGGCGAAGTCATCACGCAACGGTAATGCCGTCCGCAGGATCCACGTAAGGCGACCAGGCTCGATTTCGTTCGCCTTGTCCCTCAAATTCGAGAGAATGGCAAACGTCCAACTTCGCTTGGCTGTTTTGCCAAAGAGCCGCACGCTCCACTTCGCGAATGTACGGTTGGATGTCCAATCGGAGACGGCGGATTGTGCGTCTGTTCGCGACAGCTCTCGAACATCGAGCCCAACAGGATCGTCCGTCGCAACGCCACGATTGGCAGCATCGTCCAAGCGATCATAATCCATGCTCACGGCGTAGAACTTGCCCTCGCGCTTGCACACATAGGTAAGCTGCTTGGCAAGAACGTATGTTGACAACTTCCCGATGCCAAACTGCCCGATCTGTCTTCGTTGAAGCGGAAGGTCTGCTCGCTCTCGCTTCTTGCTTACTCCGACCTGCCACAGTTCCTCCAGCCCGTTAATGTCCATTCCTTCGCCATCATCGGCGACGACGAGCGTTGCATCATCGGCCGTCGGGTCCGCTGGAAGAAGAACGTTGACGTTTCGAGCTCCCGCGTCGAATGAATTGGTTACCAGTTCTTCAAACGCCTTGTTCGCGCTCTGGTAAAGCCCTTCAGAAAAGAGGCGAACGATTTTGTAGCTCAGCGCAACGTTGATCCGTCGCTTGACCTGCCCCTTGGATATGTAGGCTGGCTCCGGTGCAGCCTTCTTGGCTGGCGTCCTCTTTTTCTTCTTCTCTGTCGGCTTGCTCACGCGAGGGCTCACGGGCGTTTTCTTGGCAGTTTTCTTCGCTTGCCCTTTTGCCGACTTCTTCTTTCCTGCTCGACGTTTCGCCATTCTCGGAACCCCTTGCTGAAATGCCCGACCCTCCGCTGATCGGGGGGTGTTGACTTCGGACCTCGCCGGTCGAGATGCAGTGCAGTCTCAATCTTCGCCCCGCAGTTGTTCGTCCGTCGCAACGATAGGCGGTTACGACCGTAAGAACCGGCGCCTGCGGGCGGCCTTTGTTGCCCTCAAGAAACGCGGAGTGTTTGACCTCGGTAAATGCCTCTGGCTGGTATTTCCCATTTAGGTCGATCCGGAAACCGCCCCAAGCTCGTCGTGCCGAGATTATAGCACGTCGCCCCCCCCGTGTGTCTACCATCGGGTGGTGACTTCTTGGCACTTTGTCCCCGCAGCCATGATTTCTGGGTTCCGACCGCCGAAAACACGAACCGGCGGCGCCCGTAGAACTCACCCCCATCACCCCACGTCCACCCAAATCGGGCTCGTCCAGGCGATATGCCGGTCGGTTTGCGTGACGCGGGCGTAAATCCAACTGCTCGCGTCGAATGTCAGTTCGCCGTCTAGGCGAACCGTGCTGCGGCCGTCGTGCGTCCAGACGGTGCCTTCGCGGGTGGTTTGTATCAACTCGATGCGCGCGATCGGGGCGGTGCCGGAGATGGTGAGATGGTAGGGTAAAGACTTGCCAGCGGTGGTGCGGAGTTCGCTGCCCATGCGCTGGTCGGCGAGGCGGAAGTCGAGGTAGATGCGGGCGCCCGTGGTGGCGTAACAGCGGCGGGCGTGCAGGGCGTCGAAGACCGACTCGCGGGTTAGCTCGGGCGCCAGCACCGCGGCGAGGCCGCCGTGGAAGGGGATGTTGGTGAAGCGGGAGGGGCGGCCGGAGAGGCCGGGGGCGCCGTTGTGGTTGTCGCTGGCGGCGATGAACCCGACGCGGTGCTTGCGGTCGAGCAGTTCGCGGGCCGAGACGCCCGACTCGCGCTTGCTGGGCGACGTGGGCCAGTCGTTGATCGGCGTGCCGCGCACTTCGCTGCTACAGTGCATCGAGTACATCTCGATGATCCGTTCGTACTTGGGGTTGTCGAGATGCGGCCGGGAGCCCCAGATGAGATGATGATGGGGGACGACCAGGGCCCGATGACCGTCGAGATACGCGTACAGCTCCTCCAGCGTCTCGCCGCGAAACAACCCCGGGCAAACGTCGCGGAAGTAGACGTTGCGATGCCCGGGATGGCCGCGCAGCACGTTCTGCTCGAACCCCTGAAGCGTCGCGAAACGCCCGGGCTGGTTGAACGCCTCGCACGCCTTCTGCGTCCGGGCGTACGTCTCGTCGGTCATCTGCGCCACAAACGGACCTTCCAGCCGGCTGGCTTCGGCATGGTTGTGGTCGGCGATGGCGGCGAAATCGATCAGGGCCGTGTCCCGGGCGTGCTGGAAAAATTCCTTCGGGGTTTTTAGCCCATCGCTGCTGCTGGTATGGGCGTGGATGTCGCCGAAGTAGATGTTGAGCGTCTCGCTGCGGTCGTCGACCACCGTGGCCGCCGGCTGGCCTCGCAGCATGTCCTTGCGATCGGAAACGATCACCTCGAAACGGTCCACGCCCTCGGGCACGGCCACATCGAGTTTCATGTGACCGCCGTCCTCCGGCGTAAGTGTGGCCGTGGCGATGGGCGTATACGGATCGTCGGCCGAAGCAGCGAACACTCCGCCGGTCGGCGGCGGCCAGGCCCGATTGTCGCAATAATCGACGGCCGTGGCACGAACTTCGATCGTCTCCCCCGGCTTGGCCACGGCGGGTGTCGCCACGTGAAATCGAGCCGGCGGCGCGGCGTGAATGACCGGCTTTTGCGTCTTTGCCGCGGGGACGAACGCGTAATCACCCTCGCCCGACAAATCGACGGCCGTGCGCATCGAGTTGCGCCAGTTGCCGAACCAATCTTGCGGAAACCGTTGGACGCACACCTGACCCACCTCGACGCGAATCCACCCGTCGGCCGGCTCGGGCGATTCTTCGATGGTCACGAGGATCCACCAGGTCATGTTTGTATTGTGCGTCAAACGCACGCCACACTTCCCGCCGCCGGACCGGCTGGCCGAAACGCGACCGGCATCCGGGCCGTCGAGATTCGGTTGGGTCCACGAGCGGGGGATGCTTAGCGCCACCACGGCACCCGGGGGCAGAGCTTGATCCTCGGGAAAGTAGGTCCAGGCGAAATCGTAACATCCGCCGGTAACCAGCGGGTTCTCGGGCGTCAGTTCCGTGCGTCCGGCGGCCAAGCGATACTCGCCGCGGCCCCAAGCCAGCGGGCCCAGACAACGCCCGAACAGCGGCTCTTGGGGAAGTTGCTTCTGACCTTCGAGCGGTTCGAGGAAAAACGTCTGCTTGCCGTCTTGTCGCGGCTGCCAGAGGATCTCCGGCGCGGGCGTCTTCTCGTCGGCCGATGCCCGGCCGGTGACCGAGATGGCCGCGGCGCCGGCAACGGTGGTTTTGAGAAACGTGCGGCGACTGGGGACGGATGGGGACATGGGCGTGGGGTCCTTGTTGTAGCCACGTTCGCCAGAACGTGGGATGCGTGCGAGGGCGCTGGCCCCCCGGCAGAGCCGGGGGCTGGCGGGGCTCTCTATCGTGGAGTGGGGGATTTACCATGTGGCGGCGTGGCTCGGGTTGCCGTTGCGCCGAGACCGACGCCCGGGGCGATGCCGTCGATGGTGCCGCGGTGGAGATTGAAAATGGTGAACCCGGCGGCGCCGAGACTCCGGGCATGGTGGATTTGGCCCACCACGCGATCGGCCGAGAGGGACACCCGCGAGGCGGTGGCTCCGATGCCCGGGTAGACGGGGATGCGACCGCCGACCAGCCGCAGTTGATTGGCCACCAGGGTGCGGAAATAGAGGTCGCTTTCGGTGTAGTCCATGGGGCAAAGGAAGTCGAGATATCCGGCCTTGACCCAAACGGGCCAATCCTGGGCGACCGAGCGGCGGCAGTCGGGATAGGAACCGAACACGGCGGCGGAGATCTTCAAGTCGGGCCGAAGTTTCTTTCCCCCGGCATGCACGGCCGCCACCAGTTTGGTGATCTGGCGACATCGCCAATCGGTGTACGTTTCCTTGAGCGCGCCCGAGTAACAGTCGGCCGGCCAGTTGCCCACGCGCTGGCCCCGCTCGCTCTCGAACCGCCCCCGGCAGCCGTCGCAGAAGCAGTTTCGGCTGCCCGGGTAGCGGATGTAGTCGAAGTGGATGCCGTCGACGTCGTACTTTCGGGCGACCTCCAACATGCTCTCCGTCTCCAGCCGAACGTTCTCCGGATGCGACGGACAGAGCCAATCGTGCGGCTTGCCATCGGCGGAAACTTGCGTACGGCCGGCGGCGCGCATCTTCGCGACGAAATCACGAGGCGCATTGGACATATTGTAGTTCACCTTCCACACATGAACCTCGATGCCGTGTTTGTGACACGCGGCCACGCACTGGGCTACCTGATCGCCGTATTGACGGAACGTGCCGCTGCGGGGCAGTAAGTCGCTGGGGTAATGGGCCAATCCGCCCCAGAGCATGTTGGGCAACACCATGTTGAACCCGGCGTCGGCCAGTTCGCGGGCCGTCCGCTCCCAATCGCCCGAGTAGGCGCCCGTGCCCGAGTGATTCCACCAGGCGCGGCCTTCGCTCGCCGGGCTGGGTTGGGCCAGCAGATATGCTTCGGCCAGTTGGGCGTGGACCCGGTTGGCCGACTCGGTGGCTTGGGAAAAATCACCCGCGGCCACGTCTTTCTTGGCCAGGGCGAGCGTATCCAGGGCGAGTTTCAATCGTTCGACTGCCGCCGGATTGCCGTGTTGTCGGATGTAGGCGACGATCTCGTCGGTATCGGCGCAGTGTCCGATGCGTCCGGCCCGATCCAACGCGGCTTGCGACATCTGCTGCCACAGCGACGGCGCCAGATGCCCCAGCACGGCCCCGAGCATCCGCGTCTTGGCCGGGCGGTCGTCGCCGAGCACGATGTGGCTGAAGAACGCGCCGTTGGGCCCCAGCAACATGGCCGCGTGGCCGGTCGGCTTGCCCTGATCGTCGTGCCACCGGCCGATGACCTTGACGTCGTCGTCGGCCGCCTCGGCGGTGGTGATGTTCCACGACGCTTGCCGGGCCACCGAGGGAAGACCCACGACATGCGGCGCGTCGAAGTGGATCTGGGCGAACCCGCCCGGCTTCTCCGGACGCACGTATTGCGGATTGCCGATCCCCAGGATTCGAGCCAATCCCCCGGGCAACGTGTAGCAGACCAACAGCTTGCCGCCCGCCTCGACAAACCGCCCGAGTTCCTCGACCGCCGCGGGCCCGATGCCCGGGTTGTATGCCAGCACGGCCACTTTGCGACGTCCCAAAGCGCCGCGCACGAGGGCCTCTTCGTCGATCGCGTCGGAGCCCAGTCCCAACTCGGCCAACATTCCGGCCACGCGATCGGCCGTGTCCAGCGCGCTACGCGTCTCGACGGCATCGCGCTGCGCGGCGGGGATGACGATGGCGACGTCGTGCGACACGGCTGCCAGACGGCGGAAACCGAACGTCGAGTCCTTGGCTCCTCCGCGCCAGACGGCGATGCGCACCCGTCGATCCGGTGCCAGCCGGCCGGCTTCTCCTCGATGCGGAACGACGCCTTGGAGAAGTGCAACGTCTGCCATCCGGTCTTGGTCAAGTTCTTACTGGCCGAATACCAGCCGGCGCCGCTACGAAAGTAGAGGTTCACCTGGGCGACCGCCTCGGGAAACTGGGCGGCTACGTCGAGCGTGAACCCGCCCGGCGCGGCCAGATCGAGGCGGATGTTCCGATCGATCACCGCGCGGGGCATCTTCGGATTGGCCGCAAAGGGAGCGAGAATCTCCAGCGTCGCGGGTTCGCCCTCCCGGGCAATCTCGACCGGTGGCGTCCCGGCACTGGGCGTCCACATCTGGCGTGCGACCTCTACGGTGGGGTACTCCATGGAGTCGATCACGGAGGAGTTGCCAGCCAGATTCCAGCCGCAGAGGGTCGTCAGAAGAAGAATATGCATCGCGGGGGCCTCTCCAGTGGGTAGGTTCGGGTGGAATCCGAGTCACGATTCGCTCCGCCCGTCATTGTAGCTACCGTCGCCAGACGGTGGAATGTGCCCCATCCCACGGTCTGTCGACCGTAGCTACCAGGAAATCGTGGCTCGCTCCACGGTCTGGCGACTGTAGCTACCGGGAAAATGTCACCCGCCGCTCGCCTAACCCTCCCGGGCCACCGCCCTTCGGGGGGGTGCTTGTTTGTCCTGCCGTGTGGAGTAAAAAGAATTGACGATTCCTTACAGGGGGCGTTATAATCCGGGTGATAAAGGAAAGTAGGACTTGCGCGTCCACCACGCCGGGCCAGCCGACGGAGTTTGCGTGGGCGGTACGTTGCTTCAGTGCGAACGCGGGGGCATGACACTCAATTCCGAGAGGTTCTCTCATGGCTTTTTCAGGAACACCGAGGCGAGGAATATCGCGGCGAGGCTTCACGCTGGTCGAGTTGCTGGTGGTGATCACGATCATCGGCATGTTGATGGCGCTGTTGCTGCCGGCGGTGAACAACACCCGCGAGGCGGCCCGGCGGGTCACCTGCAAGAACAACCTCTACCAGATGGGCCGCGGCGCGCGTCAGCACGTGACAACGCTAGGGCATTTCCCATCCAGCGGATGGGGATACAAGTGGACCGGCGATCCGGACATGGGTTTCGGCAAACAGCAGCCGGGCGGATGGATCTACAACTTGCTGCCCTACATCGAACATTCCGGCATCCACAGCATCGGCGAGGGGATGGATCCGACGGCTAAGAAACAGGCCCTGGCCGAGCAGAAAGCGGCCGTCATTCCCTTGTTCCACTGCCCCAGTCGGCGCAAGGCGAAAGGCTATCCGGCCGTCGAGGGTTCCTATAATGCCGATCAACCCGCGACGTTGAACAAGACCGACTATGCGGCCAACGGCGGCACGAATAGAATTCTGGGCGCCGGTCCCGGCAGTGGCTGCATCAATACGTATCCCAATTGCGGCTTTCGAGACGTGAGCGGGACGATGAACGGGGTATCCGGCGAGCGGAGCGAAGTTGCTGATAGCCACATCAAGGATGGCCAGACGCACACGATCTTCGCCGGAGAGAAGTACCTTGCCGTGGACCGGTACGAGACGGGCAACGACGGGGCGGACAACAACTCGATGTTCCAGGGCAACGACTGGGACGTCAACCGGTGGACGCACCCTTCCTTCGATCCCCGCCAGGATACGCCCGGGACTGACATTATGTCGTCGCGTTTCGGCAGCGCCCACTCGGCCGGGTTCCACGTGGTCATGTGCGACGGGTCGGTCCACGTGTTGAACTACGACGTCGACCCGACGATGTGGAGCTACATGGGTAACCGCAAGGACGGCCAGGCGATGGGCGACGAGCTGTTTTAGGCAAGTAGCCACGGGCGGAATCGTGTGCCACTGCTTGCTTGCAAGCAGTGCGTGCTTGCGGCGTTCCTAGCTCAACTCCGCGGCACTGCTTGCAAGCAAACAGTGGCACACGGCATTTTCAGCGAACTGCCAGTTCGGGATGGTCTGCAAGAGAGAAACCTTTGATGAAAATCAATACCCTACGATCGAGTTTCGTCGTCTTGGCCGGCACCCTGATGCTCTTCGGCGGCTGCACCTGCCATTCAGTACCCAAGGCGCCGGACAAACCGGATCTTGATTCGGCCGCTGCCGGTGCCGCGGCCATTGAGCAGTACGATACCAACGGGGACGGGAAGCTCGACGCCAAGGAGATCGCGAAATCGCCCCCGCTGAGGTTCGCCCTGAAACGAATCGACACCGACGGCGACGGTGCGATAACGGCCGACGAGATCAGCGCCCGGATTGTTGCTTGGGAAGAGGGCGGCGCCATACTGATGAGCCCGGCCATCGTGGTCACGCTCAACGGCAAGGAAGTCGAGGGAGCCACGGTGACCATGGAGCCGGAAGAGTTCCTGCAACCGGCCATCAAGGCGTGTAGCGGCGTGACCAATGAGTTCGGCGCGGTCGACCTGACCGGCGCTCACGAAGAGTACCCGGGCATCCACTACGGTCTGTACCGCGTGAAGATCTCCAAGATGGAAAACGGCAAGGAGAGTATTCCCGCGAAGTACAACACGCAGACCACGTTGGGTTACGAAGCGGCCGATGACACCCTCGGCGAGCCCACCGAGTATTCGTCTCCCGAGACCGCGGGTCTGGGTTTGATGGAAATCAAACTTACCAAGCCGTAGCCCGGTCCCGCGCTGGGCGCGAATCGCTCACATCTTTCCGATCGCGGCGGTGACCGAGACCAGGGCGTAGATCGCCAGCATGACCCACCAGGCGAGATAGGCCCATGCCTGGTCCGGCTTCCAGATGATCAAGAAGGCCATGCATAGCAGGGCCCCGAGGCCGGCCAGTCCGGCGGCGTACTCGGCGGGGAAAAGCTGTAAAATGCCCAACACCAGGGACGCCGCCGTGGTGAGCAGGAGCAGGTGGCCGACGGAAAACTGAAAGGGCGCCTTCGCCCAGGGGTCGGCGTCCATCGGGTCGTCGGTCATTTCGGCCGGCCGCGACTCAGCGCTGGGCGCCGGTCTCCCGACCTCGCCCGCCCGATCGACCGAAGGCTCCCCCGCGGCCAGCGCGTACTCCCGGCCCGAGGAGTCGTCCGGAGGCGTCTCGTTGCCGTGGTCGGTCATACGCCTATTCTCCGCCACAACCGCCCTCCGTGGCAATCCCCGTCTCCGCAGTGCCCGCTGGGAGAGGGGGGACGCGAGCGTGTGGCACGATCGTGCGAAATCCGGTATAACGCTTCACAACCGGGGGGTGTTATATCCCGGGCCGGCGTTCGCCTGAAGTCCTCTGCGGCGAGATCCTTCAAGTCAGGGAAAGTTGCCCTATGAATCGTCAGCCGTTTGAGACGCCGCCTTGTTGGTGGGCGCCGAAGTTGAGTCCCGGGTGGTTGCACCTGTGGCGCCCGTTGCGCCGGCGCAAACAGCGAAAGACCCAACGGCTCCGCGACGTCGAGGTGCGCGGCGGCGAGATCGTGCGCCGTCAGGTCGAGCAGGGCCACGGCGTGCTCATCACCCCCAACCACGCCGGCCATGCCGATTGTTTCTCTGCTTGCGAGGCGGCCGACCGCGTGGGGCTGCCCTTCTACTATATGATCGCCTGGCAGGTGTTTCAACGCGCCAATTGGTGTACCCGACTGTCGCTGCAACACCACGGCTGTTTCAGTGTCGATCGCGAGGGGACCGATCTCCGGGCGTTTCGTCAGGCGGTCGAGATCCTCAAGTCGCGGCGCAACCCGCTGGTCGTGTTTCCCGAGGGCGAAGTCTACCATGTCAATCGCCGGGTGACGCCGTTTCGCGAGGGTCCGGCGGCCATGGCCCTGTTGGCCGCGCGCAAGGGCGACCGGCCGGTGGTCTGCGTGCCGTGTTCGATCGTCTACACCTACGTCGAAGACCCCATGCCCGATCTGCTGCGGCTGATGGACAACCTGGAACGGGCCATCTTGTGGCGACCCCAGCGAGACGCGACGCTGCAACAGCGCATCTACCGGCTGGCGCAGGGGGTGCTGGCGCTGAAGGAACTGGAGTATCTCGGCGTCACCGGCGAAGGCTCGCTACCGGAGCGACTCGCCCGGCTAATCGAGGGTATCCTCGGCCCTCTGGAACAGCGTTACGAGGTGGAGAAGGCCGGCATGACCGTGCCCGAGCGAATCAAAATACTGCGGCAGCAAGCGATCAAGCGGCTGGACGGTCTTCCCCAGCACGATCCCCGGCGCGTGACCTGCGGGCAGAATCTCGACGACCTGTTCACCGTGGTCCAGTTGTTCAGCTACCCGGGCAATTACGTCGCCGAGAAACCGACCGTCGAGCGCATGGCCGAGACGCTGGACAAGTTCGAGGAAGACATCTTGGGGGTGTCGACGGCAACGATCCGAGGCGTGCGCAAAGCGACGGTGACCTTCGGCGAACCGATCCCCGTCTCGGCCGACCGCAACAAGGGAGCCGCCGCGACGCTGACGCGGACGCTGGAGGAGCGGGTGCAGGCGATGCTTGATGAGGGTACGGAGAGTGGGTGATTAGTCTGATGGGTAGGGTGGCTGGGGTCGAGATGCGAGGAACGAGCGGCGAGCCCCCAGAAAACGCGTTCTGGGGGCTCGCCGACCAAAGCTGCCCGTCGACCGCCAGCTACCCGAGACAAACTTGACACTCGTAGATGCCCTGCCGGCGGCAGTAGTTTGAAGCCGAACGATCCGCCGGGCAAGCCGGCGGGATTTATGTTGCGATTTTTTTCCGCGTTATATCTCGGCCCGTTTCTCGCCCGGTTGTGGGGACACCCGTTTTCGGCGACAATTGACCTCCGAGCGAGGGGCTCGGAAGAACGAGTCATCATCCCAAGCGGCTGCCCGGACTCCGGTCGGCCCGAAAGAGAGGAGCGATCGTGTTGATCTTATTGCGAACCCTGACGGGAATTGCCGTGCTGGCCGCGGCCGGTATTGCGGCGGCCGAGGACGCCTATTACGAGGTGCCTCTGCGCGATCTGCAGATCACCAAGGGAAGTCTGCCCACCGATTCTGAGCGGCAGGCCAATTGGCGGTCGTTCCAGCGGATTCGGGCGATGGGCCCCTATGCCGTGCTGGCCGGTGAAGGAGAGGTCTATTTCGATTTTCGCAATCGCAATTTCAGCCCCTGGACCCCGCCGAGCGAGTTGGCCGATCAGGCGACGCTGCTGGTGCGGGCGGAAAAGGGGCAAGAAGTGACCGGCCGGCTCTTCTTTCCCAAGGACGAATGGGACGGCATGAGCCAGTTGAAATTCAAGATCCCCGCCTCGGCGGCCAACGCGGACGCCCGCACGAAGTTTTTCCAGACCAAACGGGCCCACTTCGAACAGTTGCTCCAACGCCGTATTCCCGGGGCGGCATGGTTCCGCCATCAGTCGCGCCTGGCGAAGATCGCGCTGGGCGAAAAAATCGAGGAGCGGCCCGATCGCCGCTTCGGCGGCCGCGGGCGCACCGGCGAGTTGAGCGAGACCTTTGCCCTGTTCAGCGGCGGCCGGGCGATGAGCGAAAACCTGCAGCTCGACCGCACGCTGCCGGTAGCCAAACCGGGTGAGGATTCGGTGGCCATGGACTCGATCACCGGGATCACGATCCAGGAGATCGACTGGTCCGAATTGATCAAGGGCGCCAACCCCAAGCTCGATCGGCTGGCCGACAATATTCCGGCCGATCAGCACGCCGTCTTCTTTCCCACCTTCGACGCCCTGATCACGATGAGCGACGAAATGCACCGGCAGGGCGCGCCGATGTTGCAGATCGCCGAGCCGCGCTCGGAAAACGCGATGACCTCCCAGCGCTACGAGCGGCAACTCGGCCTCTCGATGACCGGCATCGCCCGGCTGCTGGGGCCGAAGATGGTCCGGAGCGTCGCGATGACCGGATCCGACCCGTACTACCGCACGGGCACCGACGTGGCCGTGTTGTTCGAGGCGGTCGATCCGGCCACGCTGCGGACCATGTTGCTGGCCCAAATCAATGCCTCGGCGCAAACCCACAAGAAAGCCAAACCGGTCCGCGGCAAGGTCGCCGGGGTGGCTTACACGGGGGTCCGCTCGCCGGACCGTCTGGTCTGTAGCTACACGGCCCAAGTCGGCGGCGCCGTGGTGGTGACCAACTCGCTTTATCAATTGGAGCGACTGGCCGAGGTGGCCGGGGACAAGACCGAATCGCTCGCCTCGCTGCCGGAGTTCACGTTCTTCCGCAACCGTTACAAGCTGGGCGACAAGGACGAAACGGCGTTTGTGTTCTTGAGCGATGCCACGATTCGGCGCTGGTGCGGACCGCGCTGGCGAATCGGCACCTCGCGACGTACCCGCGACATGGGCGTTATCGCCGAACTCCAGGCAACGCAACTCGATCGCCTGGTCGCGGGCAAGGCAAAGACCGGACCCATCTACACCGACCTGCCGACGGCCTCGATCGGCGAACTCCAGTTGACGCCCGGCGGAGTTACGTCGACCGTGCAAGGCTCGCTAGCCTTCATGACACCGATCGCCGAATTGCCCATGGACCGGGTCACCAAGGCCGAGGCCGACGCCTACCGCCGCTGGCGGGAAACCTATCAGCGCAACTGGCGCTGGGCGTTCGATCCGATCGGTCTGCGAATCGGTGTCGACGACAAGCAACTGTTGGCCGATCTGACGATCATGCCGCTGATCGGGTCGACCGACTACCGCGAGGCCGTCGCACTGACCGCGGGTGTCGAGTTTGCCCCCGACGACGGCGACCTGCACGACGCCCTGGCTCATGGCATCATGGCCATCAACGTCAAGTCGCCGCCGATGCGCATGGCCAGCGGCCTCGCCTCGTCGATGATGCCCAATGTGAAAGTCGAGCCGTTTTCGTGGCTCGGCGAGTACATTACCCTCTATGCCGACGACGATCCCTTCTGGGCCGACCTGGCCAAGGTGGACGAGGACGACCGCGAAGAGTTCTTCACGGAAAACCTGGGCCGCATTCCCGTCGTCTTCCAGGCCGACGTCTCCAGCGGCTTCAAACTGACGATCTTTCTCACCGCGGTCCGCGCCTTCATCGAGCAAACCAGTCCGGGGATGACCGTCTGGGAATCGCTCACCTACAACGACGAGCCCTACGTGAAGGTCACGCCCAGCGCCCGGGCGAAACGGCAGGAAGACGAGTTGGAGAACCTGGCCGTCTACTACAGCACTTCCGGCGAGGCGCTGATCATCACGCTTAGCGAGGATTGCATGAAGCGGGCGCTGGACCGGCGGCTGGCGCGGCGGAAGGCCGAGGACGAAGGCAAGACGCTCGACCCGCCCGCGAAAAAATGGCTGGGTACCAACGCCGGCGTGCAGGTCGACCGCCGGATCGTGCAGATGCTCGCCGTACTGACCCGCGAGGATTACCAGGCGGCCATGCAAGCCCGCACCTGGAGTAATCTACCCATCCTCAATACCTGGCGGCGGCTCTACCCCGACGAAGACCCGGTCGACGTTCACCAGCGATTCTGGAACGTGCGGTTGGTTTGCACCGGTGGCGGCGAGTACGTCTGGAACGAGAGGTGGCAAACGATGGAATCGACCGCCTACGGTCACCCGGGCCAGCCCCAGGAAGGCCCGTCGGTGCCGCCGCTGTTGGGCGAACTGCTCGGCGGCAACTTCGGCCTCACGTTCGAGAACGACGGTCTACGGGCCAGCGTCGTGCTCGATCGCCAGAAGCCCGAGTAGCCGCGTTTCCCCCCCTCTCCCGCTCGGGGAGAGGGGCCGGGTTGAGTACTCTCGTAAGCCACGTCGGGCTGGTAGCTAGTTCCCGTTGCCGAATTCAGAATACGGTGAATTTCGTGGTTTGGGGGCGTATTTTGGCGTAGGAGGTATAGCCAAGAAAGAACGCATCGTTATCCTTTTGAAAACACCACTAATCAAGGAGGACAACGATGCGTTTGAAAGCGGAAGCTGTTTTGGATTTCGG
>CAYUIQ010000152.1:0-21956 GCA_964444795.1 uncultured Planctomycetaceae bacterium
AACACCGACGGCGACTTCGAAGGCTGGGTCCCCAACGGTTACCTCAAGGCGGAGGTCCGCGGCGATCTGCTCGTCGGCACAACCACGGGCCACGACCCGATCCTACAGGGGCCCGGCGTTCGGATCGAAGCCGACCGGACGCGGCGCCTGATCATCCGCATGCGATCCGATACCGACGACCGGGCCCAATTGTTCTGGGCGACCGCCACTTCCAGCGTGAGCGAGGGAAACAGCGTCCGGTTCCAAGTCGTCGGCGACGGGCAGTTCCACGACTACGAGCTGGACCTAAACCAGTCGCCCCAGTGGCGCGGCCTGATCACCTCTCTCCGCTTCGATCCCGCGGGAAAGTCGGGCGTGAAGTTCGCCCTGGACGCCATTAGGTTCTGAGATCCGTGAAGGAATCCGGTGACGTGGCGGAATCGGAACGTGCTCAAGGCGATTTCTATTTCCAGTAGTCGGGCAAACCGCGCTTGGTGTCGCGTAGAATGTCGCGTATTGCGGTTCGGTCTTCGCTGGATAGATGTGCGAACTCGTCGCTCTTGTCTTGCCCGGCCAGCACCTCCCACAATCGCCGATAGATAGCGTCCTTCACGACTTCCGACAGACCGTCAAACGCCTCGGAGTAGATCAGGTAGCTGCACGGATACCTAAAAAGACGGCTCTTCAAGTCGAACTTACGAAGCGATCGGCCTTGGCTGTCGCGCGGACCGCGAGCCGCGAACTCCCGGGCAAACTGGGACGTGCCTTGAATCGGGTCCGTCAGCCTGACTTCCCCGCCGAACAGCATGTACTGAACAACCCGCTCGGCCGCACTGGCGACACGCCGCTTCGTCGACTCGGAGCGGTAGTCGGCAGGACGTTCCAACATCTCGTTCATCACGCCCTGATCGCGCAAAGCGAGCCGGGTGCGGAAGTTGGCTTGCGTGATCCGGTTATGCATGCTTGTTTGGTGTTCCAGCACCATCAGGGCGACGATGTCGCTGTGGGGCGTCAAGTACGACGCCGTTTCGAATCGGGTTGCGAGGTCCGTGATATTGGCCCCCTTGTCCATGTCCAGACGTTGCGGATCATCCGACTGGCGCACCAGCAGATTGCCCAAATGCCGCTGTGCCCCGTGGCTGCCGGTCACATACCAGCCGCCCCAACGCTCCTTAAGTGGACTCGTGTGATCGGTCAGAAACGTGCCCGCGCTGAGAATCAACTGCCCGTCGGGAGCTGGGTAAACCGATCGCACCATGTGCCCGGGCACGCCGCGAGTGAGCGACGAGCCGTGGCATTGGAGGCATGTATCGGTTTGCCGCACGAACTTGGGCTCCGCCGAGTCTCGCTGGCTGAGCGTGTAGAAGTTCGCGCCCAAGTTGGGGTCCACGGCGGAGAACTCCATCACGTCTCCCCCTGGAACCCAGCCTATGTAGACGTCGTCGCCAAAGTATAGCGCGCGAGGCGACCGTGGCGAGATTCGCTTGAGTTGAAAACTCGTCTTGGAGAAGACCAACGATTGAGCCGAGGCAGGAACGTCAAGGTGCTGGAGCAGGGATTTCAGGTATCCGAAGCGAGGATCGTACCGTAAGGTGACCTCGCCGGCGTCGAGCTTCTTCTGCAGGCGCGAAATCGGATCGTTCACGGGCGCCGTGTTATAGTTAATCGGCGCTTCCTCAAATGAGATCTGTCCCATCGCGGGCGAGCACAAGGCCAGCGAGGTCAAGACCGCCAGTGCCAATGACCCGCTCAACCGACGCTCGCGGTTCGCCGGTTCCGGTTGGCTGCGCGGATCATTGCCTCGGCCCCGTGCTGGGGGCATCAGTCGCGACTTCATGACTTCGTCCTCGCGGTAGGTTTCCCGAGCACCTCGACGGTCGTTCATGGTATCGGGGGTGCGTCTGGGCGTCAATTGTGCCGAGCGGCCGGTTCGGTGCGACACGGCTTTTAGGTGGCGACCCCGTTTGGCTTCTCGACCAGATTGTCCGGCTCGCGCGGCCGCTGGATACGAGAAGGAAAGCACGTTTGCCACAAGTGTCGAGGAACAACGGCGCGGTTTCTCGGAATTCATTCGAACCAGGGCACCGCCGATTTTCCAGGGCCGCGGATAAGAATTATGGCAAAGAAGGCACTCACGCGATGGACCCAGCCTCGCGATGCCTCGATAATCAATATGGTGGATTTCTTCGTGGAGAGCCTGTCAACCCAACGGTTGAATATCGGATGCGTGCTACGAGACACGAAAGGAAGCGCCTTTCCCGCCATTGGACGCGGGACGAGGCGGGGGTATCGTGTCACTCGGTCAGGGGAGGGCTGCTGATGGCTGGTGTCTTGCGATTCGTCCTACTCGGCTTCGTTCTCCTGTTGACCGCGATCGGTGTGGTTCGTGCCGTCGAGCCTGCCGAAGCGAAGGTCGATTTCAACCGCGACATCCGGCCGCTGTTGTCGGATCGCTGTCTTCATTGCCATGGCCTGGACAAGAAACAGCGTAAGGGAAGGCTGCGACTTGACCAACGAGAGTTCGCCTTGGAGGAGGCGGACTCGGGCTTTGCCGCGATCGTACCGGGTGATGCCGACGAGAGCGAACTGATGCTGCGACTGCTCGAAACCGACGAAACGATGCGCATGCCGCCGAAGTCTTACGGCAAGGAGCGGTTCACGCCCGAGCAAGTTGCCCTGTTTGCCCGTTGGATCAACCAAGGGGCCGAGTATGAGCCGCACTGGGCGTTCAAACCGCTGGCGCGCCCTGAACCGCCGAAGCTTAAGGACGCGAACTACTCCGAGCATCCGATCGACCGGATTGTGCTCGCGCGGCTGGAGCAGCAAGGGATCGCGCCTTCGCCCGAGGCGGACCGCGTGACGCTGATCCGACGGCTCGCGTTCGATTTGACCGGTTTGCCGCCGACGCAGGAGGAAGTGCGGCAGTTTGTCGACGACTCGCGCGAAGACGCCTACCCGCGGTTGGCCGATCGATTGCTCGCCTCGTCCCATTACGGCGAACGCATGGCGATCTTCTGGCTCGATCTGGTGCGCTATGCCGATACGGTTGGATTCCACGGCGATCAGCCGATCACGTATTGGCCCTATCGCGACTATGTGATCGACGCCTTCAACGCGAATCTTCCCTTCGACCAGTTCACCCGCGAGCAGTTGGCCGGGGACCTGTTGCCGAATGCGACCTTGCGGCAGAAGATCGCGGCGAGCTATAACCGTCTGGGGATGATGACGGCCGAGGGTGGGGCGCAGCCAAAGGAATACCTGGCGATCTACGCGGCCGATCGCGTGCGCAACCTTTCGGGCGCTTGGCTGGGAGCGACGGTCCAGTGCGCGCAATGCCACGATCACAAGTTCGATCCTTTCACGGCGAGCGACTTCTACTCGATCAGCGCCTTCTTCGCCGACGTGAAGGAGAGAGGTTTCTACGGCGGCGCCCATTCCAACGGCCAATGGGGCGAGATGATGCCCGTTCCCAGCGCCGAGCAAGACAAGCAGTTGCAGCAACTCGCCGAGAAGGTCGCCGGCCTCGAAAAACAGGAAGCCGAGCCGAGTTCCGAACTGGACGCCGCGCGGAAAGAACTGGCCGAACTGCAAAAGACGCTGGTGAAGATGCCGGCCACCGTGGCCGTCACGCCGCGCGAGATTCGCCTCTTGCCGCGGGGGAATTGGATGGACGAGTCGGGGCCGGTCATGCAGCCCAGCGTTCCGGCCTTCTTAGCCAAGCTTGACACGGAGCAGCGGCGGGCGACGCGGCTCGACCTGGCCGATTGGGTCACCGCCGCCGACAACCCGCTGACCTCGCGGACGCTGGTCAACCGCATCTGGAAACTCTTCTTTGGCCAGGGGATTTGCCGTTCGCCCGATAATCTGGGGACGCAGGGTGAGTTGCCCTCGCATCCCGAACTGATCGACCACTTGGCACTCGACCTGATCGCCAGCGGTTGGGACATGAAACAGTTGGTCCGCTCGATTGTTCTTTCGCGCACCTATCGGCAGTCGTCGCAGCCGCGGCCCGAGTTGGCCGAAGTTGATCCCGAGAATCGGCTTCTCGCCCGCCAATCCCGGTATCGCCTCGACGCCGAGTTGGTGCGCGACAATGCCCTGGCCACCAGCGGACTGCTTACGTCGACCGTCGGCGGGCCGAGTGTCAAGCCGTATCAACCGGCCGGCTATTATGCCCAACTCAACTTCCCCACGCGAACGTACAGGGCTGATCGCGGCGAGAAGCAGTATCGTCGTGGGCTCTACAGCCATTGGCAGCGCACCTTCCTGCACCCCATGCTCAGGGCGTTCGACGCACCGACGCGCGAGCAGGGCTCGGCGCAAAGGACCCGTTCCAACACGCCGTTGCAGGCGCTGGTACTATTGAACGATCCGAGTTTCGTGGAAGCGGCCCGGGCGCTTGCCGAACGGATCGTGCGCGAAGGGGGCGACGACGACGCGGCGCGCATCGATTGGGCTTATCGCCAGGTCGTTTCCCGCGACCCGCAAAGCGAGGTTGCCGCCATCCTCGCCGAGATCCGGCAGAAACATCTGGCCCATTTTCAAGCCGACCCCGAGGCGGCGAAGGAACTCGCCCAGATCGGTGACCGAGCGGCGCCCGGCGACATCGAACCGGCCGAATTGGCCGCCTGGACCTCGGTGGCTCGCGTACTTCTGAACATGCACGAAACGATTACCCGCTATTGAGCCGCAGTGGCGGCCGAACAACGATTCATCGAATCCTCAAGGGCATCGCGTGATGGACCCATTTCAGCAGATGCAAACGCGCCTGTCGCGACGGACATTTCTTTCGGCCGGCACGGTTTCGATCGGCGCCGCGGCACTTGCCTCGCTACTGGGACCGTCGAGCAGCGCCGAGGAAAAGATGGCCAACCAGCGGTGGCGGGGCGTGATCAATCCGCCGCACCATCCGCCACGAGCTCGGCGGGTAATCCATCTCTGCATGGCGGGCGGAGCGTCGCATCTGGAAACGTTCGACCCGAAGCCCGAGTTGGCAAAACTGGACGGCAAGCCGATGCCCGAGTCGTTTACCAAGGGCCAGCCCATCGCGCAGTTGCAGAACAAAAAGCTCACTTGTTTCGCGCCTCAATTCCCGTTCGTCAAGTCGGGAGACTCGGGGCAGGAGATCGCCTCGCCCTTTCCGCATCTGCAAAGCGTAGCCGACGAACTGTGTATCATCCGTTCGGTGCGGACCGAGCAGATCAACCACGATCCGGCCCATGCCTACTTCAACACCGGCCGGGCCATCGCCGGCTTGCCGAGTATGGGATCTTGGGTGCTCTACGGTTTGGGCGCCGAGGCGGACGACCTGCCCGGCTTCATCGTTTTGACCAGCAAGGGGGGCGGCCAATCGCAACCGATCGCCGCCCGGCAGTGGCATAACGGATTCCTGCCCAGTCGCTTTCAAGGCGTGCAGTTCAACTCCAGCGGCGATCCGGTACACTACGTCCACAATCCTCGCGGCGTCGGCGATGCACAGCAGCGCGACGTGATCGATGCGGTATCGCGCATCAACTCGCTGCACGATACTCGGCTGCACGATCCGGAAAGCTCGGCCCGCACCAGCCAGTACGAACTCGCCTTCCGCATGCAGGATTCCATTCCCAAGCTGATGGACGTGAGCAACGAATCGCAGAAGACCCTCGACGCGTACGGGGCGAAGCCGGGTGACGGCTCGTATGCCAGCAATTGCCTTTTCGCCCGGCGGCTGGCCGAGCAGGGCGTACGCTTCATCCAGCTCTACCATCGCGGCTGGGATCATCATGGGGGGATCAAAAACGGCATTCAAACGGTCGCCAAGCTGGTCGATCAGCCGACCGCCGCGCTGATCAACGACCTCAAGCAGCGCGACATGCTCAAGGACACGTTGCTCGTTTGGAGCAGCGAATTCGGCCGCACGCCGATGGCCCAGGGCAACGGCCGGGACCATCATATCCGGGGTTTTTCGATCTGGTTGGCCGGTGGCGGAATCCGCAGCGGCATGAACTACGGGGCGACCGACGAATTGGGTTACAATGCCGTGGAAGACATCTTCCACGTACGCGACTTCCACGCCACGATGCTCCATCTCCTGGGCATCGACCACAAGCGGTTCACTTACCCTTTCCAAGGACTCGATCTGGGCCTGACCGGTGTGGAGCCGTCGCGCGTGGTGCATGAGATCCTGGCGTAGCGGACGTTGTCGCGTGCGGCTTTCGACGATCAATGGTCGACCGTCGCTTATCGCTGCTTATCCGATTTACCCAGTCGTCCCCTCGGATGCGTCGAATTCCCGAGAGATTCTGACGTGGCGGTTTCCAGAGGACTCCCCCAAGGCGGATTGCCGACCTTGAAGGCTCGTGGGAAGACAAGACTGATTACATCCGTACCGCCAGGTCACCGCCTCGCGGTTCCGCGTCGGCCGCAACCTCGGCGTCATGAACCCGGCCACCGACATTCTCCGCGGGGCGAACCGCAACATGGTAGCCGTCGGCTTCAGACGTCCAGCGTGTACCCCTTACGGTAATTCGGTTTGATGATCGCCTCCAGGCCCTTGACGTTCTTGGCCTTCATATTGGCGGCGTCCCACTCCACCTTCTCACCCGACCACACCGCCAGATTCCCCAGCAGCATCGTCTCGGTCAACGGGCCGGCGTAGTCGGGAAAGTTCGACATCGCCTGCTCGCCGCCCCTGATGGCGCGAATCCACTCCTGGAAATGACCGGGTGAATGTGGAAAGTCGACGTCCACGGGCTCGCCGCCGTCGAGAAGCTGATTGTTCAGCAGGATCCCCTTGTCGCCGATGGCGAGTGAACCGCCCTTGGGCGATGGATCGCGCTGGCCGAGCAACTCCTTCGGCGGGAGTTTGCCGCCGTCGTACCAGACAAGTTTCACGGCGGGACGCGTGGCGGTCGCGGCGAATTCGAAAGTGATGATCGACCACTCGGGAAAGCTGTCCTTGTTGTGTCCCGACGTTTCGGCCGCGGCCGAGATCGGGTTTCGCAGATCAAGGCCCATGAACGGCATGCTCACGACATGACAAGCGATATCCCCCAGCGCTCCAGTTCCGAAATCCCACCAGCCTCGCCACACGAACGGGTGATATCCACGGGCATAAGGCCGCTGGGGCGCAACGCCGAGCCAAAGATCCCACGGAAGATGCGCCGGCGGTGTGCTCGGCGTCGGCCGAGCGACTCCCTGTGGCCACCAGCCTTTGGCCCGATCAGTCCAGATGTGCAACTCCTGGACCCTGCCGATCGCCCCATTCTTGAGCCAATGGGCGGATCGCCGAAGCGAGTCACCGGCCGTGCCCTGATTCCCCATTTGCGTGGCGACCTTGTTCTCACGGGCCACCTGGCCAACCAGGCGTGCTTCGTAGATCGTTCGGGTCAGCGGTTTCTGACAGAAGCAGTGAATGCCCATGCGCATGGCCATAAGCGATGCCGGCGCATGCATGTGATCGGGTGTGCTGACCGTCACCGCGTCGATGGAACCGCCCATTTCATCCAGCATGTTGCGGAAGTCGGTGTAGCCTTTGGCCTTGGGATATCGCTTCAGCGCGCCGGCCAGGCGGTTCTTGTCGGCGTCGCAGACGGCCACCATGTCGCCGTGACTGGCCGCGTCGCCCGAGTCGCTGCTGCCTTTGCCGCCGATCCCGATGCTGGCCATGGCGAGCCGTTCGTTGGGCGAGTCCTGCGCGCGAGATGAAGCACCTCCGGCAATCCAGAACCCGGCGGCGCCGGCCGCCTTGAGAAAATGCCGCCGGTTCGTACGATCCGTGATCTTCAACATAGCGTTTCGCTTTCTGGTAGATAGCTACACGGGGTCTGGACAATCGATCGCATCAGTTTTTTTCGCCAAGCGGGAGAAGTTTCACGTTCTTGTACCAGACCGGATGGCCGTGATCCTGGACCCCGAGATATCCCTCGCGGGCGAAATCCTTGATCGCCCGCTTCTTGCCGCCGAGTTGATATTTGTGAGCGCCTTCGATGGCCCGTTCGCCCGGCTCGTCGAACTCATCGGCGTTCATTTCGCAAACCAGCTCGCCGTTGAGCTTGACCGAGACGTGTGGTCCCTGGCACCTGATCTCGACGGAGTTCCAAGCATTGGGCCCTTTCGTCGTGTTCTTCTTCAGGGGTACCAGGTCGTAGATCGCGCCGAAGTCGTGGCAGGACGTCCCCCCGCCGGTGGCGACTTGAATCTCGAAGCCCGTATGGACCGGGTTCTTTGGATCCTCGACGCGGAAGAAGATTCCCGAGTTGCAGCGCTCGGGCATCTTGACGTCGCACTTGAGGATGAAATCGCCGAACTGTTTTTCGTGGATCACAACGTACCCGCCCGACTTGTAGGGCTGCATGCATCCGTCCACCACTTCGGAGGCGACCTCCTTGCCGTTGTTGCATTGCCAACCGGTGTTGTCCTTGCCGTTGAACAGCAAAATCCAGCCGTCCTTCTTCTCCTGGTCGGTCAATTGGTTGTCCGCGGCCAGGATCGTGGCCGTCGATGCGGACACACACAACAAGGCCAGAAGGTGGATCAAATGCTTCTTCATGAGTTTCTCCAAGTTCAGTCGCTGAAATGGTTGACCTTATCCGATGACACGGCGAGCCAGGAGGTTCCCTGGCCGGCGACGGCATTGTAGCACAGTGACTCTCGAACCGCAAATTCGCGGAAGCCCAACGATAGGCTCTTCCTCGCCAACAATGCCGCCATCTGGTATAATCGGAAGGTCCTGCCGCCAAACGGTTTGTGTTTGAAAGTCGGGCGGGCGTGCCGCCAGACGGCAACACAAACCCCCGCCCGCCGGAGACAGCCCATGATCTTCCGCCGCCGGAGCCAATCACTCGATGCCGCATTCTTTGTACTGGTCGTGGCGGTGTTCTCCAGCGTGAGCCGGGGAGCGGAACCCGCATCTGACCATAAGCCCGCGCCGGAGAAGCCCGCCGCCAAGCCTGCCCGCAAGAACTTCAAGCTGCCCGGTCTGGTGATCAATTTTCAGAAGCGGTGCGTCGACATCGAAGCTGCGATTTGTCTCGATGAAGGGATGCTGGAATTGATCGCCTGCACGAAGGGGAGCAAGGAGCACGAATCGATCGTAGTAATCGAGGCCAGGCCCATGCACGTGCATACGGCGTTGCTGCTACTCGGCGCGAAAAACGGCAACCCGGCAATGCGACGGCCGGTCGACGAGCAGCAAACCCGATGGAGCAACTTCCCGCCGCGGGGCGATCCGGTGGGTGTCTATCTCGTATTCGACAACGCAAACGGCAAGCAGGTCGAGCATCCGATCAGCGATTTCGTGGCTCGGGAAGAAAGGCCGGGAGGCAATGGTGAGGTGGATGAGAAGGTTGCTGAAGAGGATGCCCGGTTCCCGAACACGTTTCTCTTTGCCGGATCGCTTTTGCACGGAGACGGGCCAGGGCCGCGCCGGTACCTGGCCGACCACAGTGGCAACGTGATCTCGATTGTTACCTTTGGCGACGAACTGCTCTGCCTGCCGGGCATGCACGCGAAAGCCAACGATGCGTTGATGTGGCAGGTCGATGCCAGTGAGCTTCCCAAGGTCGGCTCGAAAGTCACGCTCCGTCTTCGCCCGCGGAACAAGCCCGCCGCAAAGACCGACGAGGCGGAGAAGCAACCACCGAAGGGCGGCTCTCAAAAGAACCAGAAATAGCGGCCGCGGTTCCCACATCGCCGAGGGATCAACCACGTCACTTCATTGAGGAAGAGTCACATCATGAAATGGAATCCGAAGGTCAGCTTGCTGCTGGCGACGGCCTGCTTGTGGACAGACGGTTTTGCCGCGGCTGCGGACTCCTACTACAAGGAGCCGCCCCTGTTCTCCACGGCGCCGAGTCCAGAGAAGTCATTGCAGACGATCGCCCGTCTCGGGCCGGTTGGGATGGGGGTCGATCTGATCCAGCCGGCCTTCACGATGACAATCCACAACATCGAGGAAGGCTCGCCGGCGGCGGCGATGGGCAAGCTCAAGGCGGGGCAGATCATCGAGTCGATCAACGGCCAGAAGCTGGCCGACCTCGACCCGCGGATTCAGCTCGGTCAGATCCTTGCCGCCGCCGAAGCGAGCGACGGCGTGCTGCAGTTCAAGGTCAAAGAGAGCGCTGATGCCAAGGCGGAGCAGGTGATCGTGAAGATTCCCGTGCTCGGCACCTACAGCAAGACCTGGCCGCTCAATTGCCCCAAGTCCGACAAGATCGTGCGCAACTTTGCCGAATACCTGGCCAAGCCCGGTTCCAATCCCGGCTTCGGCGGCATCGGAATGCTGTTCCTGCTTTCGACCGGCGAGCAGAAGGACCTCGAGGTCGTGCGGCGCTGGGCGCAGGGCATGGCCAAGAAAGGCGCGCCGACCTATGCCTGGCATCTCGGTTACGGCGGCATCCCGCTGTGCGAATACTACCTCCGCACCGGCGACCAGTCGGTGTTGCCGGCGATCCAGCGGTGGGTCGACAGCGCGACGAAGGCACAGTTCTTCGGCGGCTGGGCCGGCCGGGGCGGCGTTCCGTCGGTGACCTACGGCGGCGGTGGCGGACACCTTAACGCGGGCGGCACGGCAGTGGTCACCTTCCTGTTGCTCGCCAAGGAGTGCGGCGCGGACGTCGACGAGCGTACGCTACTCAGCACGCTGCGGCAGTTCTATCGCTTCGCCGGCCGCGGTAACAATCCTTACGGCAACGGCCGACCGGAACTCGGCTTTGTCGACAACGGCAAGAACGGCAACCTGGCATTCGCCATGGCGGCCGCCGCCTCGCTGACACCCAGCGGCGAGCAGTCGGTCTACGCCGGGGCGCGCGACGCCTGTGCGATGACCAGCTTCTACACGACCACCTTCATGCTGCACGGACACACCGGCGGCGGAATCGGCGAGATCTGGCGCAGCGCCGCGATGGGCCTGCTGCACGACAAGGCGCCGGCGCAGTACCGCGCTTTTCTGGACAACCGGAAGTGGCACTACGATCTGTCGCGCCGCTTCGACGGCTCGTTCGGCATCCTCGGCGGCGCCCGCTACGACAACGTCGAGTGGGGCGCCGGCTACGCCCTGGCCTACACGATCCCGCGGAAGACGCTGCGCATCAGCGGCGCGCCGAAGACGAAGTTCGTGCATCCGTACCGATTGCCCGAGCGACCCTGGGGAACCCGGGCCGACGACGCGTTCGCCTCGATCGAGCCGGCGGCCTACGCGGACGGCACGCGGCCGGACCTCTCCGGCGAAACGCTCGCCGACGACTCGGCCATCGGGCTGCTGAGAAAACTCGCGCCGGCGGACCTTAGCGACGAGACGATTCGTCGCTACGCCCACCACCGAGACTACGCGGTCCGGCTCATCGGGGCGCGCAAGGCCGTGGGGCTCAACAGCTACTATCTCGGCAAAGCGATCGCCGGAAGCGACCAACGGCGGCCGGCGCTCACCCTTGAACTGCTTCAGTCGAGGGACGCTCGCGTCCGCCGCGCGGCGGTCCATGCGGTCTCCGAAGGGTACTCGGGCGAGCAGTTGCAGGAGTTCCTCACGCCGGAGGTCCTCGACCTGCTGATCGGCATGCTGCGCGACGAAGAAGAGTCGTGGTGGGTGAAGGACGCCGTGCTGAATCTGCTCGGGCGGACCTCGGCCGACGTGGTCGCCCCGCACGTCGACGTCATCCTCCCCTACCTGCAGCACGAGGAATGGTGGCTGCAGAACGCGGCGCTGGTCGCACTGGCCCCCGTGGTGGCCGATGAGCGTTGCTATCGGAAGGTCCTGCCCGCCATCGGCGAGATGCTTCGTACGTGCCAACTGTTCAATGCGACGGCGCCGATGCGGTGGGGGACGCTGCCCGAAAACCTCCGCACGGCCGGTCCCGAGGCGCGGAAGCTTGCGGCGGAGACGCTGAAGGAGTCCTACACCGGATTCACGGGCGTGCGCAAGGCACCCGGCGGTCAGAACATCACGGGGACGTACGACTCCCAATTGGAGGTCCTCGCCACGTCGCTGACCGACGTGCCGGGCGGATACGACGTGCTCTACGAAATCGCCAAGCAGCGTTTTCCGAACGACCCGCTGCCTTACGCCAAGGTCTTCCTGAACGCGGACCCCGAGAAATTCGGCCGCGAACTGAGAAAGGCGATCACTCCGATCATTCGCGACCAGTTGATCTACGAGTACATCGGCAAGAACCGCAGGCGGCTGCTGCCCGAGGCCGGCGCCGAGAGACAGAGCTCTTTCGTGTTTGGTTCGCTCGACGGTCTGACCGCTCTCTACCGCAAGGTCGACGTCCACGACTACGACTGGCATGCCTTCGGGCCCGACCTGAAGAACGCCCGGTGGGACTACTTCACCTTCGATCCGCCGGAGAAGCTGGCCTACGACGTCACGCCCTGGCGGTACCGCGAGGTGACGTATCCCAGGGGGATGGAGAACTGGTTCGCGCCGAACTTCGACCCGGGCAAGGCCGGATGGAAGAAGGGCCAGGCGTCCTTCGGCCAGTACCAGGGCAAGCTGGTGACCGACGCCGCGCCGTGCTCCAATCCCGACTGCGCACACGCCGATCCGATGCGAACGCTCTGGGACAAGGAGGTCCTGTTGGTGCGCGGGACGTTCAAGTTCCCGCCGCTTAGGCCGGGGCACATCTATCGGATCCGCGTCGGCACGGGCCAGCACGTCGGCAGCGGCGACGGCTACCGGATCTACGTGGGCGGCAAACAACTGATCGAAACCAAAAACGGCGTCGGACGGCGCCAGGGCGCCAAACCCCGCGGTGCCTTCATCACCAAGGAGTTCGTCGAGGAGTTCAACAAGGGCCCGGTGACGATCGCCGCGACCAGCTTCCTCCGATCCGGCAGCCGGGCGATTGTGACGATGCCGCCGGTTCCGCAGGGAATCTTCAGCCTCTGGCTCGAGGAAATGAAACTCCCGCCCATCAACGACGAGGCGGTTCGCAAGTCGGCCACCGTGATTCCCATGTTGTCGTCCGAGTGGCAGGCCAGGCAGGATCCCGACAAAGCTGAGTTGCAAACCGAGGACGACATGTCCCGCTACGACGGGCGGTTCGTCGCCAACGCGAAAGTGCTCGGCCGTTGGACGGTCATCGATCAGGTGGCGACGGTCGACGAGTTCAATCTCGAACGGCAGATGGCCCCCGGTCGTCCCGCGTTCACGGAGATGACATTCAAGAACAACGGAATGACCGGCGATGCGTTGCGGATCTGGTCGGGGGATACGCTGATGGATCTGGACCGCTATCAGGCGCTGAAGATGGCCGTTAAGAAGATCGGTGACGACGACTACCTCTTTATCGAAGCCGGCGGATTCAGCACTAGAAATCCCGTCGGCTGGCAGTCGCCGTGGTATGTGATGAAACGTCATTAATGGGCCAACCACGGAGAAGAAGATGATCGCAAGAAGCCGGATTTCAACCGTAGTGCTACTTGTCTCCATGGTGATGACGTTGGTCGCCCTTCCTGCCCCGGCGAACGCGGCCGACGCTAAACCGGATGCTAAGAAAGAAGCACCGAAGAAAGCCCACTTCGATCCCGTCATCAAGAACATCGAAGGCTGGACCGTGCATGTCGACCCGAAGATGCTCGAAGGCAAGCACGCCGAGGCGGGCGCCCGGGCGCTGACGATGCTCGCCAATCACTTGCAGCGCATCGCCATCCTGATACCGGAAGATCGCCTCAAGCAGTTGCGGACACTGGAGATTTGGATCGAACACGACCATCCCGACATCAACGTGGAACCGGGACCGTACCACCCGGACGTCGATTGGCTCACCGCGCGAGGCTACGATGCCCGGCTGGCGAAAAAGGTGCATGTCACGCGGGCGGCGTCGCTTCTGGAGCGACACCACATGATCAAACACCCGGCCGTCATCCTGCACGAATTGGTCCACGCGTACCACGATCAGATCCTCGGCGGCTACGACGAGCCGCGTATCAAAGCGGCTTACGAAAAGGCGATGAAGGCCGGCATCTACGACGAGGTGCTGCTGTACACCGGCAAGAGGGCCCGCCATTATGCGGCATCGAATCCCATGGAATACCTCGCCGAGGGAACCGAGGCGTACTTTTACCGCAACGACTTCTACCCGTTCGTGCGGGCGGAGCTCAAGGAACATGATCCCGTGCTGCATGACCTGCTGGAGGAAATTTGGGGCACTAAAAAGTGACCTCGCGGCCCGACTCGAATGGAGTACTGCATTATGATGACAAGCTACAGAATCAAGACCGTATTGACTCCATCGACTTTGGCCGCTGTGGTGATCATGGGATTCGGCTTCAATGTCGCGGCACAGGACGTACCCGCCGTACTGCCCGTTCCGGACGGCAAGCCGGGCAACGCCAAGAAACCCAACATCCTCTTTTGCCTTTCGGACGACCAATCCTGGCCGCATGCGAGCGTCTACGGGACCAAAGTGATTCAGACACCTGCGTTCGATCGGATCGCCAAGGACGGCGTTTTGTTCAATCACGCCTATTGTGGGGCGCCTTCCTGCACGCCGTCGCGCAGTGCGATCTTGACCGGTCAACACATCTGGCGATTGGGCCAGGGCGGGCAACTCTTCGGGACGCTGCCCAAAGAGCATCCAGTCTATACGGAACTGTTGGCCGGAGCTGGGTATCACGTCGGCTACATGGCCAAGGGCTGGGCCCCGGGCAACGACAAGGCGGGCGGTCGCACGGGCAACCCGGCCGGGAAATCGTACAAGACGTTCCAAGAGTTCTTCGATGCGGCCGAGCCGGGGAAACCCTGGTGCTTCTGGTTCGGCAGCCGCGACCCGCACCGCGGTTATTGCCGAGGAAGCGGTGAGGCGTCCGGAATGGATCCCCGGCAGGTCGAAGTGCCCGACGTCATGCCCGATACGCCCGAGGTTCGCGGCGATATCTGCGACTACTACTTCGAGATTCAGCGATTCGACCGAGAATTGGGGGCGATGCTCGACGTTATCGAAGAGGCGGGCCAGATGGACAACACGATCGTCGTGGTCACCGGCGACAACGGCATGCCTTTTCCCCGCGCCAAAGCGACCCTCTACGATCTGGGCGTCCGTACGCCGTTGGCGATCCGTTGGAAGCAGCAGATTCCCGGCGGGCGGAAGGTCGACGATTTTGTCAGCCTTACGGACCTGGCGCCGACCTTTCTGGAGGCCGCGGGCATCGAGCCGCCGAAGAGCATGACGGGCCAGAGTCTGCTCGGCATCCTTCGATCCACGAAGTCGGGCTACATCGATCCGAACCGCGATTGCGTGTTCACCGCCCGGGAGCGACACGCCTGGTGTCGAATCGACGGCACGGGCTATCCGTCACGGATGATTCGGACCAAGGACTTCCTCTACATTCGCAACTACGAGCCCGGCCGTTGGCCGTCGGGAATCGCCAGGATCGTCACCAATGAGGGCGCCTACGGAGACGTCGACGCATCGCCGACCAAGGCCGTGATGCTCGAGAACCGAACCGACGCCGAAGACAAGCGATTGTTCGAGCTGTCGTTCGGCAAGCGGCCGGCAGAGGAGCTGTACGACTGTCGACAGGACCCGTTTCAGATGCATAATCTGGCCGCCGATCCGGCGTACCGCTCGGCAAAGCAGAAGCTGTCTGATCGGTTGACGGCCTACCTGAAAAGAACGGGCGACCCGCGTGAAACTTCGCAGCCGGTTTTGTGGGACCAGTGGCCCTACTTTGGCTACAACCAGTGGAAGGTATTGCCGGAAGACGAATAAGCAGGAATGCGCGTTGAATGAACTGACAACCGCGCCGTGCGGTACTACTGAAAGAAGTCCAGAAGGAGCCACGAAGATGAGAAGAAGAACGACGTTTCTATTTGCTATCCTCACGACCTTTTGCTGCAGCCGTGCAATAGCTGCCGACAAGCCCCTGAAGGTTTACATCCTGGCCGGGCAGTCCAACATGGAGGGGCAGGCCAAGGTCGAGACGTTCGACTACATCGGCGACGACCCGGCCACCGCGCCTTTGCTGGTGGAAATGCGCGGCCCCGACGGCAAGCCACGCGTGTGCGACAATGTCTGGATCTCGTACCTCACGGGATCGAAAAACGGCAACGGCGAGGGATTCGGCAAGCTGACCTCCGGGTACGGGTCTCGCTACCAGAATCCGGCTGAGGACGGCGGCAAGATCGGCCCGGAGTTTACCTTCGGCATCACCATGGCCAAGGCGACCGGCGGCCCGATCCTGATCATCAAGACCGCGTGGGGCGGCAAGAGCCTGCATACCGATTTCCGCCCGCCCAGCGCCGGGCCTTATGAGTTCAGCGAGGCGCAGTTGGAGAACTTCAAGAAGCAGGGCAAGGATATTGAACAGATCAAAGCCGACAAGGCCAGAGCGACGGGCCACTACTATCGCCTCATGACCGACCATGTGAAGACGGTTCTAGCAGACATCAAGCGAGTCTACCCGGACTACGACGCCAAACAGGGCTACGAGATCGCTGGTTTCGTTTGGTTCCAGGGTTGGAACGACATGGTCGACAGCGGCACGTATCCCAATCGCGGCGAGCCGGGCGTCGGATACGCCAAGTACGGCCAGTGGATGGCCCACTTCATTCGTGACGTGCGTAAGGACCTCGGCGCTGCCAAGATGCCCTTTGTCATCGGCGTGATGGGTGTGGGCGGTCCGATCGAGAAGTACTCCAATCCGCGGTACAAAGTGACGCACGGCAATTTCCGCGCCGCCATGGCCGCCCCGACCAAACTGCCCGAGTTCAAGGGCAATGTCGTCGCCGTGCGGACCGGCCTGTATTGGGACAAGCCCTTGGAGGCCATCGCGGACAAGTTCGGCAAGGTCAAGGACATGAGCCACCAACTGCGAAACAAGAGCAAAGGCCAGCCCAACGAAGACGGCAAGATGACGCCCAAGGAGCAGCAGGAGTATCTCAAGGAGTACCGAGCCAGAGTGATCACGCCTGAAGATGAAGCCATGTGGCGGCGCGGCGCCTCCAACGCCGGTTACCACTACCTCGGCTGCGCCAAGACGATGGCCTTGATCGGCCAAGCGTTTGCCGAGGCCACGCTGGAGATGGAGTCACCGTGAGACATTCATATTGCCTTATGTTCTTGATTGCGTTGCAGGTGACCGTCCATGCGGCGGATGCACTCGCGGCAGCCAAGCCCAACGTTGTCTTCATATTCGTTGACGATCAGGGATACTACGACCTCGGTTGTTACGGTGCGACCGAGGTTAAGACACCGCACATCGACGCTCTGGCCCATGGCGGCGTAAGGTTGACGGACTATTACGCCGCGGCTCCGATTTGCAGCCCCTCGCGCGCCGGCCTATTGACCGGCTGTTATCCAAGACGAGTCGGGCTGGCGACGTGGGTGCAGCGGGCGGATTCGCCAGTCGGCATTCACTCCGACGAGTTGACCATTGCCGAACTGTTCCGGCAAAACGGCTACCGGACGACGTGCATCGGCAAGTGGCATCTTGGTTTTCATCAGCCGTTCCTGCCGCAAAGTCAGGGGTTCGACGAATACTTCGGCCTGTTGCACAATCTCGATCCCGTGGAGACCGTCCACTTCGAGAATTCCGGCGGCGCTCCGCTCATGCGAGGCAACGATGTCGTGAAACGCCCGGCCGATCCGGCCGAGTTAACTCGGCTTTACACGGACGAAGCCATTGCCTTTGTCGAGCGCAACAAAGATCGGCCGTTCTTCCTGTATCTCCCGCACACGATGCTGCACGCGCCGTTGGGCGTCAGTCGAGAGTTTCAGGGGAGTTCGCGATTCGGCCAGTACGGCGACGCCATTCAGGAGTTGGATCATCATGTCGGCCGTCTGATGGATGCGCTGAAGAAGCTCGGAATCGACGAGCGAACGGTTGTTGTCTACGCCTCGGATAACGGACGCGGTCCCGGACGCAACGAGACTCAACCTTTGCGCGGTCGCAAACTCTCGACGTACGAAGCGGGCATCCGAGTTCCCTGCATCGCATGGGGACCGGGAGTCGGGATTCGACGGGGGTATGAATCGCACGCGATCGTCCACGCCATGGACTGGTATCCCACGCTCGCGTCGTTGGCCGGGATTGAAGTCCCCAGCGGCCGAGTCATCGACGGTCGCGACATCGGGCCGCTGTTGGTTGGAGAGAGCGACGTCGTGCCAGGTCCCAGCGAAAAGCTGTCGCTCAACGCATCCGTTCCGCACCGACGCCCGTGGAATCCCGGCCTCGAATGGCGAGAGATCATTTCTCGCGACGAGTACACCAACGCGTTCTTTTATCACGGGAGCCACGGAGCACTTGCAGCCGTTCGCTCCGGCCGCTGGAAGCTGTACCTGAATCCAACGCTGATGTTGTACGACCTTGAAAGCGACCCCGGTGAATCCAGGCCGGTACGCAACGGGACCATCGCACGCAAACTCCGCGGCATGGCCGTCCTGTTTCAGGAAGAGATGCGAGACGGTACTCGTCCGGTGGGCGCGGTGTCGAAATGAAAGACTGCAAAGCGTGATATGAGGGAGCTTTTCTTAACTTTGAAACACGCCACCATGCCTAATGTCAACCAACGTTGCGGCGTGTTCACGCGGCCGTAACAGCGAAAGGGCCGACCTTGATGAAACAACAACCTATTTCCCGCCACGCTGGTAGACAACGATATGTCCCTGCTCTCGTCGGACTGCTATGTGGAGCGGCGTCGAGTTTTTTTGTCGCGAGCAGCGCTTCCGCCCAATACCCGGATTGGAAACATTCGGGTTCGATTTACATCCTCACCACACCCGAGGGCGCGGACCTTCCGGCATCCGCATCGGTGAAGGATTTTCCATTGCTCGTCCGTCTGAACCGCGACAACTTTCGTTTTTCCGAGACTGAGGAGGGAGGCAGCGATATCAGGGTTTCGTCCGGCGGGAAGCCATTATCCTACGAGATCGACCAGTGGGATCAGGAGGCGGGTGTGGCAAGCATTTGGGTGAGGATTCCATCGATCAGGGGAAACGACCGCCAGGAGATCAACATCCATTGGGGGAAAGCCGGCGCCCCGAGCGCCTCGGACGGCAAGGCCGTTTTCAACGCTTCCAATGGATACATCGGCGTGTGGCACTTTGGCCGTGAGGTGCGTGATGTGGTGGGGAGTTTGGAGTCCGAGGACAAGGGGACGACGAACACCGAAGGCATGATCGGCGGCGCGCGACATTTTCCCGGGAAGATGGGGGTGTTCTGCGGAGAGGATATCCAGACGCTTCCGTCGGGCCCGGCGCCTCACAGCACGCAGGCCTGGTTCCGGCCGGACACGTCAAACGGGCGGATCGTGGCCTGGGGGAACGAGGAGGGGCAGGGCAAGGTAACGATGAGTTACCGAAGCCCTCCGCGGATCCGGATGGATTGCTATTTCTCCAACGGCGATGTCAAGGCGGAGATTCCCGGCCGGGCAAAGGGCTGGAGCCACGCCGTCCACACCTTCGAAAACGGGCAGTCCATCTTGTACATCAACGGCGTGAAGCGGGGGGAGGGGAACCCCAGGCACTCGCAGTTGGCGATTCGGAGACCTGCCAGAATGTGGATCGGTGGCTGGTATGACAACTACGACTACATCGGGGATATCGATGAGGTGCGCATCTCCGGCGCGGCCCGGTCCGCGAACTGGGTGCGTCTGGAGTATGAAAACCAAAAGCCGATGCAGACCTTGGTCGGCCCGGTGGTTCAGCGTGGCGACGAGTTCGCTCTATCGCCGAGCAGCGTGGCGATGAACGAGGGCCGGGCCGTGGATCTTGCGGCCAAGGCGGGTGGCGCGCAGAAGGTATATTGGTCCGTGGTGCAAGGTGATGAAGAATCCGTGATTGCCACGGACCGGTTTCGCATCTCTTTTGACGCGGGACGGGTTATTGGAGACCGGGCACTGAAGATCCGGTTTGATGCGGTTTATGCCGACGGCGTTCGATCGATTGAAGTCCCCGTCACGGTGAAGGAAACAATTCCCGAGCCGGAGTTTGTCCTCAAGGCTCCGGCAAACTGGGATGGGCGCGAGACCATTGAGATTCAGCCGGAGATCAAGAATTTGGAAGCGATGCAGAGAGCGGGCGTTGGTCAACTCGATTACCGTTGGGAGGTTTCCGGGCTGGCGACGATCAAGGACGAGGAGCCCGCAAAGCTGGTTCTCAGCCGTGCGCAGAACAGTGGCAAGATGACGGTAACACTCTCACTATCAAACGGGGGTGATGCGGTCATGGCCTCGGCGGAGGTCGCCGCCCGGGAACCGGAGACTGACGCTTGGGTTCCCTGGGTTCCCGGCGACCATGAAATGCCGGTCCAGGGGCAATTCTACGCACGCGACGATAGCGGCAAAGGCACCTTGCACTGTAAGGGGGCATTGGAGGAGAAGGCCGAGGAGGTCTTTCTGCGAGTACTTGCGGATGGGAAAAAGTACGCGGAAGAAAGTAGGGTGCCAGGAAAGGACGGTTCTTACTCCTTCGCCGTCAAGCTCGAGCCGGCCCTGGTCAAATACCAAATCGAGTTTGGGACCAAGACCGGGGGCGCGGAGACGGTTCTTCATCGGGCGGGCGATATCGTCTGCGGTGATGCCTACATAATCGAGGGCCAATCCAACGCGCTGGCAACCGACACGCGCGAGGAGTCTCCGCGCGTTACGAACCCGTGGGTCCGCAGCTATGGACGTCCGCGGTTCTTCAAGGAAGGGGAAACGGAGAGCCTCTGGTGCAAGCCGGTATGGAAAGCGCAGAAGGAACACTTGGCGGAATTGGGATGGTGGGGCATGGAGTTGGCCAATCGATTGGTGGAGAGCCAGAAAGTTCCCGTATTCATCGTCAATGGCGCACGCGGTGGAACCAGGATCGACCAGCATCAGCGTAACGACGAGAACCCGACAGATCTCGATACGATTTACGGTCGCATGCTCTGGCGCGTGCAGGAGGCGCGTTTGACCCACGGGATCCGGGCAGCCATCTGGCATCAGGGTGAGAATGATCAGGGAGCGGCGGGACCCGACGGCGGATACGGTTGGGAAACCTACCAGCGCTACTTCGTTGACATGTCGGCAGACTGGAAGCGGGATTTCCCAAACGTTCGACACTACTACATCTTCCAGATCTGGCCCAACTCGTGCAGCATGGGCGGCGGGAACGGGAACATGCTGAGGGAGGTCCAGCGGACTCTCCCCCGCCTGTATTCCAACATGGACGTCATGTCGACACTCGGGATCAAACCACCCGGGCCATGTCACTATCCGCTCTCCGGCTGGTCACAGTTCGCCACTCTGCTGCAACCGCTGATCGAACGGGACTTCTACGGCAGGAAGGTCAGCGGATCCATCACCCCTGCAAACCTCAAGCAGGCTTACTACACAAACGCTGCCAAGAATGCGATTGCCCTGCAGTTCGATCAGCCGGTAGTCTGGAAGGACTCGCTGGTCGGTGAGTTCCGTCTGGACGGCGTAAAAGGGAAAGTCGCGTCGGGCGCCGTCTCGGGCAATGTGCTCACGCTCAAGCTGACCGAACCGGTCCAGGCGGGGAAGATCACCTACCTGGATGAGATGGCATGGAGCCAGGACAGGCTGCTCGTCGGCCGCAACGGCATCGCCGCCCTGACATTCTGTAATGTGCCGGTTTTGGACGAAAGGAAGACAAAATGAGAAAAGCTACCAGATTCGTGGCCATGGCTTTCGTATTCGCGACTCACTCGCTCCTCCCGGCTACCCCGTGTCTGGCGGCCGAGGATCTGCCCAACATCGTGATCATCTATGCCGACGATCTGGGGAACGGCGATTTGTCGTGCTACAACCCCAGAGCGGCCTACAAAACGCCGCGGCTCGACCGGATGGCCAAAGATGGGATCATGTTTACCGATGCCCACAGCCCTTCGACCATCTGCTCTCCCTCGCGCTACGGCCTCTACTCCGGGCAGCAGATTTACCGTTCGACCGGCCGCGGCGGCGGGGCGTTTGAAGGCCCCGGCGGTCCGAGTTATCTGAAACCGGGAACACTCACCCTGGGCGACATGCTGAAGGAAAAGGGATACCACACCGGCGTTTTCGGGAAGTGGCA
>CAYUIQ010000153.1:0-21851 GCA_964444795.1 uncultured Planctomycetaceae bacterium
AGCAAGCAGTGGCACACGACTTTTTCAACGGCTGCTAACAGGGCAGAATGAGAACCACCATGCAAACCGCAGCTTCCTTCTTCGTAGCCCTTTTCGTGATGCATATGGCCAGCGGCGCCACCGCGGCGCCGGACCGCGATGATCGCCGGCCAAACGTGTTGTTGGTGATCACCGACGACCAGCGGCTCGATTCGTTCGGCTTTCTCCGGGGCAAAGCGCTGACGCCGGCGATCGATCGGCTGGCCGCCGAAGGGGTCTATTTCTCCCGCGGGTACGTACCCAGCAGCGTCTGCACGCCCAGCCGGTATACCTGCCTGACGGGCCGTTATGCCAGCCGAGCCCAGAGCGAGAACTTTCGCCGCTGCACCACGCCGGAGGGTCAGACCTGCGTGCAGTGGAACACGGAACTGCGTCCCGAGGATTCGACCCTGCCGAAAGTCCTCAGGCGGGCCGGTTATGTCACGGGTATGGTGGGCAAATGGCACAACGGCGGCGGCAAGACGTGGTCCGGCATCAACCGAGATCAACTCCGCGACGCCGACCCGGCCGATCCCCAAATCGCCCAAATCCTGACCGACGCGCAAGCCGCGTTGCACCAACAGATCGGAAGTTGCGGGTTCGACTACGTGGCCAGCGCCAACCTGGGCAATTTCGCCTCCCATCCGTGCCGCGCCTTGCGCTATCACAACCCGGAGTGGATCACGCGAGGGGCGATCGACTTTATCGAGCAGAACAAAGACCGCCCGTTCTTCCTCTACATGGCCACGACCCTGTTGCACGGCCCCGATCCGCTGGAATCGCTCAAGGCGGACCCGCGCGTTACCCATGCCGGGCTGCTGGACGAACCGCTTCGCGTGCAGCCTTCGCGCCGCTCGGTACTCCAGCGGGCCAAGGCGGCGGGGATCCACGAGCGACTGGCGCCGGCCACCTGGCTCGACGACGGCATCGGCGCCGTCCTCCGGAAGCTCGACCAACTCGGACTCGCCCGCGACACGCTGGTGATCTTCCTCAACGACCACGGCGTCGAGCAGGGCAAAGGAAGTTGCTACGAGGGCGGAGTCCGCACTCCGGTAATCATACGGTGGAAAGACCGGATCGAACCGGGCCGCAGCGACGCGCTGATTCAGAGTATCGACTTGGCGCCGACGATTCTCGAAGCGTGTGGCATTGCGTCGGAAAAAGGGGACAGGTCCAATTTGTGCGAAGCACCCTCCGGGCCGTCCCGGCAAATTGGACCTGTCCCCTTTTTCCCGCTCGACGGCCGGAGCCTTCTGCCGCTTGTTGCCGGCAAGACCGACGAGGTGCATCCGTCGCTCTACTTCGAGATCGGTCACACGCGCGCGGTATGCACGCGGCGCTGGAAATACCTGGCGTTTCGCATCCCGCCGAGCCGGCAGTTGACCGACGCCCAGCGGCAGCGCCTTTCCCAGCGGTACGCCGAGTCGAAGCGACTGCGCGAGGACAAGCCGTTCGAGATGACCCCCGATGCGCCCCTGTCGCACATGGGTTTTCCCGGCGGGCAGAATACCGAGCGCGGCAACGCGATGCGGCGGTACAAGGGCACGTACTACGACGCGGACCAACTCTACGATCTGACGGCCGACCCGGGTGAACAGAACAATCTGGCCGATGACCCGGCCCACCAGGCGGCGCTGGCTCGCATGAAAGCCCTGCTGGCGGAGCATCTGTCGGGCGTGCCGGGAACGTTTGCCGAGTTCAAACCGGCCGGCGAGTGAGTGGGTCGTTATATCGGGCCGATCACGGTTGCCGTTGGAGCCAGCGTCCCGACTCGATCTGGTCTTGCATCTCCCGGGCCTGACGGTCGACGTCTTTGAAACGCGAGGGCCAGCTTCCGGATTTCAACGCCCGGACCGATTCTTCGGCGGCGGCCCATTGCTTCAACTTGATTTGGGCGGCGGCCCGGTTCGACAGGCCGGTCGGCTCCAACTCGCGGATCTCGGCCACGCGAGCCCAATGGTCGGCCGCTTCTCTCCAGCGGTCTTGCCGTTGGCGGATCTCGGCCAGCCGGGCGTGGCTCTCCGATTCGTTGGGCAAGACCTCGACGATCGACGTGTAGGCCCGTTCGGCTTCCTTGGGCCGGTCGAGTTCGGTATACCGCCGGGCGAGCTCTTCCCAGAGATCGAAGTTGTGGGGCGACCATTGCAGCGCGTCGAGCAATTGGCCGATGGCCTTCTCCGGTTCCCCTTGGTGTTGGTAACAATCGATCAGCATCCGGTGCGTTTCGGCGTCACTCGGTTGCAGTTCGACGGCCAGTTGGAGTTGCCCGATCGCCTTGTCGAAGTGTTTTCCGTTGAGATACACGCGTCCGACGGCTTTGCGAACGACGTAGTTGTCCTTCTCGGCTTCGGCGGCCTGGGCGTCGAGCCCGACGACGTAGCCGTCGAGATCGGGGGATTCTCGCAGCACGCCATCCAACAGGTCGAGCGTTTCGTCCCGGCGCTCGTGTCGGGGGCCCCAACAGACGATCGCCTCGCAGACGGCGTCGACCGCCGCGGCCGTCTGATTCAACCCGGCGTGGGCTTTGGCCAAGTGCTCGTAGTACCGCGAAAGTGACTCGTCGCCGACATGCCGACCGGGCGATGCTTGCCGGCGGAAGGCGATGGCCTGGTCGACGTACTCCACGGCGCGCTCGTAAAGCTCAAACTCGACACAGGCCTCGGCCAGTTCGGCCAGCGAGCCTTCGGCTGCCTCGGGCCAGGGGTATCTCTTGCGGATCGCCTTGCGGGTCTCGTCGACCAGTTTCCGCAGATCGTCGTGGCGGCCGGTGTGGAAGAACGCCCGCATCAGGCGGATCCGGTAATTCCATTCGTTGGGATCACGTCGGACGAGTTCCCGTAGTGGGGGGATCGACTCCTCGTAGCGATTCTGCGCCTGCAAGAGCGTGGTCAGCAATTCCACGCCGTCGTCGGTTTCGTCGAAGAGCTTCTGCCGGTGGGCCGCCAGCAACATGTCGATAGCTCGATTATGGCGGTTCAGCCCGCGGTAAAGGTACTCGGCGATATGCACAACCGAGTCTCCCGAATGTCTCTTCCGGTCGTACACTTCCTCGGCCACAGCGGCGAAGGCGTCGGTCTTAGCCTTCCAGAAATGAATGTATCGGGTGTCGTAGATCGTTTGATCATGGCTGAACTCGGACTCCAGATCGCGCCGCAACTCGCTGGACACCAGCTTCAACAGCCGGGGTTCCAGGTCGCCCGCTGCGATCACCTGGATGCGCCACCAAGCGAGTTCGTCCTGGCAGGATTCCCAAAGGTCGTCGCCGGCCAGCCGGCACCAGGCCGGCTCGTTTTCCAGGCGTGCGATGAGAAAGGCCAGCCCGTCGCGCGGTCCGGCCACGTCGCGTAGCGTCTGGGCGACTTCACCGACGACCGACCGCCGCTGGCCTACCTGGCTCTTGAGAAGTTCGGGGGTATCCTGGAAAGCAAACTCGCGGAGATCGCCCTTCACGCCGGGAAGTTTTTTCTCGGCGGCCGTCCGGTAGAAGCTGCAAAGCCGGTCGATCAGGGTTCGTTGGTGGGCGGGATCGGCAGCGGTCAGGTCTTCGCGGGTCTTCTTTTCCACGGCCCGGTAAAGCGTCTCACCGCTGCCCAGTGACGTGGTGCCGTCGTGCCGCAGGGCGTGCTGGAATAGTCCGAGCAGCCGCGTTTGCAGCCACTGCTTCTGCCCACCGGTGACCGGATCGTCGAGATACTCGCGGAGGATGATTTCGCCGCGGGCATGGTGGCCGCGCTGCTGGAGATACGAGATCAGCGTGTCGATCATCAGGTCGGCTTCATCGGGCAGGAATCCCCCGTGTGCCTTTCGGCGATCGGCCAGCGCTGCGGTCAACCGGTCGATGGCTGCGTCGTGTCGCTCGTAATTCCATTGGGTATGGGCCAACAGCCAGGCGACGAACAACCGATCGGCCGAACCGGCGGTCTGGGATTTGTGCAAGGCGGTCAGTTGGTACACTTGCTCGTCGGCCAGCGCGGTCTGCGAGATCTTGCCCAGGCCGGCAAGAAACTCGGCCATCAGGCGGCCTTCGCCGGGCGTCCACTCGCCTTTGAAAGCCCGCCGCATGGCAGCCAGCGCGGCGGCCGTGTGCGGGCCCGGTTGATCGGCCAACTCGGCCGCGCGACGCTCGACCAGCAGTTCGAGCATGTCCAACGCCCGGCGGTCGACCGGCGTTCTTGCACGCTGCCGAACTACCTTCAACCGTTTGACGATTTCATCGGCGGTCGCCTCCTTGCGCACTTCGCCGAGCACCGAATCGAGCGACCCAAGGAACGGGTAGACCCGGCCGGCGGTGTGGCCGACGACCGCCTCGGGCAGGCAAGCCAACAACTCGAACTCGCGGGTTGCCCCGTAGACCGCGCCAAGCAGCCCCGCGTAGTGCTCCGGGCCGCGCGACTTGGCCAGCAGGACGGTGAAAATCAAAGGGACGTCCTCGTCGAGTTCCGCCGGCAAGGGGCCGTCGTCGCGTTGCCAGTTGCGGAGTTCTTGCCTGAGCCGGCGGTCCAGCACGTGTTCGTCCGTCGTGCGATACGAGGCCTCGACCGCCCGGCGGTGGTCTTCCTCCCGATCGAGAACCATGTACCAATCGGCCAGCGCGCGATACTCGGCCGGGCCCAGTTCGTCGTCGGCTTCGACGGCCTCGAACAAGTTGATCGCTTCATCGAGCTTCCCTAGCTCGGCATGCAGATAGCCCAAGGCCAGCCGCCAGCGATTGTCGGGATCGTCGGTGTCGATCCAGGTTTTGAGCGTCCTTCGCAGATCGTCGGGCCGGTCCAGGGCCACCAGCAACGAGAACTTCAAACCTCGCCAGCGGTTGATTGCTTCCGTGTCCTCGGCCGCGGCCAGCGTGTGATCGACCCACCCGAGCAACCGTTCAACCAGCGTTGCGTCGGCCTCCGGACGGACGGCCAGATGGGCCAGCATCATCAGGCAACGGTGCCGCAACATCCGCTCGATGCGTTGCTCGGGCGTCGCATCCTCGGCCGTGGCCCGCATCTGGGGGCCGAGGTACTCCCAACACGTCTTGGCCACCTGCGGGAGATTGCGCTGGAGTTCCACCTCGAGGTAAAGCCGTTCGACGTCGATCCAATCGGCCAGCGGCCCGGTGTGCTTGGCTCGCTCCTCTCGCAGCCGCTGGGCGAAATCGCGACGAGCGCGTTGCAGGACCTCCGCCTCTTTCTCGGCTCGCTCGGCCCGGGAAAGCCGCCCCAGGTCTTCGATCTCCCCGAGCAAAGCACGACTTCTCGCCTGGACCATCCGATCGGTCAGCTTGTGCAAGGCGCCGAGCGGGGCCGTCAGACGCTTGGCCGGCTTGGCGGCGTATCCCTGGTCTTCCAACAGCGAGAAGGCCTCGTCTTCATACTCGGCCGACCAGGCTTGCTCCAGAAGGGTATCGAACAGTTGCTCGTACGCCTGCCGGTGTGGCTTGACCTCTAGTCGCCGACGGAGGAAGGCGAGCAGTTCGTCTGTAGTCCCGTCCGACTGGAGAATCCGCACCACGATCTCCGCCAGTTGCAGCCGGATTTCGGGCTTCCGCTCGCTCGACCAGCGGCGCTCGACTCCGGCGGCGATCCGCATCCACACATCCGTCTCCACCGTCAAGTCGCCGTCCATGACCCATTTCACGTAGCAATCGATCTGCTCCGGGCGCAGGGTCTCGATTTCCTCGTCCAACAAGCGAATGAACCGCTCGTGCAGGCGGCGGCATTGGTCGGTCCGCCCGAACTTGCCGACGTTCATGATCTCCTCGGCCAAGCGGAATTGCTCCGCGTGCGGGGCGAAGAACTCCACGGTCCGGGCCAGGGAGTCCAGCCAGCGGGGATCGAGCCGATTGGTGCGGAGTTGGTATCCTTGCCCCAGCGCCCGATTCACCGCCACCTTCAACCGGGCCGCCACGTCGGCCGGCAATCGCCCCTCGACACGCCCCTCGGTCATCCAGCGGGCCGTCAACTCATCCGCCTTCTCGCTCTGGTTCGTGTAGATCAGGGCCGTCAGATACTGCTCGTAGGCCGCGGCGCACTCGGGCTTTCTTTTGACCCAGGCGGCCAAGAACTCGACCAGTTCGTCGTAGCGTCCCCGGTCTCGCAGGAAGCCGGCGTACGTGTCGCGTAGCGAGTCGATCTCGTAGGGATGCCAGGGGAAATCGCCCTTCATTGCCCGGTCGAGCACGGCACGGGCGTCCGCGTGCCGGCCATCGGCGACCAGTTGCGCGGCGTACTGCTCTTGCAGGCGGTAATCGTGCGGGACGTCGGCGGCCAGTTGCCCCAGCAGGGCGATCGCTTCGGTCGGCCGGCCGGTCTTCCGCAGATAGTCGACGCGACTCTGGCTCCACGACTGTACGGCCCCGGTGTAAGACGGCTGGCTGCGGTAGACCCCTTGCAATCGATCCAACAGGGCGAGCACTTCGTTGGCCTCGAAGCACGACTCGGCCTGGCGCAGCAAGCAGTTGGCCAAGAGCAACTTGTCGACGTCGCGCTTGGTTTCGACCGCATCGGCTTGGCTCAGGCGGTCGGCCTCGTCGAAGATGCGTTGCTTCAATTGCTCGCCGCGCCGGGCTTCGGCGAGCATCGCATTGCGGATCCAGCGCATGCCCGGCCGATCGGCGGCCAGCCGTTCGAGTTGCTCCAGATGCTCCAACGCCCGATCCCACCGTTGCGTGGCCGAGAAGTGCCGCATCATTACCAGATGATCGTCGAACCGGGCCTTCTCCTCGGCCAGCGCCCCTTTGGCCTCGGCCAGCGAAGGCAGCGGCACGTGCGGCAATTGTGACTGCTCGCGATCGGCCAGTGCTGCTTTCCACTGTTGGTCGAACGGCTGTTTCTCAAGCAGGGTGAACCGGCGGACGGTCCGCTCGGTGCGGCGTCCCCCGTCGTCGGTCGACTCGATACGGCCGGCCCACCAGTGGCCGCCCACTTCGATGAAGTCGCTGAAGGTGACTGTGTCGATCTGGTCGTAGTAACGATTCTCGATCGAGAGGATCACCTTGCGGTCGGTGTCGATGAGCAAGCGACCCTCTCTGTGCGGTTCACCCGGCCTTTTCAAGACCAGCAGCGTGCGACCCTCGCCCCGCGGTTTCAATCGGGGCGTGTGCTCCCGGAGAGTGCGGTCCAGGGGCTCCAGCACCGCTCGGCTGAGGCCCAGCGGCGGCGAGTGCAGGTCGCGGGGAGTCGACTGGCGAACTTGCCCCAAGAGGAAGTCTTGTTGGAAAACGCCCCGCTCCCGGCCGTCGCACCAGTGGACGGTTCGCTGCGAACCGGTTCCCTCAGAACGAGTGAGCCATGCCGTGGGAGAAACCAGTGCCAGACGGCGGGAGCGAGACGTGAGCGTGGCGTTGCGCACGCCCGACGATTGACGCACGTCGAACGACTCGATCTCTTGTTCGATGCGCAGGCCACTTTCGGGACGAGTCAACAATTCGGTACGGAGCAGGCTTTCGGCCAGCTCCCGAGCCGCTTCCGGCCAGGGCTCCGCCGGTTCGGCCGGCTCAAGCGGCTCCGGCGGCACTCGAGGGAAGAGCGAGTCCAGCCAATCGACGCGCATCTGGCTCATCCGGGGATCCGAGTCATACCTAAACCTGTGGCCGGACACCTGCAACCCGCGAGAGAAGTAGGGCACGAAAGAGAGCGTCGGCAAGTCCCACGACTCTGTGGTGATTCCTTGCCTCGCGAACCCGCCGAATTGTGGCTCGGCGAGGGTGAACCGGTTCTGCTGATTCCCAAGGAGGCTGCCGAAACCGCCCGGAAAGTCGGGCACCTGGATCGGCAACACGAGATCGGCGACCGGATAAGTCCCGGTGCCCAGTACCGACTCGCCGTCGAACAGGTAATCCGGAGAGCCACGCACGGAGATTCCCAAATCGGCTTCAAACCAATCGTCGAAGTCGCCGTCCTCTTCCCAAGTCGACGGACGGATGGTGGGCGTAATGAGTTCGGTCAACGTGTCGAAGCCGTTGACGTCGCGGACCCACCCGGCGTTGTGACTCAACGATCCGTAACTGCCCGCCATGAACTTCTTGAAGTCGCCGCCGATACCCATGCCGCCGGGTTCGAACCACGTGCGACCGTCGTTGACCATCGTCTGCCACCCGATGACGCTGGTGTCGGATCGGGGAGAGTACCTCCAAGAACCTCCCGTCGATTCGACACACGACCTCAGCGCGTCCGCATTGCGACCGAGTGAAGACAGTCCCTCCAGTGCCTTTCGCTGCATCCCGATCCGCCAGCCGCCCGCTTTGCGCATCTGCTGTTGCACGAGTTGGTAGTCGATCTTCTTTCGCGCGGCGTCGAAGAATTTCTCGCCGTCGCACATCTGGAAGCGGCGCCGGACCCCGAAGCGCTTGCGGTCGGCGTCCGTTTCCAGCACCAACAGCGACGTGTAGGGCGTCATGATGTGGTACTGCTCGGAAAGCGCGATGATCTCGTCGCGGATCGTTTGCGAGGAACCTTGCCCGAGCAGGGCGTCGAGATGCTCTCGGGCCCAAAGCCGGGGGATGAACGAATTACCCTTTTCCGCGTCGGGAATCACCACCGGCGTGCGGAATCGCACCGACTGGCCGTCGCGCGTGCCGCTGACGGTGACGTGCCCTTGTTGATCGGCGCCGTCGGGCAGATAACGCCCGAGGAGAATCTGCTGCGTGCCGGGGGCCAGATTCGGCAGCTTCTCGGGATACACTCTCGCGGTGGCCAGATCCTCAAACTCGACCTTCAGATCGCGCAGCACGGGCCGGGTCATCTCGCCGAGCAACTCCCGGGCGACCTCCGGGGGTGGCTGCTGGGAGGATACGTGCCGCACCGACCCGCCGCCCAGCGAAGCGAGCGCATTCAGTACCGTGGGCTCGAAACGACTTCCCGCGGCGATCGCGTGGAACGTTCCCTTGCCGCCCTGCTTCTGGTGGAGACGTCGCAATCGGGCAGCCACCGCGGCCGGTTCGGTGTCGGTATCGGAATGAACGGCCGTGGCGATGCCGTCGCCCACGTAAACCACGCGCGTATCCGGCCCGCTCTGCTCCAGCGCCGAGGCAAACGTCCGATCCAAGTCGGTCCACCCCAGCATGGCACGCTTGGCCAGAAACTGGCTCGCGGTATCGACGTTCGTCTCGGTGGCCGGCACGGGCTCGTCGAAAATCCATGTGCAGCCCATGTCGCAGGCGGCCAGATTGAACGTGTCCTCCGGCGTCAGCGATCCGGTCAAAGAGGCGATCACCCCGGCCTGGCGCTTCTGCCGGCCGGCATCGACCGAGGCGGACGTATCGGCCAGGATCAGCAGTTGAAGCGGCTTGCCGTCGGGCAGCAGTTTGCGCTGCCACCGGCCGTCATTTCCCGGCGGAGTCAACTGCGCGAGAAAATAGCCGTCGTCGCCCCGCCGGTGCGGAATCAACACTACCTCCGACTGCCGGTCGGCAACTTCCACCACGACCTCGAAGTCACGCTCGGGCGTGTACTGCTGGGCGCTAAACTCGACACGAGCCGATTCGTCGGTCTGGCGGATGCGCGTCGAGTGCGTCGGTGAACTCACCCGGGCCAGCGGCACGGCCGAGTGGATCCGTACGTCGAGGGCCAACTCGCGCAACGGGTGTTGCCGCAGCATTTCGCTTTGCAGACCGTAACTGTAGCGGTAACTCCCCCCGCGAAGCGGCAGCACCTGAGTATACGTGATCTTGATCCGCTTCTCGCGATGCGGAAGGATCGGAAACACCCGGGCTTTGAACAGGTTGCCCCCGGACCACTCCAACAGGGCCGGATCGCGGCGCTCGCGGAGGATCGTCTCGTAGATTTCCCGGGCGCGCTGCTTCTCGACCACGTCGGCATCGACCAGCACGTCGTCGATCCACATGCCGAACCCGGCGATCGAGGCGTCCGACGGCAGGGGGAAGTAGAAGGTACCCTCCGTCTGGACGCCCGTGTGGTTGACAAACGACTCCTCGATCTCCGTTCGGGCGATCTGGTCGCGGATTTCCACCGAAACGTTATGGTAGCCGACGGTGAGTGGAACGTTTTGGCCGTCGACCTCGGCCACCAGCGAACCGACGGACTCGCCGGTCGCCGCTTCCTTGAACCCGACCAGCCACGGCGGGTCTTGCTCTTCGCGGACTAGTTTTCGCTCCTTCAGGCGGTAGATTCCTCGATCGGCGACCGAGATGGCCTGTTCGTTGGGCCCCAGCAGGGTGACCGGTGCGTCGGCCGTCGCGGCGATTTCCAGCATTCCGTCGAGCAGCCGAATCCGCTTCGGTCCCACCAACTCGACCAGCGAGTGCGGGCCGAGGATCATCCCGGTCTGCTTGACCAGCCTCAGGGCCAGCGCGTTGGCTCCCCGGGCGTCGGTTCGCACCCAGTCGCCGGGCATCAGCAGCAGGCTCTCGGCCAGGGGGGTCCAGCGACGGGCGTTGACCGGTCGGACGGCCACGACGCCTTGCGCCTCGACGACTTTGCCGATCCGGCCGTCCTCGGTGAGCGTGTCGCCGACGACAAACAGGGCCTCGTCGACCGGCTCGTCGACGGCCATCACGTCGACCCGGCCGATCAATTCGAGGGTGCCGTCTCGCTCGGCCGAGGCTTCGAGCCGGCGGAGCGTGTGATCGTCGGCCCCGGCAAGCACTTCCAGGTGGATCGTGCCCTCGGCGCCGGGCCACTCGGCCCGATAGACGTCGCACTCGACACCCTGGTGGTCGACCCGCTCGACCGGCGTCGTGCTCAGCAGGTTTTCCGACTCTTTGGGGATTGCCAATCCGAACAAGGCCAGCGGATCGACGCCCGACTCCTGTCCGCGGAAGTAGGAGACCGGTTGCGAGGCGGCCCGATTGGCCTTCTCGTCGATATCCCAGAGCGTGGAGCCATGGGCGATGCGGTAGATGCCTTCGCGGCCATCGTCCCATCGCAAGCGTTGCGGCTCCCGGCCGACCCAGACGGCGGCCGTCGTTTGCCCCTCGGTGAGCTTCAATCGAAGGGTCTTGGCCCGGGTGATGTCTTCGAGCACCGCGCCGAGCGTCGGCGCCGGCCGGTTGGAGCCATTGGAAGCCCAGAAGCTAACGGCCACAAGAATCACCGCCGCGGCGGTCGCCATCGCCCAACGCATGGCGCGAACGAGCACGCGACGTCTCTCCGCCGGAAGGGTGGTCCGACGCTGGAATTCGGCCAGGAACACCTCGGTCGATCGGTCGGCGAGCCGACCGAGGAATTCTTCGTCGGGGGGGACGCAGTCGGAATTAACCGACCCGAACAGGGTAGCGAATCGCTGGTCTTCTTGGCGTGTGTCGTCTGGACTCATGACTTGCCTCCGCTCGATCGGGGCTTGGGGGCTCGATCGTCGGCGGAAAAAGTAGCCGATTTGGCAAAAACTCGCCGAAACGCCCGGCGAGCACGGGCCAGCTTGGAACGGACCGCCTCGATGGAGGACGCCTGGTGCGTGGCGATCTGCCCGACGGTAGACCCGTCGAAATACTTGGCCGTCAGCAGGATCTCGTAGTCGGCCGGCAACTGGCCCAGCGCGTCACGCACCTGGGCACGCAATTCGGCGGTCTCCAAAGTGTCCGGCGGTGGGTCGCGGCGGTTGGTGATCCACTGGGTAATCTCTTCCGAACCGGCAGTTTCCGACGGCAATGTCCCGCCGAGCGGGTTATGACGGGACATTTTCCGCCAGTGCAGCGCGACGTGCCGTCGGGCAATCCCCGCCAACCACATCCAGGGCGTTCCCCGCCCGGGATCGTACGACGGGGCGGATCGGGCCGCGGCCAGGAAGGTCTCCTGCACCACGTCGGCCACATCGGCCGAGTGAGGCCCCATTCGACGGGCGATCAGGTGCCAAATCCGCCGCGAATAGGCCGCATAGAGCGAGCGCCAAGCCTCGGCCTTGCCCTGAAGCAGACCCTGGGCAGTTTCGCGCTGTTGTGATTCATCCATCGCGGTCTTGAAGGCGCCACGGCCGTTGGTTTACTGTGAGTTTGCGCCGCGGGACGAGAATGGGTCGCGAAAAACGGGAATTTTCCCCGTTCTTCCCCGGTAGAATGCATCAGACGATCGACCAGGGAAAACATATCGGTCCGGACTTATCTTGTCTAGTCTTCCCTATTTTTCCCAAAACCCGGCAAAGCCATCTTGCAACCCAAGCCAAAAATATCCCATAATTGGCGCAGACGGTGCTCCAGGTGATGTCACAATGCTTGGGGAGGAAATGTCGCAACGGATAGAGGGAACGAACTCCACGACATGGCAGTAACCACTTCGAGAAAGCAACCGGCGACGCGATCGGGCAACCGCGCGACCAACGGAGCGACCAACGGGCACGCCAAAGTAGTGCCCAATGGCCGGGTCCAGGCGAAGTCCAACGGCCGGGTCAAAGCGACGGGCAACGGGCAAGCCAAGGCGGTTGTCGGCAGCCCATCCAAGGCAAGGCCCAAAGGTTCATCCAAGGCGAAGCCCAAAGGCCGGGCCAAAGCGGTGTCCAAAGGCCGGGCCAAAACACCCGACTGGGTCACCTTGTCGGGCGACGAGTTGCTGGACGTGCGGATGTGCGACCTGAAGATTCGCATCGAGGACACGCCCCTGAAGAAGCGGGTGGAGCGGATTCACGAGGAGCTTCGCATGCGCGGTCTGCGTTTCCGCCCCCATTGCTGGTTCTCCGACGAGTGGTTCTCGCCCGACGGCATCCCCGGAATTGCGATTCCCTTCTATTTGGCCCATCCCCGCCTGGCTTCGTTGGAGCGGAAGCAGATGCTCGACGTGGAGGGGGGGACGGCCGAGTGGTGTATGCGGATTCTCCGGCACGAGGCGGGCCATGCTTTCGACTCGGCCCATCACCTGCACCGCCGGCGTCGCTGGCGCGAGTTGTTTGGCAAGTACTCGCAGAAGTATCCCGAATTCTATCAACCCAAGCCGTACAGCAAGCGTTACGTCCTGCACTTGGATCTCTGGTACGCCCAGAGTCATCCGGCCGAGGACTTTGCGGAGACTTTTGCCGTGTGGCTGAAACCGCGATCCGGTTGGCGCAACCAGTATCGGGGCTGGCCGGCGCTGAAAAAGCTCCAATACGTCGACGCCCTGGGCGACGAACTTCGGGGCGTGCGGCCGAAGGTCGCCACCCGGCGCCGCGCGGCACCGCTTCGCGAAATCCGCAAGACCCTGCGCGAGCACTATGCCGAGAAACGTGCGCGCTACGGATTGGATCATCCCGACTTCAACAACCGAGAACTGCGACGCCTGTTCTCCGATCAGGCGGAACACGCCGCAAACATGGCGGCCGCGTCCTTCTTGCGGCGAATTCGCCCGGAGTTGCGACGGCTGGTGGCTTTCTGGACGGGTGAATATCGCTACACGATCGACCAGGTGCTCGGCGACATGATTGACCGCTGCAGCCGGTTGAAGTTGCGCCTGGATCGTCCCGAGGAACAGGCCCGGCGCGACGCGCTGGTGATGCTCACCGTCCAGACCATGAACTATCTCCACGGCGGCCGTCATCGAGTAGCCCTATGAAGAAACTCCGCGTGTTGGCCCTGGTGCATGAGGATCTCGTCCCCCCGGATAGCCTTGATGGTTTCGACGAAAAGGAGATCTTCAAATGGAAGTCCGAGTACGACGTCGTACACGGGCTGGAAAAGCTGGGACACGACTTGCAGGTTGTCGGGCTCCGCGACGACTTGGGCGTCATGCGGCGGGCGATCCTCGATTTCAAACCGCACGTCGCCTTCAATCTGCTCGAAGAGTTTCATGGCGTGGCCGTCTACGATCAGCACGTGGTCAGCTACCTGGAACTGATGCGCCAGCCCTACACCGGCTGCAATCCCCGCGGGCTGCTGCTGGCCCACGACAAGGCCCTCTGCAAGCAGATCCTCAGCTACCACCGCATTCGCACGCCCAAGTTCGCCGTGTTCCCCATGCGCAAGGCGGTCAAACGGCCCCGGCGGCTGGAATTCCCCCTGATGGTCAAATCGGTCAACGAGGACGCCTCGCTGGGAATCTCCCAGGCCTCGATCGTCACCAGCGACGAGAAGCTAGCCGAACGAGTGCGGTTCATGCACGACCAGTTTGGCGACGACGCCATCGCCGAACAGTACATCGAAGGCCGGGAGCTGTACGTGGGGGTCTTGGGAAACCGCCGGCTGCAAACCTTCCCCGTCTGGGAGATGCTCTTCACCAAGATGCCCGAGGACATCGCACACATCGCCACCGAAAAGGTCAAGTTTGATCCCGAGTACCAGAAACGCCACGGGATCACCACCGCGGCGGCCAAGAATCTGCCGCCGGGGATCGAAGAAAAGATCGTGGCGCTCTGTAAACGCGTCTACCGCGCACTGTCGATGAGCGGCTATGGGCGGATGGACCTGCGGCTCACAGACGACGGGCGCGTCTACGTCCTGGAGGCCAATCCCAACCCCAACCTTGAGTACGGCGAAGACCTCGCCGAAAGCGCCTATAGCGTGGGCGTCCCCTACGACAAGCTCCTCCAGAGGATCGTCAACCTGGGCCGCAGCTATCAGGTCGCCTGGAGAGGGTGAGGTAGGGACTAGGGACTAGAGAAGGAGATCTCGCCTCTTCGATCTTCATCCACGCCCGGGGTTGCATCCCCCGGGTCGGGAAGCGGCTGCCGACGTTGCCCGTGGTGCAACGGGCATCCTGCCCGTGATCCCCGCGTCAGGAAAACAACAGGTTCGTTAATGATGACGACTCGATCGATCCGCTGCTTGATGGCCGTGGCGGTCATGGTCTCGGCGCTCCACGCCCGGGCCAGCCAGACGCGCAACGTCGCACCGACCGAATGCGTGCATCGGGCCGAGGATTTCAGCCTGATGTGGTGGGCCCACGGGCTGCGAGACCGCTCGCCGGACGGACGCCGCCTGCGATGCGTGCGGACCGGGCGCTATGGACTGGCGCTGGACGTCGAAACGGCCGACGTCGTCCGCCTCGGGCCGATTCGTGCCCGGCAAACGTACGACCAGGCGCTGGTCGAAAGCAACGACGTTGTTTTGGATTTGCCGCCGGCGAAGCTTGATCTGTGTGTCGACATCGCGGGAACAGTCTACCGATGCACGGGAAGTTCCGTCAAAGCCAAGGGGCATTCCGTGGCCCGGTTGATCTCGGCCGGCCGGTTTGTCCAGCGCTGCGATCTTCTCGGGCTGGAGTTTGCCGACGAGCGGGGAAACCGGCTCGCCGCCGAAGGACGCTTGGAACTGATCGCCTGGCCCGACCGCCTGGCCTTGCGTTTGGATGTGCAATCCGAACCCACAGCCGGCGATCCGTGGTCCGAGGCAACGATGGCTATCCGCTTGACGCACGACGACGGCCGGGTCGCCCAATCCGCGTCACCGGTTGCCGACCTCTGGCATGCCGGCCAGAAGCGAACCTGCCATGTCGTGCTGAAGTTCCCGCCGCGTTCTCCCGACGCCCAATCACCCGAGCAAACAACCGTATCCGCCTTCGATTCCGTGGGCAACCGGCCCTGCAAGGTCGAGTACGACCCGCTGCGCGGATGTCACCGGGTGGACCTCGACCGGGTCGTTCCTCAGGGCGCCCACAACGACGCAATGGAACGTGTACGTCTGACGATTCGCAATCCGGGCGACCAGGAGGCGGTCGTCCGGTTGGCGTTGGAAAAGAGCCGGCACGGGTTTCGCGTGCGCGGCATTCAGCCGATCACGGGCCTCTCGCCCATGCTCCGCGATCGGCGGGGCAATCCGCTGGGGATTCCCGTGCAGATCAGCAAGAACTGGCATACGCAGCGCGATCCCGATGTGCCGTATCGGGGTGCCTGGTTCCACGGCTACACGCTGCTGCATTTGCCTGCGGAGTCGCAAACCGAGTTGGAATTCACGATAGTCTACGCCCACTGGGGTGGCGTGCCGGCCGCGTCTCATGCGCAACTCTGCCTCATCGGTTGGGGGAACAACCAACTATGGCACGAAGCGGCGCTGGGCGCCTGGGGCGAATCGCTCTGCTTCGAGCCCGACCAGGGACAAGTCGGCGGCACCGTGCTCGATACCCGGCCAATGATGGTCTGGGGCATGAAGCAAGCGGAGCCGAGAAAATGGGGGTGGACCAATAACGTCGGCGGGGCCGACTTCCTCGTCTATTACGACGCCGACGGCGCGAAGCAATGGAACTCGCGGATGCGCACGGCGTATCGGCGTTACGGCCCCAACCTGACCGAAGTGACGTTTGCCGGACGGAGTGCCGACGGGAAGATCGACCTTTGCGCCACGGTGAGCCTCTATCGCACCGACGATCTGGTGCGCGGCGTCTATCGATTTCGTTACGACGTCATCGAGCCCGCTGAGTTCAATCGTCTGGTCTTCTTCCAGGCCGGCGGCGACAACTACAGTTACACGGGCGAACGGAAATTCGCTCGCGGCAATGAGTCGGGGCTTGTTGACGAGTGGTCGACCCAATGGGGCGGCAATACCTATCGCACCGCACCGGTCGCATGTACCGGCCGGGTGCCATGGTTCTCGATGCACGAGGCCGTCTCGCGCGACAAGTCCGCATCCGGCGCATGGGCCAACCGGGGGATCATCTTGCGGCACTGGGATGCCCGGCTCGGGGGAAAAACCGCACGGCCTTACGCGGCCGAGCGTGGTGCCAAGGTTCGCGGCGCGGAAACCTCGCTGATCGATATCCTCCCGCCACCCGAACTCCGGCGTCTCGAAGCGGGCGATTACGTCGAGGCCGAGGTGGTCCACGTCGTGATGCCCCAACACGCGGACGATTACTACGGGCCGAACGAGAATCTCCGCGCCGCACTGGCCCGCGGCGCCGACACCTGGAAGATGATCCACCGCGAGGCCGTCGGCAACGATCTCCGAGTAACGGCCCGTCTCGGCCGGGTGCTGCGCCAATACCCGGTGGTGGTCGAAGTGGACGAACAGTCCGAGGCCGATTTCACGGTTACCGGCGGCGTCGGATACATACCGATCACGCTGGTCGGGTTTTCGCGCCACGCCGGCTACCATCTGGCCGAAGTGCGCCAGGGCACGGCACACCCGATCGACCAGTCGGTCCACGGCAACGATTTCTGGCAGACCGACTACGACCCGGCCACGGAGCGGTTCAGCCGCACGTACACCATCCCGCTCGATACGCCCGGCGATCAGCGCCAGTTGCGGCGGTTCGTCGTACGTCGCACGCCGTAGCCAGTCCCCATTTTCGGACTCCCGTTTCTTTAATTCTCGTCAGATCGCGTACTGCGGTACGGCCATGCGCTGACCGTCTTTCATCGCCGAGGCGTGGGCGACGATGCCGCCGACGGTCATGTTCAGGGCCGCAACGACGTCGACCAGCGGCTTGCGGTCTTCGAGGATCGCGTGGACGAACTCGTTGCTCAGGTGCCCGTGCGATCCGCCATGGCCACCCGCCTGGACGCCCGGCGGAAGCGGCGGCCGGGCCAGGTCGGGCAGCTTGGTCATCGCCCCGCGGTACTGCAAGCCCTCCATCCACCCCTGATGTCCGAACACCCGACCCGTTTCGCCCCCCTTGCCGCGAATGCCCGTACACATCAACATCCGCGACGTGCCCCCCTCGGACGTCTCGAACAGGGCGATCTCGTCGGAGAAGGGATTGCCGTACGCGTTCCCTCCCGGCTTATGTTCGGGGCGGCCCGCGCTGGAGCCGATGCAAGAGACGGAGGTGAACGATTTGTCGGTCACCCCGACATAGTAGGCGGTCGAGTGCGTCGGATACCACAAGGGGACCGAGCCCACGCGCCAGTTCTTATACGATCCGATCTGGTGCGAGTGGAAGTGGTAATACTCGCCTTCGGAGTAAACGAGTTGGCCGAACCCGCCCGCCTGGTAGATCTGCCGCATGGCGTAGCAGTCGGCGTGGAAGCACGACGTCTCGAACATCATGTACTTCAGGCCCGAGGTCTTCACGGCCTGAAGCAGCTTGTCGGCGTCCTCGATCGATCCGTACGTGGCGGGCACCGCGCAGGCGACGTGTTTGCCGTGCCGCAGCACGTCGACGCAGTGCCGGGCGTGGCTGGGCGCATCGGTGGCCAGGAAGACCGCCTCGATCGTGTCGTCCTTGACCAACTCTTCCAACGAAGGGTAGGTCTTCCCGCAGCGGCAAGCCGCGGCCAAAGCGGCGCAGCGGTCGGGAAACAGATCGCTGACCGCCGCCACTTCGACGTTGGGATGATCCTGGAAACTGAACGCCGCCCCGAAACGGCACGTGCCGTAGCCGACGATGCCCACGCGAATCTTGCGGTCGGAAACCGGCTTCCAGCCCTTGGAGGCGTTGGGGTCGACCGGCGCTTCTTCAAACCCCGGGATCGGTTTCTCCTGGGCGCCGGCGGTGCCCTGAAGCCCCAACGCGGCGGCACCGAAACCGACCGACTGTAGAAATGAACGTCGCGACGTGGAATTGCGCATGAGAGGTGCTCCTGGAAAACCGGTGGATTACTTCGGGCTGCCTGGCGTGGATGGCTGCGACGGTAACGCTTGCCGCGTCTGGCAGCCCCGCCCATGAGGACCATTGTGGACCGGCGCCAACCGTTTTTCAACTCGCAAGTGGTAGGATCTCGTGGATATCGGATTGGGTGAGAAGGGTATACGAAGATCCGGACAATTTCTTGCTTTTTGGGGTGACCTGAGGTATATTTCAGTAGACGCGCTTCCCTTTTGAGCGTCTTCTTTTCTCCCACCAATCTCATCTCTTCTCGCACTGTCCCATGTCACCCATTCTCAATCATCCACCGTCGTTTTGCAGAACGGGATTTTCGAGCAGACATGGGTACGCCCCCCCTCGCCGAGGTGTTTTTCCAGCATCTGCCGTGACGGTTTGGGCCCGGAACATCTCTCGATATGAAGCACGACCGGCCAGCTTCCGTGCAGTCCATGACCTTCGCGGCGACCGTGCCGGTCCTGTCGTTTCCCGACGCTGTTTCCCTTGCGGTTCCCATAGCGTGTCGTTCTGAACGAGATTGCGTGATTCTCCCGAGTCGCGGGCTCGTTCCGCGCTGGGGCCGTTGTTTCCGGAGGGTCCTTGTGGAGGCTGATGCGATGCAACGCATGTTTGTGGAGCTTGGAGGTGCGTGGCAATGGGGTGATCGGCGGCTGCGACGGTTCGTCGAGAAGTGCCATGAGTGCCGGTCCTGTCAGGACCGAGTCGGGCTGATGGACGACGTTTGTCCGACCTGCGGGGCGTCCAATCCCACCGTCATTCCCATCTCACCCAGCATGGTGGTGACGGCCTGCGGGGCGGTGGCCCTGTTGATCCTCCTTTGGACGACCTGAGCGGGAGTGCCCCTATCGTCCCCACGCTGGGAGCGGCCTGTCGATTTAGCAACCCGAAGCGTCAGCAAGGATGGAAAAGACATCCTCGCTGACACTTCGGGTTACCATTCTCTGTTTCCACTAACCAGGACGCCCCCCCCTCCCGCGTGGCAATCCCTCCTCTCCCGTGGTCAAACCGGGCCGATTTCCGCTATAATGGCGTGTGACCTCCGTATGCCAATATAGATGTCCTTCTCCCATGGAGCCCACCAATGAGGATGACCCGGTTTCTCGCCCGTCTCGGTTGCCTGGCAATTCTAGGCCTCTGCTGCATATTCCTTACCGCGACCCGTGCCCGAGGTGCCGATCTTCCGGGTGCCGACTCGTTGCGGGCGGCCATCGAGGATCTCGACGCCACGTTCGGCCCACAATACCCCGAGGCAAAGCAATACCTGGGGCACCTCGACGCCCTGCAGCGCCGAGCCGAGTCGGCCAAAGGGCCGCGGATGGAGGCAATAAACCAGGAGTTCGGCGAACTGCAGCGCGAGGCCCTGGTGGCCAACCCGCTGGTCAGCGGTCAGCCCATCCTCTACGCGATGCGAAAACAGTATCGTGGCGATCATCACAACACGGCCACGATGTTTCAGACGGGCGAGATCAACACGGGCAGTTTCACCGGCGGCGCGGCCATTAAGACGGTCGACGTGGCCACCGGCGAAGTAACCACGGTGCTGGAAACGCCCGAGGGAGTCGCCCGCGATCTGGAACTCAGCTTCGACGGCCGGAAGATTCTCGTCTCGCTACGTCACCGCAAGGACGACGATTACCACCTGTACGAGATCGACGTCGACGGCGAGAACCTGCGGCAGCTTACGTTCGGTCCGGGCGTGTCGGACATCGACCCGATCTATCTGCCCGACGGCCGGATCATGTTTACCTCGACGCGGGAACCCAAGTTCTGCATGTGCAACCGGCACATCATGGGCAACCTGTTCACGATGGAGGCCGACGGGGCCAATATCCAGCAGATCGGCCACAGCACGCTGCACGAAGGGCATGCGTCGGTGCTGGAGGACGGCCGGGTGATCTACGACCGCTGGGAATACGTCGACCGCAACTTCGGCGACGCCCAGGGGGTTTGGGTCGTCAATCCCGACGGCACCAACCACGCCGTCTTCTGGGGAAACAATACCAACTCGCCGGGCGCCGTGCTCGACAACCGGGGGATCCCCGGTACGGAACTGTTCATCGGCACGTTTTCGTCGTGTCACGATCGCCCCTGGGGCGCGCTGGCGATTGTCGACCGGCGCAAGGGGATCGACGGCCGCGAGCCGGTCGTTCGTACTTGGCCGGCCAGCGCGATCGACCTGATTGGCAAGGGTAACTACGATACCTACAAGAGAGTCAACCCCAAGTACGAAGACCCCTATCCCCTCTCCGATAAGTATTTCATCTGCTCGCGCATGGTCGGCCGGGGCGAGGAGGTGGGTATCTACCTATTGGACGTCTTCGGCAACGAAATTCTGCTCCACGCCGACGCCCCCGGTTGCTACGACCCGATGCCCCTGGCCGCGCGTCCCAAGCCGCCAGCCATTCCTTCGCGGATCGATCTAACGAAGAACGAGGGTTACTTCTACGTCTCCGACGTCTACCAGGGGGCCGGTATGGAGCGGATCGAGCCGGGTTCGGTCAAGTATCTGCGCGTGGTCGAGTCGCCGGAGAAGCGGTTCTGGACCCAACAGGCGTGGAACGGCAGCGGCACGCAAGCCCCCGGCATGGCCTGGAACGACTTTAACAACAAGCGGATTCTGGGGACCGTTCCGGTGGAATCCGACGGCAGCGCTTATTTTGCCGTGCCGGCCGATACGTTCATCTATTTCCAACTTCTCGACGAGAAGGGGATGATGGTCCAATCGATGCGCAGCGGCACGATCACGCGGCCCGGCGAGACGGCCGGATGCGTGGGCTGCCACGAGAACCGCCGGACTTCGGTTCCGCCCCGCGATTTGCCCCTGGCCATGCGCCGCGGTCCGCAAAAACTGAAGCCCTGGTACGGACCGCCGCGGCTGTTCAGTTATCTGGTCGAAACGCAACCGGCCTTCGACAAACACTGCGTCTCGTGTCACGACTATGGTACCGAGGGCGGCAAGACGTTGAATCTGGCCGGCGATCTCGGGGTGATGTTCAATACGTCCTACGTCGAGCTGCGCACCCGGGGGTTCGTCCAGGTCCCCGGCGCGGGACCGTTTACCGTGATGATGCCCAAGAGTTGGGGTTCCCACGCCAGTTCGCTCGGCAAGGTTCTGGTCGAAGGGCATAAGAACCCCGAGCACGACAAGAACCTCAAGCTCGACGACGAGAGCTTCGACCGGATCGTTACCTGGATCGACATCAACGCCCCCTATTATCCCTCCTACGCCAGCGCCTATCGCAACAACCGCTACGGCCGCTCGCCGTTGGACGGGGGGCAAATGGGCCAGTTGAACAAATTGACGGGCATGAACCTCAACGACCAGAACCAGTCGTCGCAGGTCAGTTTCACGAGGCCCGAGGTAAGTCGTTGCCTGGAGAAGTTCACCGATAAGAGCGATCCGGCCTATCGCGAGGCGCTGTCGATCATCGAGGCCGGCAAGAAAATGCTCGC
>CAYUIQ010000154.1:0-21818 GCA_964444795.1 uncultured Planctomycetaceae bacterium
GCGAAGCACCCTCCGGGCCGTTCCGGCAAAATGTACCTGTCCCCTTTTTCCTCTCTAAGACGTGACGAACATCGTTTGCTCACGATCGGGGCCCACCGAAACCACGCCGACCCGCCGGCCCACCAACTCGCTGAGCCGATCGACATACTGCCGGGCCTTGACCGGAAGATCCTCGAATCGCCGCACTTCGGTGATCTCTTCCTCCCAGCCGGGGACCGTTTCGTACACCGGCACCGCGCGACGGAGATCGTCGATGTGGCTGGGAAAGTCGGTCACGCGCTTCCCGTCGATCTCGTAGGCCACGCAGATCTTCAACTCCGGCAAAGCGGCCAGAACGTCCAGCAGCATGACCGCCAATTCGTCGACGCCGCTAAGCCGGGCCGTGTATCGGGCGGCCACCGCGTCGAACCAACCGCAGCGCCGCGGCCGCTTGGTCACCGTGCCGTACTCGTTGCCCCGGTCGCGAATATGCTGCCCCGTCTCGTTTTCCTGTTCGGTGGGACACGGACCGCCGCCGACTCGCGTGGTGTAGGCCTTGAGGATTCCCACCACCTTGGTGACAAATCGCCCCGGCACACCCGAACCGGTCGACACGCCCACGCCCGAGCTGTTGCTGCTGGTCACGTAGGGGAAAGTCCCATGGTCGATATCCAAAAGCGACCCCTGGGCACCCTCGAAGAGAATCCGCCGGTCGGTGTCCACGGCGTCGAGCAAAAAGGCCGTGGTATCGACCACGTGGGGCTTGAGCCGCTCGGCATACTCGGCGTACTGGGTATAAATCTCGGCCGCGTCGAGCGGTTTGGCGGGACTCCCCTTTTCCATGGCCGCCAGCACGCGATTCTTCTCCGCGGTGATCGCTTCAATCCGGTCGCGGAACCCGTCGCGATACATGTCGCCCAGGCGCACGGCCAGCGAGCGACCCACCTTATCGCGATAACAGGGGCCGATACCCCGCATCGTCGTGCCGATGGCCTCGCCGCCGCTGGGCGTGACGTCCATCAGCCGGTCTTCTTCAAAATGCCAGGGGAAGATCACGTGCGCCCGATCGCTGATGGTCAGCCGCTGGCCCACCGGTACGTTCTCGGCCGCCAGATAGTCGAGCTCGCCCAACAGACTAGCCGGGTTGATGACCACGCCGCTGGCGATGACGCATTGAACGTGGGCGCGGAAGATGCCGCTGGGAATCAGCGACAGCTTGTAGGTCTTGCCGCCGGTTACCACGGTATGACCCGCGTTGGCCCCGCCGGAGTAGCGAACGACGATCTCGTTCTGCTCGGTCAGCAGATCGACGATCTTCCCTTTGGCCTCATCTCCCCACTGCAATCCGATAACACAGGTTCCAGGCACCGCATCTTCCCTCACAGGACTAACCGACACAAAACAACCCCGGACCACCTGCCCGGGGCATTCCCAAGCCGTCTAGTGTACCGCCCGCAAACCACGGCCGTCAAGGTAGCGGTCCTTCTTCGGGTGGCCACAGGGTACCCAAAAAGGTGAGGGCCCGAATTGTTCGGAGTGGATAATCGCAACTCCCTTGGATGTAATATCTTACGTCGAGTTTTTCTCGCAATTGATGTCTCCCACGAATGCCCCGAATGGGTCGTTGGGGGGTTGCATCCGGAGCGACGGGGGACCAGAATTCCTGTCGGGAACCGACGCGCTGGCATTGGATCGCCGACGGCTATTATTGATTTCGTGTCCGAAGAAACCACACGCCAGGGGATTCACATGTTTGCCCGACTCACCACCTTCGTTGCGTTGGCGACTGTCGTCGTGGCTTCCGCCGGTCAAGCCCGGAGTGAAACACCCGGCAACCCGCCGCGGATCCTGGTCGCGTCCTCGATCGATTCGGCCGGCAACCTGATGCTCGTATCTTACCGGACCATCTACATCGGTTTCGACGGGAGTTCGTACAACGACCGAACTCTGCACAGGGTGGCACTTAAGAATGTGAAGATCCACACGGTTGACGGGAAGGAAGTGTCGATCGAGTCGGCCCGCAAGCTTCTGGCGGAGAAGGAGACTCCCATCCTGGCCACGTCGTGGAGCGCGCCGATCCCGCCGTTCTTCCGCAAGCTCTTCACCGACAAAGCAATGGTCTTCGTATTCCCCCAGGACGCGCCTTCGTGGCGGGAGATCCAGGATCCCGGCCGACCGCTTGGATAGACCTTGGACCGCGGCAACGAGGCTTCTGGGGGCTTCCGGGGTCAGACCCTGTTTTCGGTTTTCGCGATCTCTTGCTCGATTGCGGCGGCGGCTTGCTTCAGCTCGCGTGAGTTGGCTAAGGTCCTTTCCGCGCGGCGAATCAGGTTGCTGACACTGTCGGGATGTCGCAGGGCGAACGGTTCGGACAACTCGCGCAGCGTCGCCGTCGTGTGGCGGTGCGCGAGGTATGCCGCCAAATCGCGACCCGCTGCCGTACTCCGACGCTGCTGATATGACTCGGCGGACACGCCATAGTGTGTCGCAACCGCTTGAATCACTTCCAGCGGATCCCGTGAGGATAGTCGACGGGCCGCCGGCACCTGATCCGGCTGGGACACGCCGGAAAAAGTCCGCTTGATCTTTTTCAGGAAGGTTTCGCTTCCCAGCAACCATCCTTCCCAGGCCGCCTCCAGCGGATTCGCCGGCGGATCCTTCAGGCCCGCCTCCACGAAACGCCGATAGGCCCGCTTAGGGTCCGCGCCGCCTTGCCCGCCGCTCCAAGCGGCCCAGACCTCCTCATGGGCCATCCAATCGTGTCGTGCATTCTTGCGGATGTAGCCAGGGTAGCTACCCCATGGCCAATCACGCGGATGTTGTACCAGCGGACGCTTGCCGCGCGCCGGATTGAGATGCACGTAACGGCTGACGCTCCAGAAATAGCTTTCGTCCTCGATCAACTCGCCTTTGAATCGCCCCTGAAACAGATGGCCGGTCCGCTGGTGACGTTTGGCGTACCAATTGGCATAGCCGCTGAGAAGATACTGCATTCCCTTGGAGAGATTGGGCCCGGGCGTGCGAAAGAAGAGGTGAATGTGGTTGGGCATCCAGGTGAAGGCGAAGACCTGCCAACCGGTGCAATCGACGGTCTTTTCGAGCCCGTCGAGCATGCGTTGGTAGTCGTCGGGCTGATGGAACAGCAGTTGCCGCCCATTGCCCCGAGCCATCACATGGTAAATCGCGTCGGCGAACTGAATGCGAAGCGGTCGTGCCATGTGGGTAGTTTAGCAGATCGGGACCGCTCTGTAAACCGAAAACAGGGTCTGACCCCGGGGCGGGTCACGACCGGTCACTCGCTGTCGCTGTGTGGACCTGCTCGGCGTCTTGGCCGACTATCTTCGCCGTCGGCCAAAGCCGATCAAACCGACCAGGCCCAGTACCGCAAGAGCGATCGTCGAGGGCTCGGGCACCGGGATGCCGGTGAACTCGAGCGTGTAGGCACCGTTGTACGGACCGGGGTTGCCCGACGTTTGGAAGAATTCGGCAAAGACCAGGCCCTCGGCGGCACCCTCACCACCGACGGTGAGCAGGCCCTCGTCCCAGAGCGACTCCCAAAGGACGTTGTTCTGCCCGCCGTGGACCGTATCGCGGCGGCCGAGCCAATCGGTGGTCACCGTGGCGTGGTCTTTTCCGGTGAAGTTGATATTGAAATCGTTGCCCGTCGCGTCGGTATCCCACAACCAGATCGCGGCGCCGGTGGTGAGCGTCGAGTCATCGATGTTCACGTTGATGACCTGATTCTCTCGGGCGGCCGTGTGGCCCAGCCACAACTCGCCGGCGACGTCGAAGACGGCCCCGTCCGTCAGCGAAAGCGTGGCCGTTTCGTTCGAGTCGAAGGCCAGGACGACGTTGCCGCCGGCGGTACGCTGAAAGGTCCCGCCATCCAGCGCCAGCACGCCCGTATTGACCCGCGTCCAGTGCGTGGTCGTTTGTTGCCAGGTCGAACCGCCAGAAATCGTCAGAATGCGGTCTCCGTCGATCGTCAGGTCGCCCAGCGAACTGGCGGGATAGGTTACCGTGGCACCGTTGTCGATCAGCGCGTTGACGCCACCGTTGAGATTGGGGACTTGCTGCGGGTCCCAATTGGCGGCCGTATTCCAATCGCCGTCGCCGGCGTTCCACGTTACCGGAGCCTTGAGATATTCCAGGACGTAGTCGCCGTTGGAAGGGCCAGCGTTGCCGCTGGTGGTGAAGAACTCGCCGTAGTTGAGGCCGTCGGCCGCTCCCTGACCGCCGACGGTGAGCAATCCCTCGTTCCACATCGTCTTCCAGGTGACGTTGTTCTGCGAGCCGCTGACGGAGTCTCGTCGCCCGAGCCAGTCGACGGTGATCGACGCGAGATCGGTGCCGGTGAAATCGATGTTGAATTGGTTTCCCGGAGCGTCCGTGTCCCAGAGCCAGAGGGCGGTGGTGTCGATCGCCGAGCCATCGACACTCACGTTGATGACCTGGTTCTCGCGGGCGGCCGTATGCCCCAGCCAGATTTCGCCGGCAATGTCGAGCACGGCCCCGCTGGACAGCGAGAGCGTCGGCGATTCGTTCGAGTCGAAGGCCAGGACGAAGTTGCCGCCCGCGGTACGCTGAAAGGTCCCGCCATCCAGCGCCAGCATGCCCGTATTAACCCGCGTCCAGTGCGTGGTCGTTTGTTGCCAGGTCGAACCGCCGGCAATCGTCAGGATGCGGCCTCCGTCGATCGTCAGGTCGCCTAGGGCAGTGGCCGGATACGTCACCGTGGCACCGTTGTCGATCACCGCGTTGACGCCGCCGTTGAGATTGGGAACTTGCTGCGGGTCCCAATTGGCGGCCGCATTCCAGTCGCCGTCGCCGGCGTTCCACGTCACCGGCGCCTTGAGATACTCCAGGACGTAGTCACCGTTGGAGGGACCGGCAGCACCGCTGGCGGTGAAGAACTGGCCGGAATAGAGGCCGTCGGCCGCACCCAGACCACCGGCGGTGAGCAATCCCTCGTTCCACATCATGTCCCAGGTGACGTTGTTCGCCGTACCGCCGGAATTCCGTCGCCCGAGCCAATCGACGGTAATCGACGCCGGATCGGTGCCGGTGAAATCGATGTTGAATTGGTTGCCGGCCGCATCCGTATCCCAATACCACAGGGCAGTGGCGTCGATCGTCGAGCCGTCGACGTTGACCGTTGCCGTCTGATTGGTCGTACCGCCGGTGTGGCCGAGCCACAGTTCGCCCCCGACGTCGAAAGCCGCTCCGTTGGTCAGCGTCATGGCGGCCGCTTCGTCGGAGTTAAAGGCCATAACGACGTTGCCGCCCGCGGTGCGATCGAACGTCCCTCCGTCGATTGCCAGCGTGCCCGTATTGATCCGCGTCCAGTGCGTGGTCGTTTGTCGCCAGGTGGAACCGCTGGAAATCGTCACGCTGCGGTCTCCGTCGAGCGTCAGGTCGCCTAATGAAGTGGCGGGATACGTTACCGTGGACCCGTTGCCGATCACCGCATCGTCCGCGCCGTTGGGGTTGGGGACCTGCTGCGGGTTCCAATTGGTGGCCGTATTCCAATCGCCGTCCGTGGTATTCCAGGTCACGAGATCCGCCGACGCGACTCCCGCGCAACAGAATGTCACAAGGCCGACACAACACAGTAGTCGACAGGCGTTCATTTCTCATCTCCCAAGTTGCTCGTGAAGGCATCGGCACACAATACAATCGATACTAACATGCCAGCCTGCCCAGTTCAACAACTTCTCCTCCTCGTCAGGAAGGAAAGACCGGAAAGAGCAAGAGGAAAGGAGACAAGAATCGGTCAGGCCTCAACGACATAAAGAAGGCCGTAAATACTTTCGAAACAGACACTTACGTTGCCATGGCGATTCTGCTTTCCACACATTCATTTCAATGACAGAGCCTGGGGCCAAGGAGATCTACTCCTGGGCATCCTCCTCCGCCCGCTTCAACGGAATCTTCCGCCCGTGAGGATCCAACGCCGTTTCGTCGAGGTTGGCGGCGAGTTGCTGTTGGAGTTGGGCGTCGATGTAGTGCTCCATGCGCTCGGCCGGTTCGTGGACGTGGTCCAAGGGCAGGCCGAGGAAGCGGACCAGGTAGGCTTCCCAGAGGCGGTGCGAACGGACCAGTCCCCGGGCGCGCTGGCGGCCATCGTCGGTCAGTTGTAGTCCGCCGGTAACGCGCTGGACCTGCTTGGCGCGGCGCAACGACCAGAGTCCCAGCCGGCCGGCCATGCGACCACCGACCGCTTGCACGGCCTCGCGGGGTTCCATCCGCCGGCCGGCGGCCAGTTCTTCCAGCCGGTAGAGCATGCCCAGCAGGTCTTCGCGAACGATGCGCACCGAGTGGCGCAAGCGGCGGACCAGCGCCACGACGATGCCATGCCGGGGCGAAAGGAAGACGGCGGTCAGGTAAAAGAGCCCCACCACCACGGCCATCGTGCCGGCCGTGTTGGTGTTGAGCCAGACGGCGGCCAGATGGCCCAACACGGCCGACGCGCAAGCAAGGCCCGCGGAAATCCAGAGCATCGTCTTCAGCCGGTCGCAGAGCAGATAGGCCGTCGCGCCGGGTACGATGAGCATGGCCACGACCAGGATCGAACCGACCTGCTCGAACGACGCCACCGTGGTCAGCGCCACCAGGGCCATCAGCAGGTAGTGCATCACCGTGGCTTTGATCCCCAGCGTGTCGGACAGCGCCGGATCGAACGAACTGACCAGCAACTCCTTCCAGAAGACGACGATGAACAACACGTTGATCGCCAGCACCGGGGCAATGGCCACCATCGCCCGGGGGAGTTCGTAGCCGCCGATCACCACCAGATTGAAGTCGACCATCTCCAACAGCCCGTTGAGCACGCAGTCGGGATCCAGATCAACCGTCTCGCCGTACCGCTTGATGAGAATCACGCCCAAGGCGAACAGCGAGGTGAACACAACTCCCATCGACGAGTCGGCGGGCACGCTGCCCTGGCGGTGGATCGTCTCGGTCAACACGGTGGTCAACAGCCCGACGACCAGCGCCCCGAGAAACATGTAGAAGACGTTGAGACTTCCCGAGAGAACGAACGCCACGACGAGTCCGGGGAGCACGGCGTGGGAAATGGCATCGCCCAACATGCTCATGCGGCGCAACACGAGATAGCAACCCAACAGCGCGCAGGCCGTGTTGGTCATGGCTCCCACGGCGATCACCCAGAGGTCGGCCTGGGTGTTCATATCGAGTTGGCCGAACCAGTCAAACACGGGGGTCCTCCTCGGGTTCGGCATGGGGCGAGCGGGGAATCTCGCCGGCGGGGGACGTCAGGTCGGCTTCCAGTCGGGCGAGCAACTCGGGCGTAAGCCGGTGTTCGATCGAGTCGGCGTCGCGGTCGACGTGGTCCGGGGCGACGTGGATTCCGCGGATGAGGAACAACTCCCAGAGTCGATGCGCGCGGACCAGTTGAGCGGCCCGATTCATGCCTGTTTCCGTCAGCCGCAGATCTCCTACTTCACCGATAACAAGACCTTTCCGGGCAGCCCAGGTGACGAGCAAGCGAGCCCAGCGGCGGCTCCACGCGCGGCGCAGCAATACGTCGTCCAGGGCGACGGGTTCCGATCGCGGCAACTTGGGTTCGTTGAGTTCGTAGATCGTACGGAGCAGGTTTTCGCCGGCCGTGGTCAGCCGGAATCGCAGATCGCCGATCAGCCGGGCGAGGATTCCGCGACTGGGTGCAAAGAACATCGAGACGAGAAAAATGGCCGTTCCCGAGAGCACGATCAGCGGCCCGGCCGGCAGGTTCTTATCGGTCTGCCCGAAAGCCAGCGGGTCGATGCCGGTCCAGCGCTGCAACGCGCCGGCCGAGAGCAGTGTGCCCAGGGTGCCGGTCAGCGCGCCGAAGAGCCCGGAGAGAACGAGCATGAGCCCCAGCCGGTTGGTCCAGAATCGGGCCGACGCGCCGGGGATGATGAGCATGGCCGCCATCAGCACCACGCCCACCGCGGGCAGCCCGACCACCGTGACCACCGCCAGCGAGCCCATCATGGTGATGTCCAGCAGCAGCGTGGGCCAGCCTTGCACTTCGGCAAACCCGGGATCGAAGCTGAACAGCTTGAACTCTTTGTACAGCAGGGCGACCAATAGCAACGCCGCGGCGGCGACGATGCCGATGAGCCAGACGTCGCGCTGGATCATACCGGCCGCCTGGCCGAAGATATACGATTCGAGCCCCGCCTTGCTGCCGCCGTCGGGGCTGTTCTGGATGATCGAGGAGAGGACGATCCCGGCGCCGAAGAAGGTACTCAAGACGATCCCCAGCGCGGCGTCTTCCTTGGTCCGCGTCCAGCGGCAAACCAGAATGATCAACCCCACTCCGGCCAACCCGGTGGCCAGTGCCCCCAGCAGCATGCCGAGGAAGTGTCGCCCGCCGATCACGAGAAACGCCAGGCAGAGCCCGGGGAGCGCGGCATGGGAGAGCAGATCGCCCATCAGCGCGCGGCGACGCAACACGGCGAAGCTTCCCAGCACGCCGGCCGTGGCGCCCAGCAATGTAGTCCCCAGCAGGACGATGAGGGTCAAATAGGTCACCGCCGCTCTCCCAATCGGACAGCCTCGGCCGCCTCGTCGAGAATGGTCAGCCGCCCGCCGAACGTCTTGTTCAGGTTTTCCGGCGTAAAGGTCGTGTCGGTCGGCCCCGTGGCCACCAGCCGCATGTTCAGCAGGATCACGTGATCGAAATAGTTGGAAACGGTTTGCAGGTCGTGATGCACCACGAGCACGGTCTTGCCGTCTTCGCGGAGCGATTGGAGCAACTCGACGATCGCCTTTTCGGTCGCCGCGTCGACACCCGCGAAGGGCTCGTCCATGAAGTAGATCTTCGCATCCTGTGCCAGCGCCCGGGCGAGAAAGACCCGCTGCTGTTGGCCGCCGGAGAGTTGGCGAATCTGCCGCGTGGCGAACTCGGTCATGCCGACCTTTTCAAGGCATTGCTGGGCCGCAAGCGTTTCCGCCGCGCCGGGCCGTCGAAACCAACCCAGCCGCCCGTAGGTGCCCATCATCACCACATCCAGCGCGGTGACGGGAAAGTCCCAATCGACCGATTCCCGCTGCGGCACGTAGCCGACCAGATGTCGCTGTTGGGCGTAGGCTTTGCCGTAAAACTCGACCTTGCCGCTGGCCAGGGGAACCAGCCCCAACATGGCCTTGATCAGCGTGCTCTTGCCCGCCCCGTTGGGACCGACGATGCCCACCAGCTTGCCCTCGGGCACCGTCAGATCGACGTCCCACAAAACGGGCTTGCGATGGTAGGCGACCGTAACGTCGTGAACTTCGACGGGCACCGCGGCGGTTGCTGTCGACATGATGGGTGTCCTTATGAGCCAATCGTAACCCGAAGCGTCAGCGAGGACAGAAAAGACGGCCTCGCTGACGCTTCGGGTTACCATACAATGTGGAGTTGATCTCTCAACGCAACGCCTCGACGATCGTGCGCAGATTATACCGAACCGTGCCTTCGTACGTTTCTTCTTCGCTGCCCGGCGGACCCAGGGCATCGCTGTACAGTTCACCTCCGATGACGACCGTATGACCCCGGGCCGCGCAACCCTCGACCAGCGCGCGGATGTTCTTCGCCGGCACGCTGCTCTCGACAAACACGGCCTTTACCTGTCGTTCGGCCAGCATGTCGACCAACTCATTGACCGACCCCAGGTCGGCTTCGTCGGAGGTGCTGATCCCCTGCAAGCCCCGCACCTCAATGTCGTAAGCCTCTCCAAAATACCCGAAAGCGTCGTGGGCCGTAACCAGCACGCGGCGGGTTTTGGGAATCGAGGCCAGTTCTTCTCGGCACTCGCGGTGCAGCACGTCGAGCCGAACTCGAAAGGCGGCGGCGTTGCGACGATAGTCGGCCGCATGGTCCGGGTCCACCGCGGCAAGCTGCTTGGCGGCATGATCGACACATCGCCCCCAGAGCGCCACGTCGAACCAGATATGCGGATCGTACGCCTCGGTCGAGCCGCCGGCTCGCAGCAGGGGGCTTTCCGGATCGTGGCTGGCCGTGTCGTGCCCGTGCTCGGGCAGCAGGCCGCCGCTTACGGCGAACACGTGCTTGCGCTGGCCCAGCTTCTCCAACAGCCCGCCCAATCGGCCTTCCAGGTGCAACCCGCTGTAGAACACGACGTCGGCATCGCGCAGCTTGCGGGTAGCCGCGGGGGTGATCTTGTACAGATGCGGATCGACGCCCGGCCCCATCAGCGACTCGACCTGTACGTGCTCGCCCCCGATATTGGCGAGCATGTCGGCCACGTGCCCCGTCGTGCATGCCACTCGCAGGGGGTATCGCAGTACGACGTCTCGGCGCACGCCCACGGGCCGGCAACCGAATAATGTCGCCAGTAGGACGAGGAGAAGCGTGGTCCGTGCGGCAAGGGGACCATTTCGGGCGGTAGGTCGGCGGTAATGCGGCATCCCAGGCTTCCCTCACACTGCGGTCGTGGATTCTTCAAATCATACGGCTTTGAGTACCGAATGCAAAGGGCGGGTGGGAATGCCTCTGAACCAAGAGCTCCGCGACCGCACCTGGACACGGGTGCCTTATCTTGGACCTGTTGCGCGGATAGGATACACTTTGTGCTGAGGTCTTCCGAGAACCTTCGTGGCGGAAATGATGCCGGCAGAGCACGGGTTCCTCTTCTCCGTCCCACCCGAAGCAGAGAGGAGGAACCCGTACTTGCCCGACTGCGAGTTGAGGCCTCGCCCTTATTCGAGTCTCTGCTTCGGGCACAGGTGCCTGAGCTAAACTTGGCCGTTCGATGCGAGGCGTTCCATGTGGCGAAATTGGCTGATCGGCGCTGCCGGGCGGAAACTCCGCGAGCAATCGGCCGAGGCGATGCGCGACCATCTGGCCGAAACAGAGGACTCACCACCGCCGCCCGGTCCTTGCGACGTGGGCGTCGTGTTTGCCTTGGGTATCGAGTCGGGTGGGCTGGAGGATCTGCTCCAGCAGACCACCACAATCAAAGGCGACCGGCTGGTGGCTTGCCGGGGAGAACTCGGCGGCGCGCGCGTCGTCGCGCTGCGCACCGGGGCCGGTGCCGAGGCGGCCGCGCGGGGAACCGAGGCCCTGATCAACGGGCATCACCCCACCTGGGTGATCTCGGCCGGACTGGCCGGCGGACTGGTTTCCGAGCTGGTCGCCGGCGATATCCTCATGGTCGACAGTCTGGTCAACACGGCCGGCGAACATCTCGACCTCGATCTGAAAGTCGACCCCGACTGGTTGGCCAGCACGCCGAACGTTCATGCCGGGCGATTGCTCTCCGCCGATCGGCTGGTCCGTCTTCCCGACGAGAAGACGAAGCTGGGCTACCAGCACGAGGCGATGGCCGTCGACATGGAAACGTTTGCCGTGGCCGAGACGTGCCGCCGCCAAAAGGTCCGCTTCATGGCCGTTCGCATCGTTCACGACACGGTCGAAGTGGAACTGCCGGCGGATATCGAGCAACTGCTTCGACAGAAGACCACGTCGGCCCGACTGGGCGCCGCGGCCGCCGCTATCTGGCGCCGCCCGGGCAGCGTGAAAGACATGTGGCGATTGCGCGAGAACGCGCTGGTGGCCTCCGACCGCTTGGCCGAGTTTCTCACCGGGATGATCGGGCAGTTGGTGCCGGGAGAGTCCGTAGAGTAGCCATCCTGCCGGAGATGACCCTTTTTTGGCGGGCTGCCCGCCAGGGGCCTGGACAACCGCGCCATCTGCCGGGTAGAACCGACGTTTGACCGTATTCGCCGGCACAACTTCCAACGCAGTGGAGAGACCTTCATGAAGATCGGTCTGGTGGGGTATCAGGGATCGGGTAAGAGCACACTCTTCGAGTGGCTCACCGGCGTGGCCGCCGATCCGGCGCTGGCTCATAAGGGGCAGAGCGCGATGGCTCCGATCCCCGATCCGCGAATCGAAGCGTTGTGTCAGGTTTACCATCCGAAGAAGGTGACCACCGCGTCGCTGGAGTTGGTCGATACGCCCGGTTTGAGCCGCACCCATGAGGGAAACCCGGCCCGATTGGCCATGATTCGCGAGGCGGGATGCCTGGTGCTGGTCGTGGGGGCCCACGGCGGTTCGGATGGGGCGGCCGATCTGGCCGGCTTTTTTGAAGATCTGCTGTTGGCCGACATGGAGATCCTCTCCGGACGGATCGAGCGGATCACCGATTCGCTGCGCAAACCGCGGCCCCGGCCGGAACGAGAGCAATTGCACGCCGAAAGCGAAGCCGTGGCTTCGGTCCTGGCCGCCATGGAGGCCGGCCGGCCCCTGCGCACCGGCGACATGACCGACGAGCAACTTCGGGCGACTCGCTCGTTTGCCCTGGTGACGGAGAAACCGATGCTCGCGATCATCAACACGGCCGACGACGAGGACGACGCCGGACGGTTTGCCGCGCTGGCATCCGAAGACGTCGAGGTGGTTCCGATTCCGCTGGGATTGGAGCTGGAGCTTTCCAAGATGACGCCGGAAGATCGGGCCGAATTCGAGGAAGAAATGGGAGTGGGAGGAAGCGACCGCGATCAGTTGTTGCGCACCATCTTGAAGGTTTCCGGCTCGATGATCTATTTCACCGCCGGCGAAACCGAAGTCCGCACGTGGCTCTTGCGCCAAGGAGGAACGGCTCTGGACGCGGCCGCCGAAGTCCACACCGATCTGGCGCGCGGGTTCATCCGCGCCGAAGTGATGACCTGCTCCGATTTGGCCCGTTTGGGTAGCGAACGCGAAGTCAAAGCCCAGCATCTCATGCGGCAAGAGTTCAAGGACTACGTCGTCCGGGACGACGACGTACTCTTCATCCGCTCGGGGATCTGACTTGTCTACTCGATGAACCGGCGGATCAGGATGGCGTCTTCGACGTTGTGATCCTCGCCCCGTTCGAAACCGACGGGGATCGAGCGGTCGAAGATGTAGAAAGCCCGGTGGCGACTGGAGTCGCCCGTGTCGCTTCCCAACTCCCGGGCCAGGGCATAGCCGTCGGGGTGTTGCGCGTTGACGGCGCCGTAAGGCTCGACGCCGAAATACCCGACGGTGATCCATACGGCGTAAACGTTGGATCGCGTGGTCACCAGATTGCCCATCCGCTGCAAGGGCTGGTAGCGGAAATAGGGATTTCGCGCGGTGTCGTCGTGCGGTTGATACGACTGGTGAGCGAAAAGAGGTGTCGTCGCGTTGGCCGGATTCTTGCGCAGGAGCGTGGCGTTGATCTCGTTTCCGATTGCCGCTTTCATCGAAGCCAGCGGTACCAGCGACGCCCCGGAAAAGGATCGCACCGGGTTGCCGAATCGCGTGGGCATCGAGCTGTTCAATCCGGTAATGCCGCCCGAGGAGCTGTAACCCCTTCGGCTGATCACGAACTCGTCCCATTTCCAGGCATCGTTCGGGTTCATGTAGGGGTAGTAGTTCATCAAGCCGGCCCAGACGTCACGGCTGAAGACCGTATTGATGTTCACGCGTCCCGGCTCGCGATACCGGGGGATGCGGTTGAACGGCGGGTGGAATTTATGCCCGCTGCCGCCTTGAAAATACTCGGCCCGGCCTTGCAGCGTCGTGCCCACGTATTGCGACGGCACGTGGACGAACTCCAACAGGCGATGGAGCTCCGGCGCGCCGGTCGCTTCGGGAGCGTCGGAACGGAAGAAGTTCATCAGGTGGGCAAACGGCGTCGTGGTCGCCGTGTTGGCGGAATACGGATTGTACGTTGGAGGGCCCAGCTTGAAGGTGCTCAACAGGCGAGAGGGACTCGCGCCGGGTACCAGCATCAACTCGTATTGGCTGATGAAGGGCCGATCGTTCCAGGTAAGCCAGGGGAAAGGCCCCTGTGCCGGATCGCCGTGATACTCGGCCTGACCGCTGGTCCGCCGCGGGCCGAAGGGCCGGTTCAGCGCGCCCAGCGAATGGACCAGCTTGTAGGGAAACTGATGCATGATCGGCGACTCGCGCTCCGTGAGCGTGACCGGACGGCTGTCGAGACGCTGTTCCCAGATGTTGCGCTGATTGCTGAACACGCCCCGTTCGTGGGACGAGAACATGATCGTGCTGCGCGAATCCCGCGGGTCGGGGCTGAAGTCCTCGCCGTTGTACTTCACCAGATCGATCGGCATCGAGTCGATCGTGATATAGGGGTTGGTGACGGGGTGGTAAGCCTTCATCGGATTGGCCAAGCGTTGCAGGTGGACGACCGCGTAGCGCGGCGTGGTTCCCGTCTGCAATACGGCCGTGCTGCCGCCCGGAGTCGTCGATTCGTCCAGGGGCTTATCCACCGGCGGGGAAAACTCCGTGCCGTTCCAGACGCCGTGGCTGCTGGGGCTATACCCGTCGTACGGCTCGCTGACACTGGGCATGCGCGCCTCGCCGGCGGTGGTCGACGCCCGATCGATCAGTACGACCGTGGAAGTCTTGCGGACGTTGACCGGAGGATCCTCGCTCCAGGCGTTGTTCTGCACCTCGACCGCGTTATTCTGAGCAAGATAAACTCGCCGGGAATTGTTGGGATTGGAGTTGTGCTTGGAGACGCTCGTGACCCCGCCGTGGGTGCCCGGCCCGACCACTGCGTAGTGCCCCGGCATCACTCCAACACCGGGGTTGTAGGTGCTGGGGAAATAGGTCACTTCGGCGTCGGGATGCGGGGAATTGACGAAGCGGATGCAACGCAAGACGTTGGGCCGCCTGCCCACGTCCGGATCGTTCAGATCCTGGTTCCACTGGGTGCCGGCAACGATCGCCAACTGCCAGACGGGGCTGCCGCCGGGGGCCTGCTTGTTGAGTATCACGCCATCGGACCAGGCGCCGCCGTTGTGGTAGAGTTCCGCCGGGCGAGCCGCGGCCCGGGTCTGCGGATTGTACAGTTCGATAAACAGCGGCCCCTGGGGGAGCACTCTCTGGTCGAAGTCTTTGTCCTTCTTGGCCGGGTCCGTCTCGGTTGTCGTTCCCGCCTGGGATTCGGGGCCTTGGCCGTCCCACTGCTCGTTGGATAGATCCTCGGTCCGCCGGTTGTGCCAGGCCAGCGTTTCGCTGATGAGCAGTTCGGGCCGTTCGCAACCCCAGACCGTGAACTCCTCCGACCCGGTCGGATTCCAACCGTCCAAGGGGTTGGGATCGTAGGGGAAACGGGTCATGATCGAGTCGCGGTCGCGGAAATCGGCCACGTTGACCGCCCATTGGGCACAAAGCCGGGCCTTGGCGTACTGGTCCGACCAACCGCTCGGAAGCTGCATCCCGAGCATCTGCTGCACGTAGTTCTTGTTGACGTTGTCCGTCACGACCATCAGCAGCGTGTATAGGTGCCGGGCGTAGAGTTGCCGGGCGTATTCGCTGTCGGCGTCTTGCATTCCGTTGTTGTCGGCGTCGAACATCACGCTGGATCCGGACCCCGCCAGATTGAGTTGGTCCATCGAGGCTTCGCCCGCGCTGCTCCCCGGTTCGTCGACCACCAAGTCGTTGTCGTTGTCTCGACCGTTGCCGAAGGGCCGATTGAGGTCCATGCGCAGCCCGGCCAGAGTTTCCGGAGCAAAGAGCTGGGTGAGCCGGGCGTAGTCCGACGGCGCTCCCATGGCGCCCAATGCGTCGGCCATGTGCTCAATGTACCTCGCGCTGCCACGACTTCGATAGGGCAGCGCGATGTTGGGACACGGCAGATCCCAACTTTCGGTGGTCACCTCGTGACGCCGGTCGATCAACCCGGGCGCCAACTCCGCCAGCCGCCCGGACAATTGCCCCGCGTCGACGTCGAAGGGACGCAGCACGCGTTCCAACTCGCCCGGGGTGAACGGGTTATCGACGGTCGCGTATCCCCCGCCGTTGTTGAACATCTGCCGGACACCGTGTCGGGAGAGGTTCACCTCGTAGGCATCGTTGATCCACTCGCTGTCTTCGCCCATCCGGACGAACAGCGGGGCGCCGCGAACGTCCAGTCCCACCGCTCCATTGCCGTTGATATCGGGCGGGGTACCGTAGGCCGAGACCCCGGCGAAATTCCAGTAACCAAACGGGTATTCGAACCAGCGGTTCATGCTCAGCGGATCGTCGCCGGCGTAGCCGGGAACCCCCGTGAACCCGTAGCGGCCCTCCCAGGGGCGGCCAGCGGAGCCGTTCCCACCGACCAACATCGTCCGGTAATCTTGGCCGGAGGGGAACATTCCTCGGAGGTTGATTTCCGCCACCCCGGTTCCCAAGCCACGGGGCAGCATGGCTCCCGGGGAACCCTGGGCACCACCGGCGAATCGAAACGCGCCGGCATTCGGGAAGGGGCTGTGGGACGTGCTCATGCTGCTGTAGTAGTTGTTGTCGTCGGTTTGGAAGACGTTGCCGTGGGCGTTGAAGTTCAGCCGCCCGTCCAGATCGACGCAGAGAATCGCGGCCAGCGGTTTGTAGAGCCGGCCGTCGGCCGTGCTGCGGACCGGCAGCCCGACGTCTACCCAGATGCTATCCGGAATACCGTCGCCGTCGCTGTCCACGTCCCAAGGGCCGTTGATCGGGTCGAACATGGGATTGGAGCCGGTGAAGTTCGGATGGTCGACCTGGGTCGGACGAAACATCACCCGCCGCCGCACCTCCGCGTTGCCCCAACTCCCTTGCCAATAATTGGCCAGCGCCGGCCGGTGGTACGACGGCGCGAACACGGTTCCGTCGGGCAGCACGCCGGCCAACGGCGGGTTCTGGTAATCGGGCGCGTCGTAATCTTCGTTGGCCTGATCGTTGAACATGGGATTCAGGTGATCGTCGGGTGAGTTGGGCAGCAGGGCCACCGGTCCGCCGGTTATTGCCCGATCGGTCCTTCCCGAGCCGGGGGTATATCCCCAGCCGGTGCCGGAAAACGGCGCGCCGTTGACGATAAACGGAAGCCGGTTGCCCGAGCTCAGGTAGTTGGCCAGATCGGTGGTGCGGACGTTGTGAAAAGCGAGGATCTGAACCCCGCCGCCCGAACCGACACCGATGATATGCGTGCTCTTTCCGGCGGCCGGGCCGTCGAGCATCGTCAGCACGCGGCCGACGTAGCGATACGCATTTCCCAGGCTGGTCTGAAATTCGAGGATCTGTCCGCCGGCCACCGGGCTGATACCGCCGGTGACTTCGCCGGTCGCCGCGCGGTTGCCGTACATATCCTCCAGCAAGCTCACGCCCGCCAGGGGCGAACTGGGGTTGTTCGGCCCGCGAAAGACCTGCATGGCGATCTGGTGGAGTACGTCGCTGGGCGGATCGACGTATTCCTCACCCCGTCGAAAGGCCTCGGCACTCTGCCGGGCATGGCCGGTGACGGTGACGAAGGCCACGGCGATCATGGCAAACATGGCCAGCAACCCGAGCACCACCAGCAACAACACGCCGCGCCGGTTTCGGGAACGATCGGTTGTGATCATTTTAGCTTCCTCGTTTCCAAAAAATCCGAACCTGCCCTGGCCCGTCTTGCGCCGTCGTGCAGCGCCGTACGCTGAAGTCTCGTTCGCCTATCGTTTCCATCCGGCCGCTTTTGCCCCGAGGACAAAAGACCCGTTATCCAACTCGACCGGCGTCGTGCTCACCTCGATCACCGAATCCAACAGCACGGCCTGTGTCGATTGCATATTCATGACATGCCAATCGGGACCGACCAGCGTGACCAGAGCCGACCCGGCGCCGCTCCGGTCGGCGACGGCCGCGACGCGATACCACTGCAAGATCTGCTGGTTGGCGTTGGTCACGCCGAGCATCGCCAGCCAGTCGTTCTCGCGTACCCGGAGATACTGGCCGAGGTTGGCCGGCGCCGTGGCGGGCGTCAGTTCGACGTCGCCGCCTCCGTAACCCGCGCCGCGGAACACGACGTCAAACAACCGCTCGCCCGGCTTCTCGCCCGCCGGGTTGGCGCCCGTGTCCCGTTTGAAGAAGACGGCGGTCGAAACGTTGAAGCGTTTTCTCGGCTGGGGCATTATATTACCGCCTTGGTACTGCATGGCGGGGCTCACCGTCACCATCCACGAGTAGTTGCCTTGGATCTGCCTGCGAACGCCCTGGCCGACGTCGACTCCCCCACCTCCGGCGGCGGCATAATCGAACACCTGTTGCGGCCGCAGGCTGCTGTCCTTGGGTCGGTGGATATTGGGGTCGTCACTCCAAGTGAAAATCCGCTTGGCCGCGGCCAGGCCCATCCACAATCGCTGCTGCGGATCGGGGTTGGCGTCGAGCGTGATCCGAGGAACGGCAATACCCGGCGAGGGGACCAAGGGGAACAGGTTGGCCGCCGCACGCTGATCGGCGATCATCAGCGGATCGATCACCAAGGCGTTGCCGCCGTAGGCCCAATAGGCGGCCGGATTGCCGTTGGCGTCGACCCACTGCTCGGGATCGAGCATGCGCCGGGCCTTCACCTCGCGAAAAGCGGCCCGCGCACAGGAGGCCGCCTGATCGGATTTGCCCGACTCGACCACCTGGAAGGTACCCAGCGGCAACAGCGCCGCCACGCCCATCAACCCGAAGGACAGCACGAAGATCGAGATCAGCACCTCCAACAGGCTCATGCCTTGCCGGCCGCGCCGGGGGATGAAGAACCTCGGTCGTGTGTATGAGGTTACGCGATTCACGTTACCGTCCTCCCGTGGTCTGAGCTTCTCGGGCAAGCTGCCGAGACATGATAACGTCGGCCGGCACGCCCGCTGCGCCGGTGCCGCCGCTGACTTCGGCCGAAGTGACCAATCCGGTTTGCGGGCTGATGGCCACCCAGAGGCTGCGTGTATCCTGCCAGTTGCGATACAACCCGGGCTCCAGCGGCGATAGCGCCTGTTCGCGCCGGCCCACCAGGAAGTAGATCGACTCGGTCGGTATGAAGTGGGTGTTTCCCACGTAGACTCGCTGGACCGATCCGTTGGGCGAGAACATCACCGTGACCGGTGCCGAGCCGCCAGCGGCAAAAAGGCTGGGATTTGTTTCCGTGCCGGAGAACGCCAGATCGACGACCGTGGTCTTGGCGGCCTCGAACTCTCCGGCGGCCGAGGCGACGGGCTGGCGAAGGATCTCGAAGGGCAACGGCAACGACTGCCCCGACGTCGGCCAGGGCAAACGGCCCCCCGTTCCCAGATCGGTCGTCAACGTCAGGGAACTGCCGCTGACGTTGGTGATCGTGTACCAGTAGCCCTGGTAGTTGATCCGCATCAGATCGCCCTGCCGCACCAGCGAGGCATCGAACGCCCCGGTAACGTTGGCCGACGCGGTGCCCACGCCCGTGGTGGTCATGGTCACCGCCGTGCCCACCGCATCGCCGGAGTAAGACGGCGGGACCTCGGCCTGATGAAACACGGTGGCAACCTCCATCAGATTGCCGTCCCGCTGAAAGACCACGCCGCAAGGCCGCCCGGTGGCCATGGCCCGGTTTCGGGCCCCGCTGAGATAGATGTTCATCGTCCGGGCCGTCTCGCGAACTCGCGACTGTTTCATCGCCGGGATGACCTGCCGCGCCGAAAGCACGACCAGGATCAGCAGGATCCCCACGACGACCAGCAATTCCATCAGCGTGATGCCACGCCGGCTGGCGCCGCGCCGGAAATCCGTTATTCTCTGGCTACCTGTCATCGCACTAGGCCTCGATTCGGTGGCTGTGGATGTTGTCGTAATGGTCCAACGATCCGTTGGCCGGTTCGTTCGGCACGGTGGCCGATTGGTTCGCACTGTCGATCGGCGCGCCGATGTTCGCCGAATAGGGGTTGCCATTGTAGGCGTGGGCGCTTTCGACGTTGATATCGTAGATTCCGTCGCGCCCCGCCGAGTAGACCAGGGGGACCAGCTTGTAGGCGCCGTCCTCCAGTTTCATCTTGTCGAACGGATCGTGTTGGTCCACCGCGTCGCCCGTCTGCACCTGGGAATCGGTAAAGGCGGGCGCCCAGCGGAGAAACTTGATCGGGTTGCCCCAGCCGTCGAGATACTCGGGAAAACCGTCGTTGTCGACGTCGCCGATATCCCGGTCGGAGAAACTCTTCCGCGCGTCCTCGCCGCAACTCATCGTCACGATCATGTACAGGCACTCGGCCGAGGCGTAAGCGCCCAGATCGGCCCCGCCGGTACGCTGCTGGTAGGCGATCGAAACAGACGGCCGGGGAATCCCCGTCACGGGCCCGTTGGAAATATCGGTCGACCGGTCGGGCATCTCCATGCGCATCAGATCGCGGACGGCCGCGAGCCGGGCTTGAGCAGCCGGACGGGGGTCCATGCCCGAGGTGTTGATCGGTACGCGGCGCGTGCGGTACGACTCGGCCTTGGCATCGATGATCCCCTTCAGCGCGGTGATCATGGCCCGGGTCTTCTCCTCCCGGGCCTTGCTCCGCGTGGCATTCAGGGCCACCAGTATCATGGCGGCCAGAATGGCGACGATCGTGGCCACCACCAGCAACTCGACCAGCGTGACACCTCCGCGCCACCGCCCGGGCCGCCGTGCCGATCGCCGCATGTTGAGCATTGAAACGATCATTAGTCCATCTCGTCTGCGAGGGTGCCCTTGATGAAACTGCCCAGATTGTCGTAGTGCGCCGTTTGGTAGCTGTTTCCGATGGGGTAGTCGGGTTGGCCGTCGCCGAACAGCCCGTCTTGGCCGGCGCAATAGATCTGATACGAATCGGCGTTGACCCAGGCGTTCAATTTCATGTTACGCAGCGGGTAAACCGTTTCGTTGGGGCCACTGGGGGAGATCCATTGGAACTGTTGCGGGTAGTTTCCGCCGCGAGCGCGGAAGTAGAGGATCGGCGCTTGCCCGGCCACGGTCCCCGGTTTGTCGGGAAAAAAGCGCAACTGGCCGTCGACGATACGGACCCGTTCGGGGTCGAAATTGTACAACGGCTCGGTACGCGCGCCCCCGGCGGAGAACGGATTCTGCGCGTTGGCGCTAAAACCGGTCATCCTGACCGTGTTGCCGCTGACCTGGGGAATGCCTCCGAGCCAGAAGACCAGGGCCGAACTGGCGTCGAAATTCTGGACGTTCAGTCCGTTTCCGCAGGCGGCGCTGGCATCGTTGAAGAAATTGGCCGAGTTGTAGTTGGGAAACGCCGTCCGCACGAAGGCCAGCACGGCCGCCTGGTCGGAGAAGTCGGGTGGATAGGCCATGTAGCGGCCGTTGAACTTCTCCACCGAATCGCGCAACACGCCCAACTCGATCGTGATCGCCGCGCTCTTGACGCCTCGTCGGGCGTTCATCACGGCTCCCCCGATCAGCGCGGCCAGGATGCCGATGATCACGACGACCACCAAGAGTTCGACAAGCGTAAAACCCTGGCGGCGCTGTCTTGTTTGCGGGTAATCCGAAACGTCCATGGTATGGTTCTCCCGGCCAAAAGCGGCCTCTTATCGAGTGAACTTGCCCTATTCCCCCGGGGGGACTTGGTTATCCGGAAAGTGTCTGAATCAGGCCGATCAACGGCATGAACAGCGAAATCACGATAAATCCGACAATACCGCCGAGGACGATGATCAACAACGGTTCCATCAGGCTCATCAGGCTATCGGTCAAGACCGACACCTGCTCGTCGTAGTTGTCGGCCACTTTGTACAACATCACGTCCAATTCGCCGGTCTCCTCACCCACGTCGACCATGTTGACCACCATGTCGTCCAGCACCGGCCGGCTCATCCGCGTCATGTAGACCAGGATGCCGACGATTCCGGAGACGAGAAAGACCATGCAAAACGGGCTGAAGACCGCCAGGGCCCCCACGGGCCCGAGGAAGAAAAAGAACCAGAAGAATGCCGCCATGGGGTGGAAGCTGGGTACCGAGGCTTCCTTCAACGGCCCGGCGATCGTCTCGCCCTCGCGAATCGACTCGTAGACTTCCTGGTAGAGATTCTCGAACATGGCGTTGCCCGACGTATCGCGGGTAATGGTCAGACCTTCGAGGAT
>CAYUIQ010000155.1:0-21766 GCA_964444795.1 uncultured Planctomycetaceae bacterium
CGGCAAAATCATGATGTAGACGGCCGGATGCGAGTAGAACCAGAAGAAATGTTGGAAGAGAATCGGATCGCCGCCCAAATCGGGATCGAAGATCCCCAGGTTCAAGGTGATTTCCATCGCCAGCATCAAGACGGTAATCCCCAGCACCGGCGTGGCCAGTACTTGGATCAGGGCGGTGGCGTAAAGCGACCAGAGAAACAGGGGCATCTTGAACCAAGTCATCCCCGGCGGGCGCATGGTATGCACCGTGGCGATGAAGTTGATACCCGTGAAAATCGAACTGAACCCCAGAACGAAGGCCCCGAGGCCCGCCATGAGGACGCTGGACTTGGTCGTGATGGCGTAAGGGACGTAGAGTGTCCAGCCGGTATCCAGCCTGTTGAGGGCCAGCGTGAGGACAAAGAACAACGCTCCCGTCACCCAGAGGTAGAAGCTGGCCAGGTTGAGCCGCGGGAAGGCGACGTCCTTGGCCCCGAGCATGACCGGCAGGATGAAATTCCCGAACGCCGCGGGAATGCTGGGGATGATGAAGAGGAAGATCATCACCGCCCCGTGCAGCGTGAACATGTGGTTGTACGATTCGGCGTCCATCATCGTTCGGCCGGGCGAGAACAACTCGATCCGCACGGCCAAGGCAAACAGCCCGCCCAAAAACAACGACGAGGCAATCGCCACGAGGTACATTACGCCGATCCGCTTGTGATCGAGCGTGAAGGCCCACGACTTCCACCCGCGGGTGTGCGTCAAGTAGTTGTCGGTGCTCTCGGGAATCGTGCCGCTGGCCATCGTGGTTTCTAATCCTTTAATGATTCGATAAACGCTTTGATATAACGGATTTGTTCGTCGGAGAGCCGGCCCTTATAGGAACTCATTTTGTCGGGATACCCGCGGCGGATCTTCTCGCTGGGATAGAAAAGCGATTCCTTGAGGTACTCGTAATCGACTTCCGTGTCCGGAGCGTTGGAAAACTCGTGCGTCTCGCCCCAGATACCCTTGAAGCTGGGACCGACCACCTCGACACCGTCGACTTCCATGGTCCCGTCGATTGAATGGCACTGGATGCAACTGTATCGGTTGTAGATATCCTCGCCCCGCTCCTTTGCCGGTTTGCTCTGATCCTTGGCCCGCGCGTCGGCCAGCCACGCGTCGAAATCGGCCTGCCGGTGAACGACCACCGTGGCCAGCATGGTGGAGTGGTTCGTGCCACAGTATTCGGTACACTTCAGCGCGTGCCGACTCGTTTCGCCTTGCCACGGTGCCTCGAACCAAGTCTCCGTTTTGCGTCCCGGAACAATGTCCATCTTGACGCGGAAGTCGGGAATCCAGAGGCTGTGGATCACGTCGTCGGAGCGCATGACCAGGCGCACGGGCCGATCGGCCGGGACGTGCAATTCAGTGGCTTCCAACCCGTCGTAGAGAAACAACCAACTCCACTGGCCCGCCACGACCTCGATTTCGTAGGCGTTGTCCGGGACGGTGCGCATCTGCACGTATCCGACGAAGCCCTCGTAGAAGATGTAAGTGACGATCATCAGCGGGATGACGCTCCAGAAGATCTCCAGCGCCGTGCTGTGTTTTACGTCCGATTGTGGCCCGACGCCCGGGCGATACCGGTAGCGAATCACGAAGAGCGTCATCAGCCCGAGGATCAAGAGGAAGAAAAAGGCACTGATGCCCAGCAGTGTGTAGAAGAGATTGTCGACCGCCGGGGCAATCGTCGAGCGTTGCGGCGGAAGCCAAAACGTCCCTTCCCGGAGCCCGAAGAGGCTCACGGCCGGCTGCTCCAGGACGTTGCACAAACCGAGCATCGCGGTCATGGCGTTTCCTCGGGAGTATGAGATTCCTGGCGTCTTCTCTTCCGCACCCCGCGCCGCCAAAAAAGGGCCACCATGCCGGCCATCAAGACCAGAGTGACCGCCCCGCCGACGCGCATCATGCGCACCGCCGCCGGGCCGTAACGGCCCGACGAGGGGTCGTAGGCAAAACAGGAGAGAAAGAACTGGTCCTTTATCGTGCCGATCTTGCCGTCGGCCGCCTCGACCAACACCAGGCGAAGCGTTTCCGGGTCGTTTCTGATTTGGGCGAGATACTGCGAGACGCGGCCGTCGGGCGTGCAGATCATCAGCACCGCCTCGTGGGCGAATTCCCCGGTCTCTTCGACCCGGCGATACCCGAATCCGACCGTTTCGGCCAGCGTGCGGATGTTCTCCTCGGAACCGGTGACGAAGTGCCAGCCGTTGTCGCAACCTTCCCGGCCGTAGAGCAGAAGGTACTTCGCCTTGGTTTCGGCGGCTCGCGAGGTTTTTTCGTCCGGATCGATGCTCACGGTAAGCACTTGAAACTCATCGCCGAGATCCCAGCCGATCTCTCCCAGCGTCTTGACCAGACCGTTGAGTTGCAGGCTGCAGAGTTTAGGGCAGTTGGAATAGTTCATCGTCAGGATCACGGGGCGGGAGCCATCGAAGTAGTCCGCCAGCGTGACTGGCTTACCGTCGGAATCGACGAAGGCAAGATCCAGCGGGATTTGGGCGTCGAGGTTCTGCGAGATGCCCACGCCTTCGAGATCTTTGGGCAACGGTTCGGTACGCTCGGCAGCGGCGCGAGTTACGAGGCCGGCCAGTAGGCCCACTGCGACAAGAAACGCGGCGAGGCGCGTCGGAGCGGCCGGCCGGCGGGTAATCCAGCGGGCGTTTTGCATGGGACTTGCTCCTATGGCAACGTTATCGGTGTTCGGCTCGTAACTCCACGAGCACTTGCTCCATGGCATCGTCGATGGGCACGATGCCCTCGACGGGTTCGTTACCCTCGGGATCGGCGAGTCCGGCCAACTTGGCCTCTTGCCGGGCGACGAGTATCTCGACCTCGGAGGCAGACGCCGATTCCTGCAACGAATGATCCTGCTTCTTGTCCTGGTACTGATAAAGGATCACCAGCACGAGGATCAGGGCGGTCAGGAGGATCACACTGACGGTCCCCACGGCAGCGATCAGCGGCGTATTGATTTCTTCCTGGCTGGCCACGGCATGGTCCTTCTTCTTAGCAATCTACGCCGAAGGCGTTTCACAACAAAGCCCAGGGTCGCGCAGCGCACCCTGGGTGGCGTTGGCGGGAAACGCCATCAACCCCAACGGGGTTGCACACCCACCGGCGTCATGTAGAACGCCTTTGGCGTTCGTTTCGTCGTTCTATTCTCCCAACCTAGGGTGCGCTGCGCGACCCTCGGCTTTGTTGTTTTGACCCCGTTGGGGGCGACGTTAAACATTCTCAAAAGCCAACGATTCCTCCAGACGCGGATCCCGGCTCGCCACCAAGGACCGCTCACCCGCGGTGCGGAGCACGCCCGCGGAGTACAACGCGACCAGCCCGACCAGACACAAAAGATCCGTCATCGAAAAGACCGGCCCCTCGGGATCCAGCACGGGCATTACCAGCCAGTAGAGGTCGAGCCAGTGCATGACCAGCAGCCAGACGGCCCAAAAGACCAGCAGCGGCCGATTCCGCTTGACGTGGCGCGAAAGCAACCCGCAAAACGGAATCAGCAGATGACCGGCCAGCAAGACCACCGCCACGGCGCCCCATCCGCCGGAGAGCCGGGCGCGATACCAAACGGTTTCCTCGGGAATGTTGGCGTACCAGATCAACATGTATTGCGAAAAGGCGATATATCCCCAGAACACGACGAAGGCGAAGAGCAGTTTCCCCAGGTCGTGGTAATGTTCGACGGTGATCGATTCGGTCAGCCGGCCCGACCGCTGGAGCCATGCGGCGGCGATAATCAACAGTCCCAAAAAGCCAACGACGGCGCCGGAGAAATAGTACAACCCGTAGATCGTGCTGAACCACGCGGGCTCCAGCGACATCAGCCAGTCGAACGCCGCGAAGGTGATCGTCAGGAACAACAGCAACAGAGCCGGAGCGCTGGCCCGCTGCATCCGCAGCGTAAGTCGGGGGTCGCCCGATTGATCCTGTTCGCACGACCGGGCGAGAAAGAACCGGGCCAGGAATCCCCAGACAAGGAAATAGACGACGCAGCGCATGCCGAAAAACGCCGGGCTGAGATAGCCCGCCTTGTGTTGCAGATGCGGATCGGATTGGACCATTTCGGTATCGGCCCAACCGTACAGGCTGTCGTCTCCCAACAGCACGGGTATGACGATCGGCAAAAAGAGTATGACCAGCACGGGCATCGCCCCGGCAATGATCTCGGCCAACCGCCGCACCGTCACGCTCCACCCGGAGCGCGTGGCATGTTGCACGGCCACGAACAGCAGCGCGCCCAGCGAAAAACTCAACACGAAGCAATAGCCAACCAGATAGGCGTGAAAGAATCGCGACAGGCCCTGCTCGCCAAAGAGTCCGACGAGGAAAGCGGTCAGCAACGCGACGCCGCCGAGAGGGGCCAACACGGCGACGGCACGACGACCGGAGCCATCGAGGGTCGTTTGTTCGGGCGGGTTGTTCGGGGTGTCGGTGGTCATGTTGGATGGTGGTTCTCGACCCGGGGGATGCAACCCCCGGGCGTGGATCATGAGAGAGATGGTTACGGTTGAGTGTCGTTCTCCTCCGGTTGAATCTCATTTCCATTCGCTTCGGGCTCATCCGCTTCGACCGTGGCCTGTTGGCTTCGCTGGAGGGCTCGTACGTAGAGCACGATCCGCCAGCGGTCGTCGACCGGGATTTGCCATTTGTAGGCAGGCATCGTACGTCCTGGACCGGTGCCCACGCCATGGGATATTGTATGAAAAATCTTGCCCACGGGCATCGCCCGGACCTCCGGGTGGGCCAGCGACCGCGGAGGCGCCCACGTGGTGTCGTCTCGCTCGAACGCCCGGAGCATGGTCATGCCGTCGCCGTCGCCGGCCCGGCCGTGACAAGTGGCACAGAATATATTGAACCGCTCCCGGCCCCGCCGCATCGAGTCGTCGTCCAGCGAAACTCTCTCGGGAAACCGGCCGACCAAACGCTTGGGCGGCTCGTCGAGGACACGGTCCGCGTCCAGAATCGCCTCCTCGGCCCGGGCTAGTCCGCCGCGCCAGTAGTCGTCGGCCTGGCGAAGCTGGCCGTCGGCGATGGTCCCCTCGGGCGGCAGTCGCATGGCCCGGCCGTCGGCAAACCACGGGTTGGCGTTTTGGGCGCGGAATTTCGGCTGGAAGTCCATGTCAGAGATGATGTGGATCCGCGGCGAGGTCGACTTCGTGTTGCGGACGATCAGAATCACCAGCGGCGGCAGCATGGCCAAGGCCACGAGAATCGCACCGCCCCAAACCAACACCCGGGGAACACGCGGCGCGGCGGACGATTCCCGGCACGTTTCCACCGCGGTGGCTCCCAGCGAAGACAGCAACTCGGCGGTGCCGGCGGCGTCGAACTTCGCATCGCTTGAATCGATCGAAATGAAGAAGCCGTCGGACGTGACGCGGCGAAATCGGGCCACGGAAAAGAGCGGATGAAACCACCGCGGCAGATTGTTCAAGGCCAGCGCGCCGACAAATGCCGTGATGCCGCTGAACAAAACAATCAGCTCGAACGTGACCGGGATGTTGGCCGGCAGGCTGAACAGCGGCTTGCCGCTGATGAGAAACGGATAGTCTATCGCGTTGGTCCACCACTGCAGCAACAGCGCGACGATTGCCCCGGTCACGCCTGCTCCCAACACCAGCCAGGGCAGCGGCGTCGGCCGAATACCCATCGCCGGGTCGATCCCATGGACCGGGAACGGGCTGTGGCAATCCCAGCGAGTGTAGCCGGCCTCGCGCACACGGCGAGCCGCGGCGACCAGCGCCTCGGGATCCGCGAACTGGCCCAGCACGCCGGCTGTGGTCATTGCGGTGGTCGTCTCAGGGGGTGTTTCGTTTTCAGCCATGATTACTCGGTCGAATCGGCGGCGTGATCATCGCCGTGCGGCAATACGGTCTTCACTTCCGCCATCGCCACCATGGGCAAGTAGCGGCAGAACAACAGAAACAGGGTGAAGAATAATCCAAAACTACCCAACAACATCAGAATATCGATCGGCGTGGGCACGAATTGCCCCCAACTCGAGGGCAGGAAATCGCGGCAAAGCGAGGTGACCACGATCACAAACCGCTCAAACCACATACCGACATTCACAAAAACCGCGATGACGATCATGATCCACGGCGTGGTGCGGCATTTCTTGAACCAAAACAGTTGCGGTATCGCCACGTTGCAGCTGATCATAATCCAATAGGCCCAGGCATACGGCCCGAACGCGCGATTGACAAACGCGAACTGCTCGAACTGGCTGCCGCTGTACCAGGCGATGAAAAACTCCACTCCGTAAGCGTATCCGACCATGCAACTCGTGGCCAGGATGATTTTGTTCATGTTCTCCAGATGGCGGATGGTGACGAAGTCCTTCAGTCCGAAATAGGCCCGGGCCGGCACCATCAGCGTGACCACCATCGCAAACCCGCTGAAGATGGCCCCGGCGACGAAGTACGGCGGTAGGATCGTCGTATGCCAACCGGGCACCTGAGACACGGCGAAGTCGAAACTGACCACCGAATGCACGCTGAGGACTAGCGGCGTGGCCAATGCGGCCAACAGCAAGTAGGCCCGCTCGTAGACGTGCCATTGCCGAGCCGAGCCGCGCCATCCGACGGCCAGAAGCCCGTAGGCCAGCTTCCGCACGCGGCTCGTTGCCCGATCGCGAAGCGTGGCCAGATCGGGGATCATGCCCAAAAACCAGAAGAGAAACGAGATCGTCGCGTAGGTGCTCACCGCAAACACGTCCCACAGCAGCGGGCTGCGGAAGTTGGGCCACATCGACATCTGATTCGGATAGGGGGCCAGCCAATACGCCAGCCACACCCGGCCGATATGGATACCGGGAAAAAGGCCCGCACACATCACGGCGAAGATGGTCATCGCCTCTGCCGCGCGGTTGATACTCGTGCGCCATCGCTGGCGGAAGAGAAAGAGGATGGCCGAGATGAGCGTACCGGCGTGTCCGATCCCGATCCAGAAGACGAAATTCACAATCGGCCAGCCCCAGAAGGCCGGCGAGTTGTTCCCCCAAACGCCCACGCCCGTGACGATCAGATACCCGATGGCCAGGAAGAGGATGCCGGTGAGCGAAGTGGTGATCGCGATTGCCACATACCACGCGGGCGGTGTCCGCGGGCACTCGACCAGCGTCGATACCTTGTCGGTGATCGATCCGTAGTCGTGATCACCGACGACCAGCGGCGCGCGCCGTGTGGGATCGTCGCTGAGGTTATCGTCGGCCTTAAGGGCTATTTCGCTCATCGGGGGTATCTTCGAGTGCCGGATTCGGATTGCGAACCCGTGCCAGGTACACGGTTCGTGGTTTGATGTTCAACTCGGCCAGCATCCCGTACGCCCGGGGATCGGCATGGGCCCCGGCCACCGCGCTGCCCGAACTGGCCAAATCGCCGAAAACGATCGCGCCGGTGGGGCATACCTGCTGGCAGGCGGTCTGGATGGTGCCGTCTTTGATGGTGCCGTCTTTGTCGCGGTTTTTGGCCGTGATCTTAGCGGTGCGGATCCGCTGTGCGCAGTACGTGCATTTTTCCATTACGCCCCGGCTGCGAATCGTGACGTCGGGGTTCATGGCCATCTTGAGCGTGGCCTTTTGTGGATCTTCGAGGTCTTTGCAATAGTTGAAGTAGTTGAATCGCCGCACTTTGTAGGGGCAGTTGTTGGCACAGTACCGTGTCCCCACGCAGCGGTTGTAGACCATGTCGTTGAGCCCCTCGGCGCTATGCACCGTGGCCGCCACGGGACAGACTTGCTCGCAAGGGGCCAACTCGCATTGCTGACAGGCGACCGGTTGACAGACGACTTCCGGCCGTTCGAGATCTTGCGGCCGCTCGGGATCGACCTTGAAATAACGGTCGATCCGCAGCCAGTGCATCTCCCGGCCACGGCGAATCTGTTGCCGGCCGACGATCGGGATGTTGTTCTCCGCCTGGCACGCCGTCACACAAGCGCTGCACCCGATGCATTTGGTCAGGTCGATGGCCATCCCCCAGCGGTGCCCGTCGTAGGAATGCTCGTCCCACGGCGACTCCAAGTCGGGTAGATGCTCCAGGTGGTGCGCAACGTCGGCGTACTCGGGATGGGCTGCCTCGGTGGTCTCCATGACCAACTCGCCGAGGCGATGGTCCCGGCCGTCGCGGCCGACCGTGTCGATCGCGTGGTGGTCTTGGGTGGTGGCCAGGTCGTATCGCCGGCCGGTGGCTTCCAGCGTGGCTCCGGTGGCGAAGTGCATCGCATCGGTGGCGCGAAGGGCATACAGATCGACACCGACGGGCTCGATCTGGTCTTCGGCCGAACCGCCCACTAGACCGGCCGCCGTGCGACCGTACCCGAGCCAGACGGTGACCGTCCCGGTCGCTTGTCCCGGCAACACGTAAACGGGCAATTCAACCGTCTTTTCGCCCAGCGACAGCCGCACGAGCATGTTGTCTTCGACGGCCAGCGCCCGGGCCGTTTCCGGGCCGAGGATCGCCGCGTTGTCCCAGGTGATCTTGGTCATTGGCTCGGGCAGTTCCTGGAGCCATCCGTTGTTGGCAAACCGACCGTCGAACAACCGCGCGTCGGGCGCGAAGATCACGTCGACCGGCCCCTTTTCCCACTTCGGCGAAGGCATCACCGGCGGCGCCGGGTCGCCGGCACGGATGATGATCGCCGGCTCGGGGCTCTCCAGCGGCCACTCGCTACCGGCCAAGAGCCCGTCGTGGACGGTCTTTCGCCATTGCTTCCGCTCGGCAAGCAAATCAAACGTCTTGCGCACGAGCGATTGCCCGTTGCTTTGTGGGGTACCCAATACGGCGGCCAGCACTTCGATTGCCGATCGGCCGCCATGCAACGGGCGGATCAGCGGTTGGGCCACGCTGTAGGTGCCGTCCCAGGATCGGGCGTCGCCCCAGGCTTCCAGGAAATGGGCCTCCGGCAGATGCCAGGTACACCGGCGCGACGTTTCATCGCAATAGAGGCTCAGGTGAATACTCGTGGCCACCTTTTCCAGCGCCTCGGCGAACTCGACGTCCGCCGGCGCGTTGTAGACCGGATTGCCTCCGAGCACCAGCAGCGTGTCGACCTGACCATCGGCCATCGCGGCCGCCAGATCGCGAATCGAATCGACGTGCGTCGGCCGATCGGGGTCCGGTTCCGGAGTGTAGTACACCGTCCGGCCCACGTTTCCCAGCAGGGCATTGATCCGATGCACGGCCGCGTGAACTGCCGGTGGCTGACCCGCGCCGGCCATGACGACGCTGTGCCCCTTGTTTTCGTCCTTCAAGAGATCGTCGACCAGGGCACGGAAGAACTTTCCGCCCGTTGTCGCACTGTCCTCGCCGGCGATCGTCGTGCCGCGAAGTTTGGCCTCCAGGGCATTGGCAAACGGGGCGATTTCAGCGGGGCGCAACGGTAACCGGTGGTCGGCCGCCGCGCCGCTGAGCGAGTAGCCGCTCTCCACGGCGTAAAGCCGGCTCATCCACGGCTGTTTGTCCGAAAGCTCCCGCGACTGGGCAAAACCGCGGGCCAACTGCACGGATGCCGGGTGCGAGCCCAACGGATCGGCATCAAGGCAAACAATCACCCTCGCTTCGGACAGCTTTGAGTGTGCGCGATACGGGTTGCCAAAGACGCGTGCCGTGCCAAGTCGCTCATTGTCGCGCGAAATCGGCTCGAACTCGTGCCATACGGCCTGGGGAAACGCATCGAGCAGTTCGTCACGTAGGGCAGCCCGCGTGGGCGAACTACTGGCCGCCGAGAGAATCCGAAAACCGGCTCCCTTGGCCTGGCGAAGTCGCTGGAAGTGATCGCCGGAAAACTCCTCAAACGCAGCCCAGTCGCTGTCCCGGGCGTCGTCCTTCGTTCGGCCAATCACCTGCCGGCTGCGATCGGGATCGTACAACTGCAAAACGGTCGCTTGGGCATGAACGCCGGTGGCCCCGTGGTTTTGCGGATGTTTCAGATTGCCCTCCACCTTGATCGGCCGGCCATCGATCGAGGTGACCAGCAGCCCCTCGGCCACGCCGGCCGTGTCCATCGCCGTGGCGTAATGCAGCGGTTTGCCGGGCACGTATCCCTCGGGCCGGGATACCAGCGGCAGAATCTCCTCGGTCTCCCAGCGGCAACCGGCGACCGAAGCCAGCGCCAGCGAAGCGCCCATCAACTCCAACCAGCGCCGACGGTTCATGCCACCCGGATCGGCGGCGGCCGGGAACTCGGCCTCCATCCAGGCTCGTGCCTCGGGCGACTCGGCCAAAGCGCCAAGACTCCTCCAATAGGTCTTTTGCGGATCGAGTTTCGGCTCTAATGACATGTGGAGCAATCCGTCGACGGATCAATATGGTCCCGATCTCGCAGAGTGTCCCCCTGTTCAGAGGGACTATTTCCGCGCACCCAGTCCATATCGGTGACTTTATCTTTGGGCCGTAGATGCGGCTCGGGATGGCGATGGCAGTCGAGGCACCAGCCCATGCTCAGCGTTTTGATCTGGCTGACACGCTCCATTCGGTCGACCCGGCCGTGGCACGAGACGCAGCCGACGCCTCGGGAGACATGGGCGCTATGGTCAAAATAGGCGAAGTCCGGCAGGTCATGCACACGAATCCAGCGGATGGGAGTTCCCTGCTTGGAACTGTCGCGGACCAACCTCAACGGGTCACTCTTTGGCGGATCCCAGGCCGCACCCACCCGCAAGTGGCAGTTCATACAAGTCGCGGTGGGTGGAATCGCGGCCCTCGCCGCCGTTTCGACCGTGGTATGGCAGTAGCGGCAGTCGATGCCCAGGTCGCCCGCGTGTTGGGCATGACTGAACGGCACGGGCTGGATCGGTTCGTATCCCACATCGGTCGTATACGGCGATCCGCCAAGATAGAGCAACCCGAGGAAATAGGCAGGAACCAGGACCGCCACCCCACCGGCAACGGGGCGCACTCGGTCGATCCATCTCGGGGAGTGACGTGGGGCCATCATTGTTTCGCGGGGGTCGGCTGGTTTCGGTCAATCGTCGGTGTGCCGGCGCGCGAGTGGGTCCGAAACGTTTCGACCACTGGCAAGCGGTGCAATATACGCGTGCGGGCAGCGGAAGTTACCCCGTCAAAGGTATACTCCTTTGGGTGAAAAGAAAAGGGATCCCGACAACATATCCGTCGATAGCTTCGCTCTGGGCGTGTCGATGTCGGGTGGTGGAATGCTCCGCCTCCGGAGGTCTTTCGGGCCACCTGTGTTAAGCGGGGGGCACGTAACCCACTTTCCCTCATTAGAGTTGTTTTTGTGGGCGGTGCGCACGAAGAGGGCCCGTGGCATACTTGATTGTTTCGTGGGCGTGTCATAAACTGACGTTGATTTGTGGAAACACGAAATCGGGCTTTGCTTCGTTTTCATGTGCGCACGTAAGCTGGGGTACGCCGGATCGGGAAATCTCCCGCCGACTCGCCACTGCGTGTAACAACGGTGACCGCCAGGCCCAGCGTAGGGAGGGCGAACGATGTTGGTCTTGTCCCGGGATTGTGATACGGCAATCCGCATCGGCCCGAATATCAAAGTCAAGGTCTTATCGATTCGCAAGCAGCGAGTCAAGCTGGGCGTTGATGCGCCGAGCAGTGTGCGCGTGTGGCGCGAAGAGATCTTCCCGGAGGTCGCGGGCAATGATCCGTCGGCTCAGCCCACGGCATCGCCGTCGCCGGGGCAGCAGCATCTGTCGGTCCTGATCGTGGAAGATGATCCCGAGCATTGCGAATTGATCCGCCGGACACTTTCGCAGTGCGTGTCGTCGACTCCGCGCGTGGCATCGACGGGAAAACTCGCATTGGAGGCGCTCGGGGGCTCCAACGGATCGAGGCCGGTCGAGAAACCGCCCCAACTGGTGCTTCTCGATCTGTGTCTGCCCGACATGCCGGGCCTGGAAGTCCTGCGCTGGATTCGTGCCCATGATAGTCTCCAGACCATGCCCGTGGTCGTGCTCAGTGCCGATCATGGGGACGCAACGGTCACGTCCTGTCTCGAGGCCGGGGCGAATGCTTTTGTCGGCAAGTCGGTAGGCTATCGGGAGTTGAGCGAATCGGTTGCGCGAATCGCACAATTCTGGGGAAGTTACTGTCGGCTTCCCAAAGCCACGCTGGAAACACCGGCCTGAAAACGCGCCCGGATAGGCCCCCGGTGCGGGGGCGATCCGATTGGGCCGCACGTTTTAGGCCGCGAAGGGACGAAACGGGCCAGCATACGATTCTGTTTGCCCAAGACGATCCCGATCACCAGGCGTTGATACTCCGGGCGATCGAGGAGACGACGCTCACGAGGCCTATCGACTCGGGACCGCGGGGCGCTTGGCAAGCCCCCTACCGGGGACTTACAATCTCATTCTCAGTTCACCCCCCCAACCTCGTCGCCCCGCGACGGCTTCAGTGCAGGGAGCACCATGACGGTAACACCCAGTGAATTTGCCCAAAATCTTACGGTGGAAACGGCTTTCAACGTGCTGGCCGTGGCCAAAGGGCTAGCCGCCGGAGGAAAAGACGTCGTCGAACTAGAGATCGGCGACAGCCCCTTCGAGAGTACGCCGGCCGCGAAACGGGCCGGATTGGCCGCGATCGAGAACAACCAGTCTCACTACTGCCCCTCGGCCGGACTGCCCGCGTTTCGCGATGCGGCCGCCCAGTTTGTCAACGACCAGTACGGGCTGTCGACCACCGCGGCCAACGTCGTGGCCGGGCCCGGGGCGAAGATATTCGAGTTGCTCTTCTGCGAGGCGTTTCTCGATCCGGGCGACGGGGCCTTAGTGTTCAGCCCTTTCTTCCCAACTTACCTACCCAACATCCAACGGCGCGGCGCCCGGGTGTGGTTCTCGGACCTAACGCAAGACCGCGAGTTTCGCCCCAACGTCGACGACGTCGAGCGGTTCCTTGCCCAGGACCCGCGTCCCAAGGCCATCTTTCTCAACAGTCCGCACAATCCGACCGGCGGCGTGGCAACCGAAGAGGATCTGCGGAACCTGGCCGACTTGATCCGCGGTCGCGACGTGGCCGTGTTCAGCGACGAGCCTTACGACCGGATGGTCTGGCGCGGACGGCATCACACGATCACCGCTTTGCCGGGGATGCTCGATCAGTGTGTGGCCGCCTACACCTTCAGCAAGTCGTACAGCATGAGTGGCTGGCGATTGGGGTTCGCGGTCAGTTCGCCCGAGGTGACCGACGTGCTGGGCAAACTGATCAACTCGTCGCTCTCGTGCATTCCGCCCATCGTGCAACTTGCCGGTATCGCGGCCATGCAAGAAGACAACGAAGAGAGCCGTCGCTCGATGCGACAGTTTCGCCGCAAGGTCGAGATCCTCGTGGCCGGGCTCAACGAGATCGAGGGGATCAAATGCCTCGACCCCGGCGGCACGTTTTACGTATTCCCCTCGGTGGTGCCGATCTGCAACCGCCTGGGCATCACCTCCCACGGGCTGGCGATGTATCTCTTGGAGGCGGCCGACGATCGGTTTGGCGTGGCTTGTCTCGGCGGCGAGTGCTTCGGCGCCGCCGGAGCGGGGTTCCTGCGTTTCAGTTGCGCCGAGCCCGACGACCGCCTGCGCCGGGCGATCGAGTTTCTGCCGATAGCATTTGCCCGGCAAGATCGCGTCGCCGGCTACCTCGAGCAGCACCCCGAGTACCGATTGGCCCAGCCGTACGGCGAGTGACCGAGCCGTATCCCGAATTTCCGGGCGACAAAAGTAGATCGCATACGAAGCGATGCGCCCTGAGCCGTTACCGTCTCCGGCCCGTTGGGACCTTTCTCAAAGACGGGCACTCCGGCTTGGGCCGCGAAAGCAACTCAGATGGCCGTCGTAGTAGAATCGGTCGAAGTCCGGCGGCAGGAAGTCCTTCAGGCAGTCGGCGATCGAGAAAATGGTGACTTCCGTCGCGGACTGGGAAACCGTTTGGGCAAGCGTCTCGTAGAAGCGGATCCCTTCGCCCTCGGGGCGGACGGGACGATAGAGGTAGATGAAATCGACGTCGAGCGGGGGGTGATTCAAGACGTCGCCGGCGATCCACTCGACGCGCCCCTCGGCAATATCCAGCCAGCACTGGAGGCGGCGACCGATGGCGATCGCTTCGGAACTGATCTCGATCTGGATCGTCTTACGGTGCGGATAGAGCTTCTGCAGCAGCAGGCCTTGCAGACCGTTTCCGGCGCCGTAGTCGGCGCTGACCGTGTCGGATCGGATGTAGGGCGCGGCCTTGACAATGGGGGCGATACCACCGGCGTGCGACCAGTAGCCGCCGGTTTCGTCCATGCGAGTGCGCTCCTCCTTCGTGTAGGGCGACTCATGCATGTGCAGGTGGGCATAAAGACCGAGAAACGCCTCCTCCACGGCATCCGCGTCGTCGCCCGTCATGGCTTGGCGAAACGCCTCCCGCAATGCGGCAAAGCGAGGAAAATGGCTTCCCGGATCGGGGGGCGGCGGTAACTCGGCCAGCAACTGCATGAGCTGGACCATCCGATGAAGCTCCGCGCGAGGCAGTTCGTATTCCGCCAACAACCGCCGCAGGCGGTCGCGCTGATCCGTCGACGGTTTGGGGTGGTTCATGGAACACTCCGGGCGCGAAGGACCGGAATAAACGCCCTAGAGCGTGCCGGTCAGCGGCACGGGGACATCGCCGTCGGGAACGATGCTGACGCCGGCCGAGGCGCGAAGTTCGACCCGGTAACGCTTGCCGGGAACGAGTTTCATCGAGACCGCCTCGCCGTGGGCCGCGCGGACGCCGGCCTGCTTAGCCTTCTCCGGGTCGTTGGCGATATCCCAGAAGTTCTTCCAGATCTCCGCCTCGAAGGCCGACATCTTGCCGCCGCTCTGATAGGCCTTCGGTCGCTTGCCCTCGGGGTCGATCAGTTCACCATCGACCGGCGCCTGCGATTCGCCGAACACCCGGCGGAAGAGAAACGCCGAGGTCGAGCGCAACGGGTCGCCCTTCTCGATGTGCTCGTCGAGATACTTCACTACCAGCCCGTCCACGTACACCACGTCGCCCTCGATCTTCAGCGGAAGACGCGAGTCGGGGATCGGCTTGGCCTCGTGATCGAGTTCGACAAAATCGAAGAACGTGTACACCTTCGGTTCTTCGGCGGGAACGGCCGCCGGCACCTCCCGTCGATCGGTGACCTCCAGCCAGGCAATGCGATGATCGACTTTCAGAAGGCGAACCGCCGTATCGAGCCGAGCAATCTCCTGGTCCTTGACCGCCGATTCCGCCTTGAGTTGGTCGATCTGGGCGTTCGCCTCGTCCAACTCCTTCTGCGTATCCTGGTATTTCCACTCGTCGGCGTAGTAGGCCCGATAGCCAAAATAGCCGGCCGTGGCAATCAGGCCGACGACCGCCAATGCGAGAATCGTGCCCAGGAATTGATTGATTGTGTTCAGCGGCCTGACCATCGGACTCTCCCTGTTGAACTCCGCGGGCCGAGGGATTCGTGCATCGGCTCGCAAGAAATGATACCTTATTCGATAGCATTTGGGCAGACCGGACTGCCCGTCGCCGACCGGGTTTGCCACGAAACTGCACTGCCACACCAACGGAGAGGGACCATGATAAACCGGTTCGCTATCGGACTCGCCCTTACAATGGGGGGAATGACGATCGCCTCGGCTCGCCCCGACGTGGTGATCGAGGCCGAACGGGCTGCCGCGCGGACGGTAGGCCGGGAGCAAACGCCGGGCGTTTGGAACTTGTGGTCCGAGGGCCGCGTGGGCCAGACCTTGCGTTTCGCCGATGCGGCCGGTTACGAGGTCGTGGTCCGAGCCCACGGGAGCCCGGCCGCGGGCAAGTGGCCCGAGATGGCCCTGGTGGTCGACGGCCATATAGCCAAGCGGGTGACGGTCGAGACGCCCGATCCGGCCGATTTCAAGTTCACGATCCGCGTGTCCGCCGGGCTACACGAAATTTCGGTCGCTTTTCTCAACGACATGGTTTACCAAGACGAGGACCGGAACCTCTACGTCGACCGGTTCACCATTCGGCCGATTGCGGGAGCGGCCGATCCCCAAATCGCCGCGCCCGAGGAAATGGCCGCGGAAATGCGCCGCATCGAGACCGACTTGTTGGCTTCGTGCGATGCGCGGATCGAGCGGCATCGCAAGTCGGACGCCACGATCCGCGTCGTCGATTCCGCCGGACGTCCGCTGGCCGGCGCCGAGGTCGAGGTCGAACTGGTCCGCCACGATTTCCTCTTCGGCTGCAATATCTACATGTTCGATCGTTACCCGACCGACGCGAAGAACGCGGCCTATAAGAAACGCTTCGAGGAACTCTTCAACGCGGCCACGGTCGGTTTCTACTGGCGAAGTTACGAACCCCAGCGTGGCCGGCCGCGGTACGACTATACGGACAAGGTAGTCGCCTGGTGTGCCGAGCGGGGGATCCGCTGCAAGGGGCACCCGTTGTTGTGGGGGAATCAGGCCGGCGTACCTCGCTGGTCCGACGGACAGCCGTCGCCCGAGATCCAACGTCAGCGGGTTGTCGACATTATGGACCGTTACGACGATTCGATCGAGTTTTGGGAAGTCGTCAACGAACCGTCGCACCTGGCCGAGCCGAAAATCGACGAACCGTACCGTTGGGCGCGGCAAGCCGATCCGGACGCTTACTTGATCGTCAACGATTATTACGTCATGGCCAACGGTCATCCGCCGTTTTTCGAGTTGCTCACCAAGGCTAAGGCCGATGGTGTGCCATTCGACGGGATCGGCATCCAAGCCCACGAACCGCGGACGATGCGGTTTCCCTTGGATCGCGTCGGGCGGGTGCTCGACCGTTACGCCACGTTGGGCAAGGAACTGCACATCACCGAGTTTACGCCCGCCTCGGGCGGCAAGCCGATGGCCGATGGGCATCCGGGGGCCGTTTGGAACGAGACAACGCAGGCCGACTACGCAGTGAAATTCTACCGCACGTGTTTCGCCCATCCGGCCGTGATGGCCGTCACCTGGTGGGACCTTTGCGACCACGGTTCCTGGCTCCCCGGCGGCGGCATGTTACGGGCCGACCTTTCGCCCAAGCCGGTGTACGAGCAGTTGAAACACCTCATCCATACCCAATGGCACACCCGCACCGCCGGCAAGACCGACGCGGCCGGACGCTACGCGTTGCGCGGTTTTCACGGCACGTATCGCGTGACCGTGCGGCGCGAAGGGCAACGCGAGGAAGGGGAGTTTCACCTGGCCAAGGAGGGCGAGAACGAGTGGAAAGTGGTGGTGTCGGGGCGGTGAAAGAGTGCATGCATGTGAGAACGGGGCGCCATGGACGGCTTGCCCGCCCTTGTCTTTCAGCGCTTCGGCAAGGGCGGGCAAGCCGCCCACGGCACCCATCGTATTCGCCCAACCTACCGCACCGGCCGCTTTCCCGATTGCGCCACCACCATCGCCCGAACGATCGCCTTCAGGGCCGGCACTTTCCGGGCGCTCATGTCGTCGCAAACGACGTGGTGCGTCTTGCCGGGGGTGCGGATCGTGATGTCGTACATGAACAGATCGGCCGCGCGGCGCGTTATCATCTTGGGCGGAACGGCCTTCCAGTCTTGTTCGGCAATCGCCGCGGAGAGTGCGACCAGATTCTCCTCGGGCAGTTTGCCTTTGATCGTCTTGGGGGGCCGTTGCCGTTGGAACTCGAAGGTGCCGTCGCCGCGAATCGTGCAGCGGTTCGATACGCCGGCGAATCCGCCCGACTGGCGAATCTCGATCGACCCGAACGCCGCGCCGGCGGCGGGCGGACGTTGGCGAGCGCCGAAACGGACCGGCTTGTCCGATTTTGCTACGACCACCATGTCGTACGGTTGGGTCATCACCGAGATCGTCATCGCCCCGGGCGGTGGTGACCGCCGGGCGATGCTCACGACGATTTCCTTGGCCGTTTCCGTGACCGAAGTGACACGGATCCCGTACCCGCCGCTGGTCCGCTCGCCCATGAAGACGGCGATGACCGTCTGCTTCTCGAAGTCGACGTCGGGCAGTTTCGGCGCCGGAGTACGCGTACGGTGGATCTTCTTCCAAAGGGTTTCCCACGTTTCGGCATCGCCGATCACCTGTTGCCCGGCCGTGCGAACTCCGCCGTGACCGCCGCTGAAGCGTTTCTGAATCGGCACGTCGACGTCCTCCGCGCGAGTGCCTCCGGAGATCGAGAGAAGGGCCAAGAAGACGGCAAGAAAGATGGTTCTTTTCATCGCAACGGGTCCTTTCAGGACGTGGGGTTTGTTTCCTTCAGCACCGACCTTGCTTTCGGGTGGATTACTTGTCGGAGCGAATACTCTCCGTCAGTCGCCAGACGCCCGTTGTCGGATTTCGCCCTTCGTCGTTATCCAACTCGGCATTTTCATCCAAACGTGACGCCCGCTTGACGGCCTCGTCGTATCCGGGGGCGTAGTCGGAGTAGTCGACATGCTTGTTGTAGCCGGGGATGTGTTTTTTCATCATGCTCTGTAAACGATGTCGATCCTGCATGCCCGGTTGATCGGCGAAATGCAACCACAGCCAAAGCTCAAAACACGGGTTTGAAATGGCGAGTTCCAGGCCGTTGCCTCGCGCCATTTGCTTCGCGTCGGGGATGTTCGGGTGGTTGTCAATGTCGAAGACACACCACACTTCGTCATAACGGAGGTTTTCGTCATTCTCACGCCGGGCTCGCTTCTCTGCCCCTTTCTTGCGATCTTTCGCGACTTCAACAATCGTCTTCGGAACACCAGCGCCGCCTACGACTTTGATTTCCACTCGCGGATTCTTGGCGGCTTTCTTGAAACCGTCCAGATATTCCGGCTCGGTTACTTCCCCCTCCGTAACGACCAAGATAAGCGGCTTGGAGTCTTTGTACGGAGCCCGTCTGGCCGTGCGACGCTCTCGGTCTCGTTTTCTCACGGCGCTTTACTCCGTTATCCACTCGATGTCACCGAGAAACGGAATGGCGCCGTATCTTCCCTGCAAATACCCACGCTCCAGATTTTCCGCCTTGCGGGGTTTATAATCCGTCAACGGATAGAGCTTCGAGGCACCTTCCTCATCCTTCTCCGTAAACCATACCTGATCGCGCCGCAGCGGCGGTTCACCAAGCGTCGTGCCCAACAGGTTCGTGTCATGCGTCGTGAACACGATTTGGGCATTGTTGGGGTTCATCGCCGGCGAGTTAAACATCTTCACGATAGCCGCTCCAAGCGAGGGATGCAGGCTGGATTCCAGTTCATCGATAAGCAAGAGGCCGCCTGAGTCGAGAGTCCGAAACACTGAGGGCGCCATTTGAAAAAGCGTCTTTGTTCCTTCCGACTCTTCCTCCAGATCCAACCAAGAGTTATCGTCGCCGGCTTGGTGTTGGAGCAGAGTACGGATTCGACCTCGGGACTCCCGATACTCCAAATCTCTCTTTATGTCAGCAATACCGGTGTCAGCCTCTCTTAGGAGCCGCCGAATACGCGCCGCCAAAGTGTCGTTTGCTTCGTCCCCCTGAATAAATGAAGGCTCCTCATCGTCAAACGCGGATAGTATCTGTTGTCGCTCAAACGCCTGTTCGAGCGTTGAAGATCCCCGACCTGGAATGTTTTCGCGGCGGATCCCGCCAAACCAAGAGTAAAGGGAACTAAGCTGTTCATGTCCGAGTTGAGCGGCAGCGGAAAGAAACAGTGCGTTGGAACGAGTGACTTCTTTAACGACGTCGTTTGGCCCCTTTAAGTGATCACCAAACTTAAACCGATTGCCTTCCCGTTCGAACCACGTTTGCTTGCGCTTGTTGGGCCAGGCAAATAGCCACTCTTCCTCTACGACTTCGTCGTCTGCAGCGAATCCATAGACATACTTGGTTTCCTCGACCAAGAACGAAGCTTCAAACATCGACGATTCATTGCGTTTACCGCCCCACGCAAAAGCGGATCGAGGAATACCACCCTCGGGCTCCCAATGTCGGTGCGAGAAGAAAACGGCTTCGTACATGAAGGCCATCGCAGCCAGCACATTGCTCTTGCCGCTGGCATTGGCGCCGTAGATCACGGCGGCCGGGAGCAGTTTCTCGCCATGACCGGCAACGCTACGCGGCCGCGGATCGGACGATTTGCCGATACGACCGGCTGTCATCGTTAGCGCCTGTTCGTCGCGTAACGATCGGTGGTTTTCAACTCGAAATTCAATCAACATCCGTCTGTCTCGGGGTTGGTTGCCTACCCGTAGGTTCGGCCAGTAGACGCTTTGACCGCAAGTATACCGCGCAAAGGTGGATTAAACACCGTTAATTGGATGATTTAAGGCCGATCCCCTCCAGAAAACTGCGCAAGATTCGACTAGAGGACCGTGTTCGAATGCCACTCGCGGGGGGGGTATGGCGTTTACGCGAAGCCCCACAGTCCACCTCAGGTTGTGAAGTATGCCTACGCCAACTCCACCACCAACCGCCGCGCTTCGCGGGCGATCAGATAGTCTTCGCGGGTGTGGACGACAAGGATACGGTTGGGGGAATCGTCGGCGGCGACGTCGACGTCGGGATGACAGCCGACGTTTCGTGTTTCGTCGAGATGCAGACCGAGGCATTCCAATCCCCGGCAGACTTGCTGCCGCAGCCAAATGGAATTCTCGCCGATGCCGCCGGTGAAGACCAGGGCGTCGAGACCGCCGAGGGTGACGGCCAGCGAGCCGATCATCTCTCGCACTCGATGGGCGTAGACTTCCAGGGCCAGTTGCGCCCGCTGGTGCCCTTCGGCGGCGGCCGCCTCGACTTGGCGGAAATCGCTCGAAAGGCCCGAGATACCCAACAGGCCCGACTGCTTGTGCAAAACCTCGTCGAGTTGCTCGGCCGAGAGACCGTGTTCGCGTTGCACATAGAGCAGGATTCCCGGATCGACGGTTCCCGACCGGGTTCCCATCATAAACCCTTCCAGGGGTGTAAAGCCCATCGTATTGGTCACCGCCTGACCGCCGCGGACGGCCGTGGCCGAGCTGCCTTGCCCGAGGTGGCAGATGACCAGCCGCGCGTCGTCTTGGTCACGCCGGAGCATTTCCGTGGCCCGTTCGGTGCAATAGGCGTGGCTGGTGCCGTGAAATCCGTAGCGGCGGATGCCCCAATCTTCATACCACGCGTAGGGCAGCGGATAAAGATAAGCGGCCGGCGGAATCGGGCCGAAGAAGGCCGTGTCGAAGAGTCCCACCTGGGGCACCTCCGGCAGCGCCGCCTCGGTTGCTTCGATCGCTTCCATGCCGGCCGGAATATGCAGCGGTGCGAGATGCGTGTATCGGGCGATGACCTCTTTGACGTCGGCGTCGATCCGTACGGGCTGCCGGATTTCCTCCCCGCCGTGGATCAACCGATGGCCGACAAATCGAATGGGCGACATCTCCCGGTGATCGCCGGCCGAACCCATGTCGGCGAGCATCCGCAGTGCGTGGACCACGCCGGCACGGTAGTCGGGCGCGTCGACTTCCGCTTGCATTTCGGCCCCCTCACTGGGACGCAGGGTGACGGTTGCCCGGCTCTTCTTCCCACCCCAGTCGAGCAGCCCCCGGGCGACCGGTTCGAGGGAATCGAAATCGAACAGCCCGAACTTCACGCTGCTGGAACCGGCGTTGATAACGAGGATTGTCACGTTGTGGACTTCTTGGAATTGGGGGATGAGGAGAAAGAGAACGTCTCGCGGTAGCCATCAGTCTACCTCTTTGGGACTAACTCGGCCAGTAGCATTCGGCGGTGGTGAATTTCGGCCGCTAATCCTTGTGGGTTGACCGCCCGTGGCCTACATTGACTTGTTTAACGCCCAGCCGAAG
>CAYUIQ010000156.1:0-15801 GCA_964444795.1 uncultured Planctomycetaceae bacterium
GGCCCCAAATCGTCGCCGACGATCCAAGCGTTCGACGCGTACTACCGGGATCTGGCCAATCGACGGAGCTAAGAACAGCCGTCGCGGTTTTCGGAATTGCCTCGATCAGGATTCCGTCCACTGAAACCGGGCGTCGCGGATCTGGTTCATGGCCTGTTCGGCCTGATCGAGCAGACGGCGCGCCGAGGCATCGCCTTGATCCACCGAGCGGATTTTCTCCAGGACGGCCTCCATTGCGGTCGTCAATGCGGTGTCGCGCCGGCGCGGATCGAGCGCCCACTGCAACTCGGCGTCGGCCAGATCGGCCAACTCGGCGGCCAGGGGGTCCATCCACTCAGGTTGCGGACGCTGGTAGTCGGTGAAATCGCGGACACGTCCCGGCGGCAACTTCCCCTCGAGTTCCAGCCGCCGTCGCGCCGGCGATTCGTAAAGCGGAATGGTGTAGGGACTGGCGGCGATTCGCATCCGGCGATGTGAAAACGCGGCCACAATCAGCCGCCGCAATGTCTCCACCAGCTCGTCCGGCGTGGTCTCGAAGTCGGTGAGCAGTTGGAACGCGGTGTAGTCCTGTCGCGTGTGGTCCAGGGCGTTGAGCACCGTGTCGAGTTGGTCCACGTTGTGGCGCTTTCGCCATCGCGTGAGCAGATTCCGATGAAACGATTCGGCTCCCAATTGCACCATCGGCTTGACTCGGTCGATCCACTCCAGCAGCTCGCCGTGAACCCGTCCCGCCGAAGTGAGTAACGAAACGGGATTGGTTTGCACGCTGATGCGATAACGGTGCCGCAGAGGATTTCTCGCCCAGAGCTCGAAAAACTCGATCGCCCGGCGGCGTTTGAGGAAGAAATCCTCGTCGTAGACGGCGGCCCACGCGACCCGCTTGTCGCGTCGGGGGGGATCGCCGTCGCGCCATGCGGGATCGTCGACGTGTTCGAACAATCGCCATTGGGTCACCACGAGCGCACCGGCGGCCACCCGGGCGTTGGCCGCTTCGATCTCCTCGATCAGTTGTTCGGCGCTCTTGGTTCGCACCTCGGTGCCGTGCAACTTCGCGCAGAACGTACACACCCCGGGACATCCCCGGCCGGCGGTGAAGTAGAGGCTATCGTTCGGGCGGCGGAAGTTTTCCAACAGCGACCAGTCGAGCCGATTGGCGGCGATCAGTTCGGTCGGCGCGTGGGGACGAATCCATTGCCGTACTTGCTTGCCGAATCGCGTGCCCAGGGCCTCTCCCGCATCGAGTGCGTTTCGTTCGTATCCGTCACGGGGGAGCGTGTTGTGATACACCCTGCCGCCGTAGCGGTAGGTCAGGCCGGGAATCTCCGGCTGCCGGTCGACCGAGTTGCGCAATCGGGCCAGCCGGAGCCACTGGGCAAGCGGTTCCTCGGCCTCGCCGTCGAACACATAGTCGGCACCGCTGGAGTGGAGTACTTCCCGCGGATGGCTACTTGCGGTGGGACCGCCGAGAACGATCTCCGTATCGCAGAACCATCGCACGGCCCGGATGAACCGTCGCACCGGCTGGAGACTCTCGCCTTCGACGCGAAACCCCACGACATGCGGCCGCCACTCGATCAACTTGCGGATAAACTCACTACCCACCTCCAGCATCGCCTCCCGCACGGCCGAGCTCGGCAGGTGTTGAGCCCATTTCGTGATGGCCGGGTCGAGTTGGAACGGTGGGCCGGGCTGCATCTGAAAGACGACGGCCTTGGCCAGATTCCGGCGACTGGCCCAACTGGCCAAATCGATCAGTCCGCTGGGCCAACCGGTGCAGGCCAGAAGCAGCCGGATCGGCGAGCGTGGCCCGTGGTGATCATCCGACAGAGCAAGGGATTCGGCGCTGCGAGTTGTGGCGGCAGGTGCGGTGGGGCCGTTTTCCATGAAAGATCTCAACCGGGCGAGCTATGGCCGACATCTCCATTATACCCATCTGCTACCACTTTTCGGCGGACAACCCGCGCTATCCGGGGGTCGGGAAGTGCTTCTCGATCAACCGCCCGGTCTCCGCCAGCCAATCGGCGCGTTGCTCGGACGTGCTCATAATGATCGACTCGAAGTTGCGGCGATGAAAATCCTCAACACCGCAGAACCCGAAGATGCAGGCGTTCCAAAGGTTTTCCAGCGGATCGCCGAACAACTGCATTTCGACGTCACGGGGTGTGTTGGAGGTGGTCAGCACCAACGCCGTCTTGCCCTTGAGAAAGCCGTCGATCGATCCGTCTTCGCCGAAGGCATACACGACGCCCTGGCGGAACACCCGATCAACCCATCCCTTGAGTATGGCCGGCGGCTGGGCCCACCAGTTGGGATGCACGATGAGGTAACCGTCGGCAGCCGTCACTTCGTCGCAGTGGCGGCGAATGGCTGGGGGGAGATTGGCGTCGCGAGGGATCTCCTCTTGCGGCAGGACGGGATCGAACCGTTCGGCGTAGAGGTCATGATAGACGACCTCGTGACCGGCCGAGCGAAGTGCGTCGACGGCCGTTCGGGCAATCGCGTGACAGAAACTCTCCTGGTTCTGATGACCGATGACAACGAGAATGTTCATGGGGTTACTTCTTCAACGGGCTTCTAGCGGATATTCATGTCGCAACTCAACCCGCCGGCGGCCGGGAGATACGCCGACCGAACGTAATCGGCCACCATCCGATGGGCACTAAACCGCCAGGCCAACGAGCTGATCGAGTTCATCATCCGCTTGATCCACTGTTGCGGCAGACCATCGTCGTCGCGATCGTAATACAGGGGGATGACTTCCTCCTCCAAGACACGGAAGAGATAGGCCGCGTCGCGCGTATCGGTGATTTCGTCGGAGACGTGGTGGGTTCCTTTGCCGATGGCAAAACCGTTCGATCCGTCGTAGGCTTCCGCCCACCATCCGTCGAGCGCCGAGAGGTTGAGCGCGCCGTTGTAGACGGCCTTCTCGCCGCTGGTCCCGGACGCTTCCAAGGGACGGCGGGGATTGTTCAGCCAGACGTCGACCCCCTGGATCAAGTGGCGGCAGACGTTGATGTCGTAGTCCTCGACGAACGTGATCCGGTTGGCGAACCGCGGGTCGTGCCGGAGGTTGGCGATTCGCTTGATCAACTGCTTACCCGGCTCGTCGGCCGGGTGGGCCTTGCCGGCAAAGATCACCTGCATCGGCCGTTGGGGATCGTTGACCATGGCGTCGAGCCGGTCCGGATCGGTCATCAGCAGGTCGGCCCGCTTGTAGGTGGCGAAGCGCCGGGCGAACCCGATGGTGAGGATATTCGGGTCGAGAATGTTTCGGGCGGCTTCGACCGCCTCGTCGTCTTCACCGCGGCGGCGGCACTGCCGGCTTACTCGGCGACGGACGAACGTCAACAGCAGGTTCTTCAGCGCATGGTGTGTTTCCCACAGCTCACCGGGATCGACGTTATGAATCCCTTCCCAAGTTTCGGGTTCGCCCATGCGGTCGAACCAATCGGCCGCGAAACAGCGGTCGTAGAGCAAGTGCATCTGCCAGGCAAGCCAACTGGGTAGATGCACGCCGTTGGTGATGTGGCCGATGGGGATTTCTTCTTCCACGCGCCAGGGCCACAGATGGGCCCACATGCGGCGAGTCACGTGGCCGTGCAAGCAACTCACCGCGTTAGCCCGGCGCGAGAGTTTCAGGCCCAGCACCGTCATGCAGAAGGATTCTTGATCGTTTTGCGGCTCGACGCGTCCCAGGCCCATGAGTTGCTCGAACGAGATACCCAGCCCGTCGCGTACTGGCCCCAGGTGCTCTTCGATCAATCCGCCGTCGAAACGATCGTGCCCGGCCGGTACCGGCGTATGGGTCGTGAAGACCGTGTGTTGGGCAACGTCGCGCAGGGCGTCGTCGAAACTCATCCCGTCTTCGTGCATCCGCTCGCGGATTACTTCCAAGGTGGCAAACGCGCTGTGCCCCTCGTTGAGATGGTAGACACCCGGGGTAATTCCCAAGGCCTTGAGTGCGCGAACCCCGCCCACGCCGCAGACGACTTCCTGGCGGATTCGCGTGCGGTTGTCGCCTCCATAGAGCCGGGCGGTCAGTTCGCGATCTTCCGGGCTGTTGCCTTCGACGTCGCAATCCAACAGGTAAAGCCGGACGCGGCCGACCCGCATCAGCCAAACTTTGGCCTGGAGCATACCGGTTCGCGTGGGGATCTCGACGGTGATCGGTTTTCCGTCGGGGGCCACGGCCGGTTCCATGGGCAACGTTTCAACCCGGGTATCGAGGTACTCCTCGCCCTGATAACCCTCGGAGTCGAGATGCTGCTTGAAGTAACCCTGGCTATAAAAGAGCCCGATGGCCACCAACGGCACCCCCAACCCGCTGGCACTCTTGATGTGGTCGCCCGACAAAACGCCCAAACCACCCGAGTAGATGGGAATCGACTCATGGATGCCGAATTCCAGCGAGAAATAGGCGACCGGCTTGGACCCCAGCACACCGGCGTGGGTCTTGCTCCACAAGAGCGTCTCGGCCAGATATTGCTTGAGTTGCCGGTAGGCGTGGTTGATTCGGCTGTAGAGCACCAACTCCGCCGCCCGAGCTTCGAGTCGCTCCGGCGTGAATTCCAGCAACAGGGCAATCGGATTATGTCCCAACTGGCGCCATCGGATGGGGTCTAGATCGCGAAACAGGTTGATCACTTCCGGGTGCCAACTCCACCAGACGTTCTTGGCCAAGGCGAGGCACTTGTCGTGGAGCTGCTGGGCCGTTAGCCCGCTGGCCGACGACAGCTTTGAAGAATCCGACGGGAGCGTATCAGTCTGACTCATGCGGAGGGGTTCTCCAACATTGCGGGAAGACGAGGATGCAGGACGTATCGGACGGAGATTCCGTCAAAAGCGCGGTATTATACCGTCGTGCTTCGATGCTGACGACCCCAGTGAGGCGTCATCGAGCACCCCCGTATCACGACCGGATTTCGGGGGGTGGAGTCGGACGGGACAGGCATTCTAGGGGGCTTCGCTCAAACGGAACACGTCGGCCTTGCCATGATAGCAGTGAGATCCAAGAGAGAGACCGGGCGAACCCCCGCGGCAAAAAACCACCCGGCAGCAGGGTCCCCGGCTCTTGGAGATTCCGGCGGATCAGTCGAAAAACTCCCCGGATAAATCTCTCATTGCCTCAACAGCGGCCTGGAACTATCATTGGGCGTTTCGCATGTTTCCCGGACACGGGCTGCTAGCAGTCCGAAGCGCGAGCGAGGAACCGAAGGCGTCGATTTCCGTGGTAAGAACGGTCATCGCGCCTCGTCGGCGAACCCAAGAGGAACCTCTAGAATGACCGACGATCAGCGGGTGGAAGTTTTCTGGCACGAACGGGCTGTCTCCCGAAGTCAGCATGAGCATCTCAACGGCAATCAAGGGTGCGTCGTCTGGTTTACCGGGCTTAGCGCCAGCGGCAAAAGCACCGTGGCCAATTTGGTCGACCACAAGCTTCATGCCCTGGGCAAACACAGCGCCGTGCTCGACGGCGACAATACCCGTCACGGCCTTCACCTCAACGCCGCGCCGGCGCCGCTGGTGGAGGTGCATGGCGAGGAGTTTGCCCGGCGTTTCGGTCTGGGATTCTCCGCCCAAGATCGGGAGGAGAACATCCGACGCATTGGAGCCGTGGCCCGGCTGTTTTGCGACGCGGGAACCATCGCCCTGACGGCATTTATCAGTCCGTATCGAGTTCACCGTGACCGGATCCGCGATACGCTGGCCGGGGGGGACTTCATCGAGGTTTTCGTGGATGCCCCGTTAGAGGTATGCGAAGCGAGGGATCCCAAGGGCCTGTACAAGAAAGCCCGGGCGGGAGAAATCAAAGGGTTCACCGGATTGGACGATCCGTACGAGGCACCGGAGAACGCCGAATTGATCCTCGACGCCGACGGCAAGTCGGCCGAAGTTCTGGCCGACGAAGTGGTGGCCTATCTCCAGTCGGTCGGCAAACTGGACATCCCCGAGTAGACGGCCCGGTATCGTGTTTTCCACAATTGGGGGTTGACTTCAAAGCGGCGTTGCGATTAAATTCGACTTACTCGTCTCGGGTGCGAAGCAGTGTGTGGCCGGCGACAAGAAGTCTTTCGGCTAGCAGCCGCGACGTTTTTTTGGGAGTAACAGGGCGAAAAGGATAACGAAGCGAGACAGTCGACTCGGGCGCACGCGCATTGCTCATCCTTCTCTTCTAGTGAAGCGCCAGTCAAGTCTCGCGAAGGATTGCTTGTGCTCTTGAGGCCTCGGCTTCCAGGACCACGGATTATTGACCAAGGAAGGGGCCCAAGAATCTCATGGCCGAGATATCGCCGGGCAAAGTTGAACCACGGGCGCAAAAGGCATTGGCCGGTAGCCCCATCTTTGAACTGCGCGACTTGCAGGTCGAGCAGCGCAGCGGCTCCCTTTGCATCTCCGGAGTCGTCTCCAGCTTCTATCACAAACAACTGGCCCAGGAAGTGGTTCGGGCCGTTTGCACGGGCGTTGAGGTGGTCAACTCCATTGACGTCCAATAAACGCGTCGAGTAGATCCAGCGGTGTTTTGGGCTCGGGCGGCTCCGAACCGCTTGTGGCCAAGTGGAAGCGGGACATGGACGTTCCTTCGAGGGTTGCCTGCCGGAGGGTAACGGATTTGCCGTCCGGGCAACAGTCAGGGAGGAACTCATGGAATCCTCGGTTCGCGACCGGCGGGTCGCTCCGGTGGTCGACGAGGCGGTGATCGGACTCGCGCGGCAGCCCATGACGGAAGTCGACGAATTGGCTGCGGCCATCGAGCGGGTCGTCGTTCGGGAAACCGATGGCGGCGTCCGGAATCTTTCCGTCGAAGTCGGCCGAAGCGGCGTACTGCTCCGAGGGCATTGCGAGACTTACTACTGCAAACAGCTCGCCCAGCAAGCCGCCATGGCGGTCCCCGGCGGAAGCCGGTTGACCAACCTGATCGAAGTCCACTGAGTGCCCCCGAACTCTTCGGCCGGCAACGGCGTTGCCCCCCGCCTCTTCATGCTAGCATTGCTAGCAAATCCGCGGCATTTGTTCTCCCGACAGCAGATCGATGATGCGCCGGCCGCCGAGCAGGCCGACCACTTCGACACAACCGGGATGGTGGTCCGTCACGGTACCGATCACCGCCGGGCGGGCCGCGGAATGCTGCCGCATCACTTCCAGGGCCCGATCGGCGGCCTCGGCCGGCACAAAGGCCACCAGGCGACCTTCGTTGGCCGTATACAGCGGATCGAGCCCCAACAACTCGCAGGCGGCGGCGACCGGCTCGGCCACGGGGATCGAGGCTTCGTGCAACTCGATTCCCACGCCCGCTGCGCCGGCAATTTCGTTTAACGCCGCGGCCAACCCACCCCGCGTTAGATCGCGAAGGCAATGGACATCGCCCGCCTCGGCCACCAGGAGGGATTCGACCATCGCGGCCAACGACGCGCAATCGCTTTGCAGAGCCCCCTCAAACGCCAGGCCCTCGCGAACTGACATGATGGCGATCCCGTGGCGGCCCAGATCACCGCTGACGATCACCGCATCGCCTGGCGTAACGTGTTCGGGGGAAATGGACACACCCGGCGGTATCAGGCCGATCCCCGCCGTGTTGATGAAGATCCCGTCTCCCTTGCCACGATCCACGACCTTGGTATCGCCGGTGACGATCGGCACGCCCACTTCCCGGGCAGTCTGACCCATCGAATGGACGATCAGGCGAAGTGTCTCCATCGAAAATCCCTCTTCGAGGATCACTCCCACGCTAAGGGCCACGGGTCGAGCCCCGGCCATGGCCAGATCGTTGACCGTGCCATGCACGGCCAAACGCCCGATGTCGCCGCCGGGAAAGAACAAAGGGCTGACCACGAACGTGTCGGTGGTAAAGGCCAGGCGGGTCCCGCCCAACTCCAACACGGCACTATCGTGTGGGGGCGATGGATTGGCGCGAGATTCTTCTTCCCTGGCGGCAAATTCCGGCAGAAAGAGCCCCTCGATCAACTGCTGCATGACCCGCCCGCCGCCGCCGTGGGCCATCTGTACGGTCGCATGATCGCTTAGCGGCAGAGGGCAACTCGGCTGGACATCTCGCGAGGATTCGTCGCTCATGTTGGCTCCCGTTGTCCTTCCGTGTGGCGCCGATACCGATAGTAGGCCGCGCAGGCGCCTTCGGCCGAGACCATCGGCGCGCCCAGCGGACGGTCCGGCATGCAGGGGTCGGCGAACGCCGGACACTCGTGAGGTTTCTTGTGGCCCTGAAGGACTTCGCCGGCGATACACTGGCTCGGTTCCTCGGCCGTGATGTGCTCCAAGGCGAAGCGGCGCTCGGCGTCCCACGCCGCAAACTCCTCGCGCAGCGCCAGACCGCTGCGGGGAATCTCGCCGATGCCACGCCATTTGCGGTCGGTTGGCTGAAAGACCTTCTCGATCTGCGCGACGGCCGGCACGTTACCCTCGGGACGAACCGCCCGGGTGTACTGGTTCTCCACCTCCGCGCGGCCCCGCTCGAGCTGCCCCACGCACATCGCAATACCTTGGAGGATATCCAAAGGCTCGAAACCGGTGACGACAATCGGTACGTGATAGTAACGGGCGATCGATTCGTACTCGGCCGTTCCCATCACCGCACAGACATGTCCGGCGGCCAGAAATCCCTGCACGCGACTGGCCGGCGAGTCGAGCACCGCGCCAATGGCCGGGGGGACCAGCACATGGGAAACCAGCACCGAGAAGTTCTCCACGCCCAGCCGTGCGGCCTGCGCCACGGCCATCGCGTTGGCCGGAGCGGTCGTCTCGAACCCCACGGCGAAAAAGACCACTTGCCGATCGGGGTTCCCTCGGGCAAGCGCCAGGGCATCCATCGGCGAATAGACGATCCGCACGTCGGCGCCTTCCGATTTGACCGTCAGAAGATCCTTGTGCGAACCGGGGACACGGAGCATGTCGCCGAACGAACAGAGGATCACTTCCGGCCGAGAAGCCACGGCGATCGCTTTGTCGATCCGTTCGATCGGCGTTACGCAGACCGGGCATCCGGGGCCGTGAATCAGCGTGATCTCCGGCGGCAGGGCCTCGTCGATGGCGAAGCGGATGATCGAATGCGTTTGCCCGCCGCACACCTCCATAATGCTCCACGGCCGGGTGGTCATCCGGCGGATCGCCTCGACGTAACGCCGGGCTTTCTCCGGATCGCGGTATTCGTCGATGTACTTCATGGCCGGTCGCCCGGCGGGTCACACTGCTGGCCGATCTCTTCGAGATACGAAAAGATCTCCTCCGCCTCGGCTTCGTCGATCTGGCTGATTGCGAATCCTACGTGGACGATCACGTATTGGCCGACCTCGGCCTCCGGTGTGTAGGCCAGGCATACCTCCTTGGCAATCCCGCCGAACTCGACCTTCCCCATCGGCAGATCGTCCTGCTGGTAAACTTCTGTAATCTTTCCGGGAATACCGAGGCACATGAGCTTATCCCTCGAAGGAGCGGATGGCAACCGCCAGTTGTCCCAACGCGAGCCCGCCGTCGCCGGGCGGTACACACCGATGAGTGTACACGTTATGCCGGGTGAGCAACAACCGTCCCCGGACACGTTCGGTCAGCAGGGCATTTTGAAAGCAGCCGCCGGTCAAGACAACATCGCGGCGGCCCTCGCGCCGGGCCACCGCCACGGCCATTTCGGCCAGACCGTTGTGGAAGCGTGCGCTGATCCGCCCGATCGGTTCACCGGCGAGCCGATCGGCCAGCACGGCCCGGATCAGCGGTTCCCAGTCGGCTACCGCCGGCTCATCGTCCGAGATAGGCAGGGGATAGGCTTCCTCGACGTCACCATCGGCGGCGAACTCCAGCGCCATGGCCGCATGACCCTCGAAACTACTTCGGCGGGGCAGTCCACAAAGGGCCGCGACCGCGTCGAACAGCCGTCCCATGCTGCTGCTGCGAGGTGATTGCAGCGACCCGGCAAGGGCCTTTAGTAGGAGACTGATCTCCGCCGGCGAAAACCAATCGGTCGCGTACTCCGCGGCGTCTTCGCCGAAGATCTCGAAGAGCACGCCCAGCGCCGAGCGACGCGGCTCGCGCGCGGCCCGGTCGCCGCCGGGTAGAGGGAAAGTTCGCAAGTGGGCCGCGCGATGAGAATCGGCACCGTCACACACAAGCGCTTCGCCGCCCCAGACCGTGCCGTCGGGGCCGTAACCGGTGCCGTCCCACGAGAACCCCAGCGCGGGCCCTTCGAGCCGATGTTCGATCATGCCGGCCGCCACGTGGGCGTGATGGTGTTGCACGTGGACCAGCGGCACGTTCCAACGGGCGGCCAACACCTCGGCATGGCGGGTCGATGCGTAGTCGGGATGCAAATCGCAGGCCACCCGCTCGGGCACGACGTCAAAGAAATCGACCAAATCGTCGATCGCCCGGCGATGGACTTCCACGCTCCGCGCGTTGTCCAGGTCGCCGACATGCGAACTGACAACCGCTCGATCACCCTGGCTCAACGCTACCGCATTCTTCAGGTGTCCACCGACGGCCAGCACCACCGGACCCGGGCTCGGCAAGTCGATCGGCAACGGCGCGAACCCCCGTGCGCGACGGAGCACCTGCAAACCGTCGGGTCCGATCCGCGCGACCGAATCGTCGACGGGTCGGACGATCGGCCGGTCGTGCGTTAGAAACAGATCGGCGACATTGCCGAGTTGCTCCAGCGCCTCCTCGGTGGTGATCGCCATCGGCTCTTCCGATAGGTTGCCGCTGGTACAGACGACCGGCCGACCAATTTCGGCCATCAGCAAATGATGCAGCGGCGAAGTGGGGAGCATGACCCCGAGGTACGGATTGCCGGGAGCAACCTCCGGGGCGATATCGGTCGTCGCGTCCGCGTCTTGGCGCTGCCGCAACAGCAAGATGGGCGCTTGAGGGGAAGCGATGGCTTGGGCTTCTTCCTGGGACAACTGGCAGCGGCGGCGGACCTCGTTGATCGAGGCCATCATCAGGGCAAATGGTTTGTCGGGGCGATGTTTACGCCGGCGCAGCTCGTCAACGGCCTTTCCGTTTGTGGCATCGACCACCAACTGGAACCCGCCAAGCCCTTTGATCGCCAGAATTTGCCCGCCGATCACCGCTTCGGCCGCCGCCGTTGTACGATGGGCTTCCCAGCCCGTCGCCGTTGTGCGATCGGCTTCCGAGCCCGTCGGGGAGGTTGGGGGGTTCGCCGGCGACGGGCTCGGAGGCCCATCGAACAGCTCCAACACCGGCCCACAGCGGGGGCAGCCGATCGGCTGGGCGTGGAATCGCCGGTTGGTCGGATCCTCGTACTCCCCGCGGCAGTCGGGACACATCTCGAAGCCGGCCATCGACGTCCACGGCCGGTCGTAGGGCAACCGCTCGATGATCGACCAGCGCGGCCCGCAGTTGGTGCAATTGGTAAACGGGTAGCCGAACCGGCGCTGTGCCGAGTCGCGGATTTCGGCGAGGCAGTCGGCGCACGTGGCCAGATCGGCCGGGATGGTCGGTTGCGGAGCGGCCGCCGGATCGCTGGCGCGAATCTCGAACGGTTCCGCGCGGCTGTCTTGAAGCGGCAATTCGGCGACGTCCACCCGATCGACGCGGGCTTGCGGCGGCGGACCGTCGCGAAGCGCTTCGACAAAGGCATCGACGGCCGTCCGCTCCCCCTGCACTTCGATTCGCACCCGATCGGCATCGTTGCGGACCCAACCGGCCAGTCCGTGTGCGATTGCCCGATTATAAACGAACGGGCGAAACCCCACCCCCTGGACCACCCCGCGCACACCGATTGCCCGGCGGCAAGGTTCGGCGGGAGCGTGAGGGGGTGGGTTCATGTTTCGGCCGCATCATCCATGTGTGTGTAGCTACGGCAGCGTGCCACGCACTTCCCAAGGTCATGAATAATCCGGGCAACACTACAGCCGGAAATTGAACGTATGCACGAGCAATCGCCAGATGCGCTGCCAGAGGGTTTGCGGAGCCGTATGGATCTTGGCCTGGCCGCGTAGCCCGAGGCACAACGGGGGGTCGACGTCGTCCAGCGGGACACGGGCTTGGTAGGACGTGCTCATCGGACGTTCGGCACCGGTGGTCGGATCGGTGGTGGTCGCCAATTCGCCGCCACTCTTGGTGGAAAGGCGGTTGGAACTGATCTTCAGATCGACCCTGGCCACCAGATCGATCCGGCCGAGGAGAACATCGTGCGGAAGCTCGTCCAGCTTGATCTCCACGTCCTGGCCCAGTTCCCCCTCGGAAACCTCGCGAATGAACTCGATGTCGCCCTGATCGATCACCAGGATGGCTTCGTACTTCGCCGGATCACCCACCTGGCAGAAGAGCGTGCCCTCGGGCAGGGTGGCGCCCACGTTCCGGGGCATCAGGGGTGTTCCCGACCAGGTGCTCAGCGAATCCTCGGACTGTTGCCGCTGGGACATCTCGGGCGGAGGCAGGATCGCGCCGCCCGCCGGAGCGGTCAGCCGGAGCCGTTCCCGTTCCTCCTTCCTTTGGGCCAGTTGATTCTCCAGCATGTCGCGTGTTTTTTCGGCGGCAGGAATCTGATCGACAACGTCCGGGTTGCGAAAGCGCTGCCGCTGGAGTCCTTCCAGACGCGTCTCGATCTCCTCCAAGTCGCCCTCCAGACTCGCCACGGCCAACTCCAACTCGACGTTGCTCATATCGGCCAGCGGCGTGCCTTCGGTCACCAGCTTGCCCTGGTCGTCGTACGACGGACCGACAACCGTTTGGCCCGGTTTGACGTGGATCGCCTCCAGCGTGCTTTCCGTGTCGACGTAAACGGCAACGGCATCGCGGGGCTGGATTTCCAGCGTACACATGACGTGGTGCGGCAGGGGGATGAACACCACGCCCGCCACGATCAACCCCAACCCGCAAAGCGAAAGGTACATCCGCGGCTTCTTCACTTTTTCCAGCCTCCCCGGTATATAGAAGAACTTGACCAGTTTGTACAACGGCTGAAAGAGCAACCCGTACAGGGCCATCCCTGTGATCAACTGCCCGACGACCTGCAAGCCGTAGGGCTCGAAGACCTTGTACAAGAACCACAGAATCGAGAGCACCACGACCCAGCGATAGAGGGCCGCGGCGACGGTGTAGAGGGCGAAGAATATCTGGTTTCGCTCGGGCAGAAACGGATCCTCCGGCGGCTCGATCCCCAGAAACCAGAGACCCATCTTGCGGCTGAAAATGGAAGTGGCCTTCTGCCGCAGGTTGGGGATTTCGGCCACGTCGGCGAGGATGTAGTACCCGTCGTAGCGGAGCAGCGGGTTGGCGTTGAAGAGAATCGTACTGACCGACGAGATGAACATGACGTTCAGACTGAGATAGTGCAGAAACCCAGGTTCTGTAAACCACCAGATGAACGTGCATGCGGAGGCCAAAACGACCTCGACGTAAATCCCCGCGGCGCCGATGGCCGCGCGCCGCCATTTGCTGGGCAACATCCAGGAGTCCGAGACGTTGCAGTACAGGCAGGGGGTGAGTACCAGGATCATGACGCCCATCTCGTGGCATTCGCCGCCGAAGTGCTTGCAGGTCAGACCGTGCCCGAATTCGTGCAGAACCTTGGTCACTCCCAGCGTAATGGCCAGAAGAAAGGCGTTGTTTAAGCTGAAGAAATCCTGAAACCCGGGCAGCTTCGAGCGGAAGACGTCGAACTCCACGGTGACCAGCGTGGCCGCCGACAGGGCCATGGTCAAGCAGAAGGCCATCACCAGCGGCGTGAAGAACCACCAGACCAACGGGTACAGCCAGTTGAGGACACGATCGGGATCGAAACCCTTGAAGCGAATGCAGAGGATGTTGGTGGCCGCGGCCGTCAGTTCCTTGCGCCGCCGTTCGTCGCGCCGCTTGCGGAGTTGGTGGCCTTGTCCCGGCGCGGCGGTAATGACCAGCCCGCTGCGGTGAAGCATTCCGAGAAACTGCTGCAACTCTTCCAGGGTGATCTTCTGCGGCGGAAACTCGGCCTCAAATCGTTCCTTGATCTCGTCCAGACTGGTCCGGCCGTCGAGCATCTGGAGAATCGCGTACTCTTCGTCCTGAAAGCGGAAATAGTTCAGTCCCACCGGCTCCTTGACCACCCAGTAGCTTTGGCCCAGATAACGCTGTCGTTGCGCGGTCAAGTCGGGCCGCTTCCGGATGGGCATCTTCCGGGCGGAACTGGAGACCAGACTGTCGGCCAAACTAACCATGCGTCACGTTCTGCCCGGATATTACTCGGGCTTCTCGTCCAGGTGAATCGTCATCGTCGCCGTCATCCCCGGCTGCAAGGGCCACCGGCCGGCGACGTTCGGATCCTTGACGACCTCCGCCTCGATGCGATAGGAACCGTCGGCCTGGAGTAGCGGACTGACGAAGACGACGCGACCGTTGGGATCGTTGTAGTCTCTGGTGTTCTCCTGGCCGCGACCCTCGCTCGTGTGCCCCACGGGCACCTTGACGGTCACCGTCACGCGGCAGCCCTCAAGATTGCCCGGCGCATGCTCCTCGAACTTCAGAAACCCCTCGACGCGCAGCCGGTCGAGGCCCACGATATGCATCACCGGTTCGCCCGCCTGGACCCATTCGCCCGGATGGCGCAAGACATCCACCACGACGCCGCCGATAGGGGCTTTGATTTGCCGGCGGGCGAGGTTCTCCTTGGCGGATTCCAGTTCGGCCGCGGAGACTTCCGCGTCCATGGCGGCCAACTCCTGATCCATCGTCGCCTTCTTGACCTGGAGGAAGGCGGCCGTGTACTCGAGTTTGAGCCGCCGCAATTCCGATTCGGGGAACGTGCCGGGCGATATTCGGTTGGCTTCCTGGGCCTGCGTGTATTCGGCCCAAGCCACCTGGGCGGCCGCATTGGCGTAGTCGACCGACGTCGTATTCTCCGCCGTTTTCTGCGCCGCGTCCCGGCGCTTCTCGGCAACCGTTTGTTGCAGCTTCGCGTAGGTGTTGTCGATCTGTGCCAGGACCTGTCCCTCGGAGACGTGCCTTCCCTTGGTTACGGGCACGCGGACTTCCCCGGGTTGACCGTCGGGACCCGTGACCTTTTCGATCGTACTGACGTCCAGCAGAACGCCCGCTTCCTGCGCCGGCACGCGTGCTTCTTCGATGAGAGAAACAAGACACGTTTTCACGGTCACCTCTTTCGAGGCGGGAAAAGCCGGCGATGCCGCGATTCCGACGGCGAGCAACATGGCGGCAAATAAAACGACGGGCGGTCGCATGGTACCGGCCTCCGAAAAGGAATGGATCAGAATCGGAACAGAATGCGCGACTGGACAAAGGCTATCGCGTCGTGGAACCAGACGTAGCCGACCGAGCGCCGTCCGCAGTAGACCTTGGCCGTGACCGTTGCCCCGGGGCGAAGTTTGACTCCCCGGTCTTGCAGTGACTTCTTGTCGATCTCCACCTTGATCAGCACGGTGTTGCCCTCTTCGCCGCGGATCTCGGCCGCCTGGTCGATCTCCGTCACGTATCCCTCGAAGCTCATGCCCGGATCGGTGGCCAGAATAAACGTGACGAGCAACTTCTCGTTCCGGCCTTCCGCGGCGTTCTCGGCCTTCAACTCGCCCAGAGCCCGGAGGATGTGGCCCATGCGGTGCTCGGGCATGTGGAGTTCGAGCTGCCAGGAGCCCGTCGGATCGGCGACGCGCAACAGCACTTGCCCCCGTTCAACCGGACGTCGATCCAGCCGCTCTTCAACGTCCCAGGTGACGATCTGTCCGTCCATCGGACTGGTCACCGTCAGCTTGGCATGCTGCTGGAGGTACAGGTTCTTCTGATCGACCAGCGCCTTCCTCTCCGCACCGAACTGCAGAAGCTCGCCGGCGTAGCGGGTAC
>CAYUIQ010000156.1:15811-21620 GCA_964444795.1 uncultured Planctomycetaceae bacterium
GCTCAGCCGGGTATCGTGGAGTAATCGGCCGACCGCGCCGATCTGCTTCTCCTTCGCGGCGATCTGGCCCACCACCTTCTCCATCTCGATGGCCAGCGGCGTGCTTTCCATGATGACGAGCTCGTCGCCCGGTTCTTGCTGATCGGGAGGACCGCTGGGGCCGGACACCAAATCGCCGTGCTTGACCTTGACGTCGATCACCACGCCCTTGACCCCGGCGAACACGTCCTGCCGATTTACCGGTTCCAGCGTCCCTTTGCTCTGAAGCTCGAAATCGGCGGGTACGATGAACAGAGTGACCAACAGCGCCACGAGAATCACCAGCGCGGTCAGTGTTTTGGGGAGATTTCTCGCTTTGGTCAACACCCGCGACTTGCCCAGCAGACGCCAAAGGGGCATCAGGAAGAGGCTGTGATGCTCCAAGGCGTTGGCCATGGCCGAGGAACTGTGCTGTGCGACCACGTCGACCCGCTGCATCATGCTCTCGGGAATGCGGGCGTCTTCGATCTGCTCGACGATCACCGCCCCGATTGCCTGTTGATTCTTTTCGTCCCGCGCATCTTGATCGTCGACGTCTTCGCTGTCGGCCGTCTTGGGGCGCATCAGCGGCAAGACGGCAACCGTCTTGGAATGCGACTCGTCGACGTATTCCTGCACCGCGTCCTCGACCTGGGGGGCCATGTCGCTCGTGTCGCCGGTGTACCAGACGGGGTCGCCGGTGGCCACCACGGCGCCGGCCAACCGAGCCAACAGGGTCACCACGTTGGAACGCTTGTCGAATACGTCCTGCCCGCTGACCGCCTCGACCGTGCATCGCCGGCCCTTGCGAATCGCCACGCTCACGCGATCGCACTCGATCAGACGACGCCCCTCGTTGGCGATTACGTAAGCGGTCTCGCGGGGGTCGAGGCTGGAATGGACGGCACGGGTAAAGTCTTCGAGCTGCCCCCAAAGGGCCTGTCGATCGGAATAGTGTCGCAACTGGCGGGTTTTCAGGTACTCGCCCGCCAGATCGCACATCTGCAACACGAATCGGAGGTACCCGCGTTGGGTGGCCGGAGCCGCGTCGCCGCGCTGGAAAATCTCCAAGACGCCGACCGTTTCCTGGTCGGTTTGCAGCGGCCCGAGTACCAGCAGGAAGTCGGTGGGGTTGGCGGCTTGTTCGTCGTCGCCGGCCCCGGAGTGGGGCGCCACGAGAAGCCCCTCGCCACCGGTCATCACTTTCTGCAACAGCCGGCCGTGACGCATCTGTCCTTCTTCGTCCTCATGCAGGCCGGTCTGCTGGAGGTTGACCTGGTATTGAAGATTCAGCCGCCCGTCGTCGCCCACCACCCATACCACGCCACCAACGGCCGCCAATGCGGAAATCACCCGCGGCAGAAATTCCCCATGAAACTCCTCCGGCGACGAATCGCTCTTGGCCAATTGCGCAATCTCGCGCACCAAGCCGCGAATCTGCTGCTTGGTCTCTTCGATCAGTTGCGGGTCGGGGGACGGTTCGGTACTCATGCAGGCGGTGGATCCGGAGTTTCGATGGGAATTGGGCATGAGATGCCCTATACGCATTAGATCGGTTTTCGGTCGATTCTAAAAGGGTACTACATTCGCATAGAGGAGGGCGGCCTGCCCGGCAATTCCCGCCCCAGCCTATCCAAACCCCCTGTTTGTCATAACCGGCAGTAGGAAGAGTGGAAAGAACGGCCAGTTGCTCCACAGCCCCCGTGAGGTATCCCCTCCCCGAAAGAGCCTTCTGTGCCATGGTCAGCTTGCCGGTCGCTATTGGGGACCCTACTCCGCCGCAAACCGCCCTCACCCCAGCCCTCTCCCGGAGGGCGAGGGGACGCAACACTACTCCTCAAACGCCATCACTTCCACCAGATGCCGGCCCGTGTTGGCAGAGTTAGTTGGCACGTTGACGCGCAGGTAGCGCACTTCGCGCGGCGCGAAACGACACGTATGGCCCGCCAACGTGGAAAGCTCCTTGTTGTCGCGATGATCGGCCACGGTCCCCCAGGTCTTGCCGTCGAGCGACGTCTCGACCGTGAAACCGTAATGCCGCGGGTCGCCGTAATAGAGCACGACCACAACACGGCCGACGGTCGTCGGCTGCCCGAGATCGACCTGCCACCAGGGGGAATCGTCCTGGTTCGTATCGGTTGCCCAAAAGCGATCGGTGTTGCCGGCGCGGCCATCGGCGGCAAGTCGAGCGGGGTAGGGGGGTAAAGCCGACGAGCAACTCGTCGGCTTGCCGGTCGTCAGGCTCACGGCATCGGGGGCCAATTGCTTGCCGAACACTTCGTGATACGTCGTCCAGAGTTGTTGCGAAACGGCCACCGGATCGCCCTGCGTTTGGGTTGGATAGGTCTCGGTTCCCCGGGTCCAGTTCTCTTCCCAGAGGCGGATGTCGCGCCCGAAGGCGGCGGAGTCGAACGGTTTTCCCTCGGCCAGCGATTTCTCCAGTCGGCCGAGAAACTGCTCCCAACGCTTGCGATAGAAACCGCCGATCATGCCCGACCATTGGCGGCGGGAGTATTCGTGGAGCATACTGTCGCGCGATCCCCAGAGTGTGATGATGGTTCGCGCGTTGCGCTCGTAAAGCCGACGTTCCTCGTCGTTGGTTGCCCAACGCTTGGCATCGGCCAGCCACCGGCCCAGGAGAAAGTCGCCGCGCGTGGCCAGCAGGCGGTCCAGGTCGTCGAGAAGCTGCAGGAATCGGGCGTTTGCCTTGGCCAGCGCCTCGCGATCCTCGGCCCGATAGGCGCGGATAATATCGGCGTACATCGTGCCGGCCAACTCGACAAGCACTTGCCGTGTGAGGTGGACGGTGTCGAACTCGTACGTTTCGACGCCTTCAAGCCGATCGGCGCAGGCCAGCAGTTTCTCCCAGGCGTCGTACAACGCGATCGGGTCGTAGGGCGTTGCGTGGCCCAGGCTCAGCGAAGGCCGGCGGCAGACGATCGAGCGGGGATTACCCGGCAGGCGGTAGGCCGTCTCGACGAGCAGTTGCCAGGCCTCTCGCGCTTCGGGAATCCGCTGTCCGTATCGCCGACTGGCAAAGTCGCGAACCCACGGCTCTAGCGGCGGCACCTTCCGGCGAAAGGCCATGTCGCCGATCCGGTCGAAGACGATCGGGTTGTAGCCGAACCCTTCCATGATCATGCCGATGCCGCTGAGCTTACCTCGTTCGGGGCTGGCCAGGGCCTTGGCGAGATCCTGCGAAAACTGTTGCAGGCCGCCGAAAAGACCGACCGTGCCGCCGAAGTTGTGGATGATGCACCAGACCCACGGCTTGCCGTGAAACGCCCCGGTTCGGCTCCACATAGGCGTCGATTCGCAATGCAGGTCCAAGACGATCATCCGCTCGTCGGGCACCGAGCCGAGAAGCGCCTCGCGTTGGGGCGGTTGCCAGAAACTGGCCTTGAAACTGAAGATCCAGCCTTGCATGACCCAAACGGCGTCGGGATCGCCTGCCGTCATCGCCCCGTGGACCGCGCGGCCCATGGCCGCCAGAAACTCCGGGTCGTTGCTCGGGGGTTGCATCTCGATGAACGTGTCGGACGCGTAGAGGTGATCGGTACCGAATTGCCGCGTCTGCTCCTCGATGAACGCCTTGCCGATCCGCTCGAACAACGGGTCGGTCGGGTCGACGAAATGCGTGCCCGGGAATTGGCACCAACTGGGCAACCGCCGCAGCCGCGCATCGGGGGACTTCTCACGCAGCGCCGCCGGAACATGACCGGTAAAACCCTGCAACACGGGCGTCATCCCCAACTCGCGTTGCCGGGCGACGATCTTCTTCTGTAGCGCCAAGTGGCTGTCGATCCAACTCTGCGGCACCGGACCGCACCAGCCGTCCATGCAACCCATCCAACCGAACGGCAAGAATCCCGGCCCGACGAAAAAACGGCCGATCTGCTCGTCGGTCAATCCCAGGTCGCGATAGACCTTCTGCCAGATCGCCTCTTGCCCGGTCACCGAAAGCGGCATGTTGATTCCGTTCAGCGCCATCCAATCGATCATCCGCTCCCACTGGTCCCAATCCCACCAGGCCAGCGTGTAGCTGAAGGCGCAGAAGTTGAAGCAGTAGCGATACCGAAACGGGCTGACCTGCCGAACTTTCTTACCGACCACCGGCAGCGTCTCGGGTAGATCGAGCTGATCGCCGTTGAACGACAGGTGACACTGGCAGTAGAACTTCAAGTACCAGTTCACGCCCGAGGCAATGGCCACGCCGTCGGACCCGCGGACGACGATCTTGCCGTCAACGCTCTCCAGCTCGAACACATCCTGGCCGTCTTCCTCGGGGATCGTCTGGAGGACGAACGCGTCGACCCGGTCGGGGAGTATCCGCTGGAGAAGTCCGCGAGCCGCTTCTTCCGGCGTGGCGGCCGAGGCGATTCCCGCCGTTGCGAAGAGAACGATCGGCCAGATCCAAGCGGTGCAGCACATACGCGGTTGATTCATCGACGAATTCTCCTTCTTGTTGCTCGTAACCGGACGTACTTCCGGCCTGACGGATGGGTCTGCCCGATTGGCATTCGCGTTGGCGGCGGCTCGCCCGGTGCTGCGAGAATCCCTCTAACGCGGAGTCCTCGGAATCCGGCTGCCCAGTGAAACATCGCGATCTCCCATCTCGAACTTGAAGACATTGCGCTCAATTGCCGCCTCGTATTTCCAATCGACATGGTATTCGGCATCGTAGACAGTGCGCTCGCCGTCCTCGGTGACTTGAAACACAAATGGGTGTTTGATCCGTATTGGCTCGACCTTTGCCACGTCGTACGAGTGGCCGGCGTCTTGTTCGAATTCCCGAGTCAGCGCCGGCACTTCCTCGGGCGACCTGACTCTCCCTTCCGCCACACCCATGTACGGCGACTTCGCCGTAAAGACGACCAGGTAGGATGTGGTCTCTGGTTCGCCCCACTCGATGATCTTCAGAGTTCCTCCTGAGTGCTGACTCCGAAGTTCCCGTTTCATCGCTTCCCGGTCAGCGGCCACTTGGGGATCGGTCGTTACCGGCGAATTCACGGACTCCGAACGGCTGGACTTGCGACCACCATCGGGATCGGAAGAGGATGCGCCTATCACAATAAGAACAACGACAAGCAGCAGAACACCCCCACCCGCGATTCCACCGACGATCAGGAGCGTCTTCTGGTCGGGCCTTTTCTTGCTGCGGCGCACACCTCGGGCGGCCACGCTTCCGCCGGCCGCGTCGGCTTCCGTCGTAATGTGCGGAAACCCCTGACTTGGCGGCGCCGCGCCGGGAGATGGCGCGTGTCGCGGCGGTGCCGGCGGCGGTGATCCCTCCAGCGGCGGCGTTGCCGGGGCGGGCATCATCAACAGTTGGCTGCAATGCGGGCAGGCGACGCGTTGGCCTGCAAGTTGGGGGTTACGCTGGAATGCTCCACCGCAATGCGGACATGAAAGGTTGCCGTTCATGAATGCCCCCTTTTGCAGGATTGCCGCACGGGCGGATTCCAATCAAGTACAACTCGAGAATCATTTCCGTGAGGCAACGCGATAAAGTCTCTACCTACGAGCCTATCGGATATCATAATGGAAGCGGCCCCCGGTTCTGGGCGCTCAACAGCAATAATTCGACATTTCCCAGTTGACCTCCGCCCGGCTACGCCGCCGGGCGTCTGAATGGGCTATTGTACCTACTTGGCCAGAGTCACCCAAGGCTCTGTTCCTGGCGCAATCCGCAATCGCCCCGCAAGACGTTGTTTCCTGCTTCACCCCCCGGATATGTCCCCCCGGTTGTCGGCGGGTGTGTGGTCGGTTAGAGTCTTTGTGTGTGACTTCC
>CAYUIQ010000157.1:0-21573 GCA_964444795.1 uncultured Planctomycetaceae bacterium
CCTGCTGGCCGTCGGCCGTTATGGGGTTGGTTCCGCCGGTGTCCTGCCAGAGGGTGGCGGCGTCGCTGGCGTCGATATGATACACCAGCCCGGTGGGCATCCCGCCGCCGGCAGAGACGGTCACCGTCCCGCCGCTGAGGCCCAGCCTTTGCGGTCCGGCGGCCATGTTGTCGCCGCCGACGGCAAATGGGGAGCCGCTGCCGGAGATCTTCAAGGAACCGGCCGAGAAGGCCCCGCCGTCGCTGACGGTCACGTCGTTGGCGCCGGTGTTGACGTTCGCGCCGCCGGCGATCTTCAGATTGGCCGCCTGCATGGCACCGCCGGAAGCGACGCTTCCCTCGTCGACGTTGACCGAAACGCCGCCGTGGTTGGTTGTACCCTGGGCAAAGGCCAACGCACCGGCTCCCGCCTTGGTGAAGGTAGCCGTGACGTTGTTGCCGTCGTAGGGACCGTTGATGGTTACGTCCATGGGGTTGTTGATGCCCGTGGCACTTGCCCCGGCAGCCACTCCGCCGCCGGTGAAGGTAACGCCGTCGGGGGCACCCACCATGGCGAGCTCGCCCGCCTCGAAGGTCACGTTGCCGAATGCCGCACTGACCTGCGACTCGGCATGGAGCGTCGAATCGGCGGTGATACGGAAGTTGGTGGTGGTCATGTCGATCGGGCCGAGGTGGGTGCCACCTGTGAAGGAGGGGTCATACAAGGTGTTGACCTCGTCGGCGCCCAGCACCTGGTTGTAGATGTTGATATCGTCCAGCCAGATGTTGGCGTGGTTCCCGATGTCCGGGGGATTGCCCGCGTTGGCGGAATTGTCCCGGGCGCCGAAGACCAGCGCCGACCCGGTGTCATTCACGTTGCCGGAGTCGGCTACTTCATCCATCAGGACACCGTCCTGGTACAGGCGGCGGAACCCGTCCCCGAAGGTCGCCACGTAGTGATGCCAGTCGTTGAGGTCTCCGGCCATGCCGGTACCCCAGTCGTCGTTGCCGTGTCCCCGCAAGGTAAAGGCCATGACGTTGCCGCTGCCGCCCTGTCTTCGGACCTGCCATCCCTGTCCGCCTTCGCCGCGTTTGGAGACATAAGGTTCCCAGCCGCCGTCGGGCCATTCCTTGCCCCAGAAGGCAACCGACATCACGTCCAGATCGAAGGCCGTGTTGCCGGGGGTCTCCACGACGATGTAACCGTTGCCGTTGAGGTTGACGCTTTTCCCTCCGGCCAGCGCGGCCGGGACATCGGTGCTGTACGATCCCGCGGCCGACTTGACACCGTGGTAAGCGTTGCCGGAGCTGTCGTCGGCGTTGTCGCCGTCGAACGTCCACTGGCCCATTGCGGCGGGCATAATTGTGCCGGGGGCCAGTTCGGCGGTGACTCGGAAGGTGCCGCCGGCCAGATCGACGTTGCTGCCGTCGGGTCCCAGCGGATCGGCGCCGGAGACGGCCATCGTGCCTTGGGCGACCTTCCAGGTGGCGTCGGCCAGCCCCGTCCCCGGCTTGTTGAGCGTCAGCGTGGCGTCGCCCGCCTTGGTGATGGTCACCGTGCGACCGTTACCGTTAAAACCGGTGTTGCCGGTGAGAATCGTATCCGTCTCGGTGATGAGTCCCACCGCGGCGCCGGCCGTCGGCGAGACGCTCGCCTGTTGGACGTTCAGCAGCGTACCGCCGGTGATCCGCAGGTTGCCGTTCTTCAGCACCAATTCCTGCATGGTCGCCGGCATCGACGTGTTCAGTTGGAGCGTCGAGGTAGCCAATGCGCCGGGCGTGCTCCACAAACCGGCTTGGGCCGCATCGCCCGGGTTGACCCGCTGCTCGCTACCGCCGGGCTCGGTGAAGTACCAGTTGACGTTCTGCCCGCCGCCGAACTCCTGAGCCATGTAGATCATGCTGTAGCTCTGGCCCGCGGTGAGAGTCACGTTGCCGTTGCCGTTCCACTCGTAGCCGTTGACGCGCTCGCCGGCACCGAACGTGCCGTCGCCGTTGAGATCGATGAACATCGATCCCCGGTCGTCGTTGTCCCAGTGGAAGTTGTGAGAACCGTCGACCCGCGCGGTGAACTGGCCGCTAAAAGCGGTGACGAAATTGTCGGCTCCGCCGCCGAAGTTGGGGAACGAATCCCAGTTCTGCGTCGTGCCCGTGATTAGCGTGTCGTTGTTGGGATCTTCGGTCCCGTCGATGAGGATCGTATTGGCCTTATCGCCGGTGATGACCCGCGTGGTGCTGTGCTGGAAATTGGCACCGTCGAGGTTGATGGGGGTCTCGTTGCCGGGCGTATTGAAGAAGATCGATCCCATCAGCGCGTCGGCCGGCCCGTTGTCGACGACGACGGTGGGTTCGATGTTGATGGGGGCGACGGCCTGTATCGTTCCGTCCGTCATGATTGTGCCCACGTCGGCGGCGCTGATGGTCGAGTTGAAGATGTACACCTCGTCGATCATGCCACCGAACTCGCGGCCGCCGGCTTCGGGGTTGCCGCCGATTCGCAGATTGGAACCGCGGTTGTCGGAGATATTCCCGTTGCCGGTCCCCACGCTTGTGCCGTCGAAGAACGTCTCGACCGAGCCATCGGCGGCATGCACGACGGCGATGTGGTGCCATGCGTTGTCCCTGAGATCCGCCGCGGTTTGGTTCCAGTTATTGCCCCACGACAGGTTAACCTGATCGTTGCCCTGGCGGGCAAGCCGGTAGGTGTTGCCCTCGCCCTTGGCCATAATGGCTTCCCAGGTGTCGTTCCAGTCGTCGCCATCCAGCTTGACCCAAGCCGCGAACGACACGGGACCGCCCATGAAGTCGTAGGGGTCGTTCTGGTTGGTCTCGAAGTAGTCGCCGTTGCCGTCGAGGTTCAGCGCCTGGCCCATGACTCCCGCGGCGTATCCGGCGTTACCAACCAGGGCGCCGCTGGGGTTGCCAAACGTGCCGCCGTCGGCGGTCGTATTGTCGAAACTGTAGTAGGAGTAGGCGGAATCGGACGCGGGCGCGGTACCGGTAACCGGGTCGGACACGCTGAACGTGCCGCCGGTGAGATGGACCGCCGGAGCGCCGCCCATGGCCGGATCGTCAGAGGCCAGGGTGCCGGCGGCCGCCACGAAAGTCGTGCCGGCGGCCGCGTTGGCAGTGGCAAAGCCCGGCTTGAACGTACCCGAGCCGTCCATCACCAACGTGGTTTCCGTGCCGCCGTCGCTGTAGTTATTCGTGGAGATATAGTTCGCCGGAGCCAGGGTGGCGGTTCGCCCGGCCGGTCCGTTGACGGCCACGCTGGCAAACGTCGTCGGCGCTCCCTCGGTGACCAACTTCGTTCCGTTGTCCAGCGTCAGGGCCCCGAAGTCGGCCCCGATCCCGCTGGTGGCCCGGAGCGTCGAATCGGCCGACACGCTCACGTCGACCGCCGCGGCGTTGATCGCACCGGTTCCCATCGTGCTCCACATGCCGGCCTGCGTGCCCGGGTTGACCTGCTGCTCGCCGGCACCGAGTGGGTTGAACGCCCACCAGACGCCCTGGCCGCCGCCGAACTCCTGGGCCATGTAGATCACGTTGTAGGCCGTGCCGGCGTTGAGGAACACGTCGCCGTTGCCGTTCCACTCGTAACCGTTGATACGTTCGCCGGCGCCGAAAGTGCCATCGCCGTTCAGATCGATGAACATCGACCCCCGGTCATCGTTGTTCCAGTGGAAGTTGTGGTTGCCCGTGGCGCCGGGCGTAAACTGGCCGCTTAAGGCGGTGACAAAATGGTCGGCGTTTCCGTCGAAGTTGGGGAAGGCGTCCCAGTTGTTGGTCGTGCCGGTAACCAGCACGTTGTTGTTGGGGTCGGCCGAGAGCGCCAGAATGGTGTTGGCCTTGTCGCCGATGAATACCCGATTGGTCACCTCGGTGTAGTTGGCGCCGTCGAGGTTCACGGGCGTCTCGTTGTCGGGAGTGCCGAAGAAAATGGACCCGCGCAGCGCATTGGGAATGGCCACTTCGTCACCCTGGACTTCGAACGTGCCGCCGGAAAGGTGCAGATTCGTCGAACCGCCCAGCGCGGCGACGTTCTTGGCCACCATCAATCCGTCGTGGGCCTCCCACGTGGTCGCCGCGGCACTGATGCCACCGCCGGAGTTGTCCAGCGTCAGGGTTCCGGTACCGCCCATGCTGAATGTGGTCGCCGTGGCGCCGTCGGCGAAGTTGGCAATGGTCACGTTGTTCTCGGCCCCCAGGGTACCCTTGCGTCCCGCGCCTCCGGCAACGGCGACGTCGGTGAACGTCATGTCGGCCCCGGTGGTCGTGAGCGTCGTGCCGTCGTTCAGGGTCAGGTCTCCAAACGCCGCCGGCGGGGCATCGGTGATCGCGTGGAGCCCGGAATCGGCCGTCACGGTGATCGGCGTGCCGGTCATGTCGATGCCGCCAACGGCAAGCCTCGACCACAAGCCGTCCTGATCCGGGGAGTCGCTGGGGTTGATGCGGAAGGCGGGCATGCCCGTCCATGCCGGGGGAGTGATCTCCACGTTTACCCAGTCACCGCCGCCGCCTTCGCTATGGGCGATGGCGAAGTCGTAGGTTTGCCCGCCGGTCAGTGTGACGGTCCCTGTCTTCGGCGTGTTCCAGCCCTCCGGCGGAAGGTTGCGGGTGATGTCGTCGATTCCGGCGTTGAAATCGCCGTCCTGTCCCACGTCCAGCCAGAAAATCTCGTTGTCGTCGCCGTGGACATAAACCGTGTAATCGCCCGTCAAGGGGACGGGCGTGGTGGGAATCGTCACTTGGCCCCACCACATCTGGGAGTACGTGTCGCTGATGTTGCCGCCTTGCCAGACCTCGCCCGTCCAGATCTGCTGACCCTGGACTTGCCCCGGCCAGGCGCTCTGCGGGGAAGGGGTCAGCGCGAACAGACCGCCATTGGCGTCATTATCCACGCCGTCGTCGATGGCCGCGAGATTGCTGACGTCCGCGCCGTCGAAGAACGCGTAGTTCAGTTCGTTGAGGACGCTGACCGGCCCTCCCTCAACCGAGAGCGTTCCGCCGGAGAGGATGACCCCGGCCGGGACACCGACGGTCGGCGAAGTGCCGCCCAGCGGCTGCGCGCCCTTGGAGTACAGCGTGCCCTCGGCCACGTCGAAGGTCATGTTCTGCACGCCGATCACGCCGGTACCGGACGAGTTGTCGAGACTCAGGGTACCGGGGCCCGTCTTGGTGAAGGTGCCCGTGGCGCCACCGCCGTCGAAGGTGGATCCGGAAACACTCACGTCGCCCGCGCCGCCGACGGTGGCGCTGCCGCCCGTGCGCAGCGAGGCGATGTTGGCAGTGCCGCTAATCAACAGTGTGCCGCCGTTGCCAAGGCTCACCGGGCTCCCGGGGGCGGCCGTCAGGCCGGCGGCCTCCAGTGTGCCATCAATGGTCAGCGGAGCCGCCCGGGTGCTCGTCACGTCCACGGACGTGCTGATCCTCAGGATCTTGCCCGACTGGACGTTGACGCCACCTGTGCCGATGATGGACAGGTCCCCGCCGAGATCGACCGTCCCTCCAGAGTTCCGCACGGTCACGAGATCGCTATCATCGACGATCACCTCGGTCATATCGGTCGGGACCGCAGGGGGCGGTGTTGGGTAATTCCAGGTGGTCGCCTGGTCCCAGAAGCCGGTTTGGAAGCTGGTCAAGGCGGCGTCTGAGAAGAGGTTCAACGGGGTCCTGATCTCGTTGGCCAGATACCCGATGTCGGTTGCCGTGAGTGCCTGGTCCCAGATGGCCACGTCGTCGACGGTGCCCTGGAAGTAGCGGTCGCGATGCAACGCGTTGCTCCCGATATTGAGGTTCTGCGTGGGCGTGCCGATGGGGCCGTTGAAGTTGGGCTGGACGCCCATGAGCGTGCCGTCGATGTAGGTGCGGATGGCGCCGTCGCCCGACGGCGTCTGCTCCCACGTGAACGCGACGTGGTGCCACGCGTTCTGGCTGGGAGCCGTGTTGTCGCTCATGGTTTTCTCGCCGGGCCTCTGCAACTCGATGCGGATGGAATTCGGATTCGGGTCGCGACACCAGAACATCCCAAAGCCGGGGTCGCCCCATCCGCCGCCCTGGCTGATGATGTGGCCGTCGTCGCCAGTGGCGTAGGCCCACGCCGAGACCGAGATGGCGCTGCCGACGGCATAGCCGGGCATGCCCATGTCCACGTAGGCAGTGTCGTTGGTGAAGGTCAGGGCACTTCCGAACTTGCCGGCGGTCCACGCGGTCGCACCGTTCAGCACGCCGGCGTTGGCGCCGCCGAGGTCGGCCGTGGCGGTGCCGCTTCCCTCATCGAGCGGCCAATAGCCAATCAGATCCCCATGGGCCACGCCGCCGCAGAGCAACAATAAGCCTAGTGCCAATACACCAAATGCCCGAATCGCGTTCATGACAAGGTCGCCTTTCCAGTGGAGAAACTGCCAGGTTGCAGCGAGGATAAGTCGTTATTGTGACAAGTGTTGCAGATATTAATTCGAACGGACGCCGGAGCCGGCGCTGGCTAACAATCTAACTAACCGCTCCAGCCACCGCAAACACTTTTTTCGGAATTGCCCGAAAATTACCCGAAATCCCCCCGATAGTGGCGATTTCCCCTCCGAAGGAGTATGCCCAGGCTGTATAAAATAGTACTGAGGCGGGGCGAACCTGCACGGGCGGCACGCACCAGAAACGATGCGAGTACCCCATGGTTCGGGAGAGAATTGCCGCGTCGATACGGCATAACGAGAAGCCCGTTGGACCGTCGACTGGCAGCAGTCAACTGGTGCGCGAAGAAGGTGGCAGGAACCTCTTGTGCGACGCACGTTGCACGCCGTTGGGCGAAAAAGAAAACACCCGAGGACAATGCCCGTCATCGGGGCCCGTCATCGGGTGTTCGCAGGTGGAGGATACCGGGCTCGAACCGGTGACCTTCTGGCTGCCAGCCAGACGCTCTCCCAACTGAGCTAATCCCCCAAGAGTCGGGTGCCACGTGGGTTCGCGGCGAAGCGATGAATGGTAGCACTTGATACCGGGGGTGTCAACCAGGACCTACCCCCAGCGCGCATGGGTCCGCACGGGGCCAAATCGCCGCGACACGGCAACTTTCAGGGTTGGCACCCAGACGGCCAGAATACGCTTTCCCGGGTTTACACGGATCGCGTCTTTGGAGTACCCTCCCGCAGCCATCGGTGGAGGGAGGAATTGTCTTTGACGGGTCGCCGCCGATGCAGTAGCTGCCCGCACACGCGATTGACTGGCAGAGTTTTCAGCGGAAAGAATCGGGGAGTTCGACGCGCTCGGCTCTGGAAATTCCCATTTTCCACGCACCTGACAACCGGCCCCCGTTGGTGGGTTGACTTTCCAAACTCGGGTCATATTCTAACTTGGGCTGAATTCCGCGACGCGCCGAAATACGCCGGCCGCAAGCACAGGATACATCAGGAGTTAAGACATGATCTTTTCCGGTTTCTTTCGGCGGCAACTCGGCCCGCTCAGATCCAGCCCCACGCGACGGCTCTGGGTGCTCGATCCTGTGCGACGGCTTCGCCATGAACCGCTGGAGCAGCGTCGACTGCTGAGCCTGAGTGCTGTCGGCGACGCCCTCGACGAGGTGACCGACGAGTCGGCGTTGGTGGCGGACGGGCCCACGAGGCTGGCCGTGTCGGGGTTGGCAAACCTTCAACCGATCATCGTCGCCGGCGATCCGGGTGGGACCCCATCGGACTCACCGGCGAATCGTGTCGATCCGAATACAACCGCATCGCCTTATGGGGGCGTCGGAAGCCTGTATGTTCAGACTTCTCCCACCGGCGGTTATATCGGCTCGGCCACCGCGATCGATCCGTACCACGTGCTCACGGCCGCTCACATGATCGATCTGGACAACAACGGCAGCATCGACGTGGCTCCGGGGGACGTGAGATTCATCCTCAATTACGGCTCCGACTTGTCCCACCAGATCTTCGCCGGCGGACTGTTCATCCATCCCGACTGGACCGGTTTCAACAAGCCGAGCGTCAACGACGACGTGGCCGTGATCAAGCTTTCCACGGCGTTGCCCGCTGGCGTGCCCATCTATCCGTTGCACAGGGATCCGTTCGGCCCGGTGGAAGAGGTGACATTGGTCGGCTACGGCACTTCCGGCGACGGAGTCACCGGCTACTACGTGGACCCGGCTTTTGAAGTCAAGCGCGTCGGCGCCAACTTGACCGACTTCTTCGACACGGGGGACGAATTCGGCGACGGCATCGAGGTCTTCGAGTACGATTTCGACGGGCCTGGCGTCGACGACCGCGGCAACATCGGGTTGGCCAACGACGTCGAAACGACGCTCGGCGGCGGCGACTCCGGCGGTCCGGCGTTCGTCGACGTGGGCGGTCACTTGGAAGTCTACGGCATCAACACGTTCACCTTCAGTTTCGGCCTTTTCGCGCCTGCCGCTCCTTTCTTCGGTTCCGGCGGCGGCGGGATGGTCGTGGCCGAGTACGCCGATTGGATCGACTCGATCGTCGCCGGTCAGCCGGCCGAAGATTCTTTCGATTACCCCATTTCGGAAACACCCGTCCACGGTACGGTCAGCGGCAGTTACCTCAATACGGCGGCCTCCGACGACGTCTACCAGCGGATCACCGAACGCCATTCCGGCGGTAGACCCTCGAACCGATACGACTGGCTCGAGCACCAGTGGGCGTTTGACGTCACCGGCGGCACGTCCGTGGAGTTCGCGGTCGAGGCGCACCACGATGACACGGGGGAGAGTTTCCAGTTCGAGTATTGGACCGGCTTGGAATGGACGCTGTTGCTGAAGGTCACGAAAACGGCCGACGACGACACAGTCGAGACCGCGTCGATGCCGGCTTCGACCAACGGAAACGTGCTGGTGCGGCTCGTCGATCTGAATAGCTCGCCAAGCGGTCCGACAGCCGGCACGGTGTCCATCGACCAGATGTTCTTCCACTCCGTCGCCGCCCCCGCACTGGACAACGACGTCGCCATCACGGCGATCTCGGCGCCCGCTTCGGTGGAGGTGGACACGATAGTCTCGGTGGACGCGACCGTGAAGAACGTGGGCGCCAACGAGACTGGTTTGTTTGACGTCATGCTCAGGGACGGAGTTGGCGGATCCGTCATCGACACACGGACGATCACCAACCTGACCCCCGGCGCTGTCCAACAGCTTACGTTCTCCTGGGATACGTCCGGCGAAGGACTGGGCAACCATGAGTTGGTGGTCTCCCATAATCGCCTACCGGACGGGAACGCGCTCAACAACTCGATGAGCACGACGGTCAACGTCCACGAACCGATCCCGGCAAGTGCCAACAACATCTACGTCTCGGCGATCGACTTCGCGCAGAAGGACTACGGCCGAGGGGGAGCGACTCACGACCTGATGACCACCGTGACCGTGCATCGCGACGCCGACGGCGACGGCGTCGCCGAACCGACAACGAATGACGATGAGGTGGTCGCCGATGCGACGGTGCTGATGGATCTTTCCCGCGACGGCAATACACGGTCGTTTCAAGGAACGACCGACAGCCTCGGCCAAGTGACCTTTACGCTCAAACGCGCGATTCAAGGCACCGAGTACAAGGCGGAAGTGACCGGCATTTCCCACGGTACCTACATCTACGAATGGGAACTTAACGTCGAAACCGACGATTTGCACACGGTTTCGGCGCCCACGGGAAAGGCCCGATCCCACTCGGTTGGCGACACGGCCAGCGCCGCGCGGCAGTTTGTCACGGTCGGGATGTTCCAGAGCGACAACCCCGTAGCTGCCTTGGCCAGTTTCCCCGGCGCCCCCGATGCACTGGCGGTCGCGGCCGCCGATTTCCTTGTCGCCTCGCCTGAACCGGATGCCACCCTCTTCTCGCGGTTGGATCGTCCGCTCGACGTGCTCGGGCAGCAGGCTCGGGGGTTCCTCGACGGGCAAATCGAGAAGTCGCCGACGGCACGGCAGACGGCCATCGGTAGTTCCACCCTCCGGTGGTTCGAGAGCGATGCCCTGGAACTTGAGTTCCATGACCGCCCGGCCGCACCCGTATGGGCCGAAGCGGTCGATCTGTTTCTGGGGGACTTGCTCGAGGAAATGCAGCTCCCAGGCACCTTGCTGCCGGTGTAGCGCCTCGATAGTGGCAACGCCTCGCGCCATGGGCTAAGATAGTTGACACACCCGTGCGCTGGTCCCGCCCGAGAAACCTCCCCTCTTCTCCCCCGGGGCCGTCGATCGTGTCATCCGCCGCATTTAGCCCGAGGAGTGCCGCCATGTCCCGCTGTCTGATTGTGTCCGGTATGTTGACCACAATTCTCCTTCTTCAGGGAGCAACTTCTCTCGTCCGCGCCGCGGAGATCACCACCCAGCGGACCGATCGGGGCGTGGTCGTCAAGATCGACGGGGAGTTGTTTACCGAGTATCTCGTGCGCTCGGGCAACAAGCCAATTCTCTGGCCGGTGATCGGCCCGACCGGAGAACCGATCACCCGGGCGCATCCCATGGGCGAAGGCCCCGGCGAGAGGAAGGACCATGTCCATCACCGCTCGATCTGGTTTACCCACGGCGATGTCAACGGGGTCAGTTTCTGGCACGAAGGCAAGAACACGGGCACGATCGCACATCGGGAATTCGTCGAAGTCGACGCCCGGGCGGCCATCGCCACGCGCAACGATTGGCTGGGGCCGGACGGAAAGAAGATCTGCGAAGATTTGCGAAAGCTCACCTTCGGCGCCGACGGCGACTCGCGCTGGATCGATTTCGATATCACGCTCAAAGCAACCGACGGCGAAGTGAAGTTCGGCGACACCAAAGAGGGGACCATGGGCATTCGCGTGGCCGGCACCATGAAAGTCGACTCCAATCTCGGTGGCCACCTCGTAAACAGCCGAGGGCAAACGGATAAGGAAGCCTGGGGCAAGCAAGCTGAATGGGTTGACTATTACGGCCCGGTCGAGGGAAAGACCGCGGGGGTCGCCATTCTCAACCACCCGACGAGTTTCCGTTTTCCCACGTATTGGCACGTGCGGACCTACGGGCTGTTTGCCGCGAATCCGTTCGGGCTACACCACTTCAAGGGTTCCAATTCTGTCGACGGATCGCACACGCTGGCGGCCGGCGAGTCGATCACCTTTCGATACCGGCTGTTGTTTCACACCGGCGATGTGAAGACGGGCAAGGTGGCCGAAGCCTTTGCCGCTTTCGCGAAGTAGGCGAGAGGAAGTTCCCCTTGAAAGAGCCTGGCCGAGCCGGTCGCGCCAACCCTTCCGTGCCGCATGGCTCGGCACGGTCGTCAGCAGGGGCAGATGCTGGGGGGGGTGAGAATCTCCTAAAACACTACTATCTTGCTCATTTTTCCTTTTGCGACTCATTTTCACTAATCACGCATATCTTCTTCAAATCCGCGAATTCCAGGGCGAAGGATTCCCCGTATATTGCCGATAGTGTAATTTGTTGGCACCCTTCCCATTCTTTTCAAGTTGCGCGAAGCGCTTATACTGCGCTAAAGTCGCGCATAGCTAGGAGACTTCACCACAGATGACAACGAATTTTCTGCAATTCGATACACTTGCGGATCTTCGTGACTATGTAACTGAAACCATTTGCAATCATAACAATTTACTGGCCGACGCCTTCCAGATGACCGAGCGGACTATCGTTCGGGGGGGTCGGCCCTGCGGGATCTACTTCTGTCTTCACGGACCGCGCGCGGTCAAGTTCACCGCGATCTGGGAAACCGATCGCAATCAGGTTTTGTTCTATGAAGCGGGTGGGGAGAAATTCCATCGCACCCAACTGCTCCAGGCGCCGAGCCTGCAACGCGTGGCGGCCTAGCCCTCGTCAGTGGTGTATAACATGACACTCTGGCAGGGCAAGGAGGTCCGTCGTGCTTGTGCTCTCTCGCTGTGAGAACCAGAGAATTCGGTTGGGCGACTCGATCGAAGTGACCGTCGTGCGAGTCGCGGGCGACAAGGTCCGGCTCGGGATCGAGGCGCCGCGCGAGATTGTGGTGCTGCGTGCCGAGTTGGAGGCAACGAAGCCCCAGCCGTAGCGTGGAGTAGCCCGTTGAGAAAGTCGTGTGGCACTGCTTGCCTGCAAGCAGTGCCGCAGCGTTGGGTAGAGAACCGGATAAACACAGACGGCCTGCAAGCAGTGGCCCACGTATCCCCATGCGCGCAGCCTCAAGGGCATCGCGTCGTGATTTGCCCCGCACACCTTCGGGCGGCTCCGGACATTGCTGCCGCGGTGGCCACTTTCAAGCGTGCCGTCAATCCATGAGGGGGGGTACGCGCCGACCGAAGGTGAAATCCACCCCAATGAAACCCGCCCGAAAAGGGAGCGGGCAGCGACTAATCGCGCGGCCGGACTGCGCCGGTCAGCCCGCTGTAGTCGGAACGATCTTCCGGATGCCACAGGGGCAATCCGAGTTGGACGCGCCGAGCCAGCACGTCGAGTTTCTGACGGGATCCTGCCGAAGCCTGGGTCGCGTTGAAATCATCGCTTTCCCGGGGCGCAAAATCCTCGTCGTGCCCACACTGCAAAATTGCCTCAAAAACATTCCGCATCAGACGTCAATCCTTCCAGCAAACAAAAGAACCAAGGGGACTGGCACTCCAACCGGCCTGGTCATGGCGCGGAGCCTTGGCAGGGCGCGGTTTGAGCAACCGGAAAACGGGTCATCATAGCGACGCGAGAGTTCGAAACTGGGTGGGAAACAATACAGCCCGCCCTAGGCGGGTGCCGCTATGAGTATGAGAACATTTTATTATTGCCGATTCCGAGACGCTGTCAAGCGGCCGAGCGGCTGATTTGCCGGATTTTCCGAGGAATCCCCACGGGCACCCCTGCCGGCGAAATTTGCAGACCCGATGCCGGTCGGGAAAACTCTAACGATCGGCTAAGCGGTTTCCAGGAAACCGCTTCCGACAATTACTCGGAATATGCCAGGGACGGCGTAAAGCACCCCCCAAACGTGCCCTACCCTCCCGATTTGCCCCCCAGTGTGTACACTGCGAGGGCCGGTCCCGCGAATTCCGAAGGAGAAACACGCTCGTGACCTGGATCCAACGCGAAATCCAACTTCCACCCTTTCCGCCGGGAATTCACTCGATTAGCCACCGGATCGTCGAGGAATTTGCCGAACTACAGACCGTTCGCGTGGGACTGCTGCATCTCTTCATTCAGCACACGTCCGCCTCGCTAACGATCAATGAAAATGCCGACAGCGACGTGCCGGTCGACTTGCACCGCGTGCTGGACACCCTGGCACCCGAGCAGTTTCCCTACCGGCACACCTGCGAGGGGCCCGACGACATGCCCGCCCACGTCAAAGCCTCGCTGATGGGCAGTTCGCTGACGATTCCCGTCCGAGGGGGGCGGCTTTGCCTGGGGACCTGGCAGGGAATCTATCTCTGCGAGCACCGCCGTCGCGGCTCCGGCCGGCGGATTATCCTGACCCTGCAGGGCGAAACGCTCGCCGATTAGCCGGCGGATACGGCGGCCAGATCATCCAACCAGCATTCGATGAAAGTGGTTTGGTTGACGTTGCGGTCGAGTTGCCCGGCCGCTTCGAGGCAACGATCCAAACACCGGGCCACCGATTCCTCATCGCCGGTGAGACGAGCCAGGGCCCGATCGACCGACTCTTGAAGCTGGCGGTCGTCGCCACCGCCGGCTCCAGCCATCGTTCGGGCGAATTGGCGGTAGAAGTCGATGGCAAAGGCGACGACCCGGCGCAATCGGGCCCGACGCGCGGCCGCCGCCTTACCCGCCTTGTCGACAAACGCGGAAAGAGTTTTGGCCAGCGGCACGCTGTCGAGCACCGGTTCGGAAAGTCGCTGGTAGAACTGCTCGCGGAAGGACCAGAGTTCCTCGTCGGCCAACTCCAGCGCTTTCTCCAGGCCGCCGTCGCCAAAACGGGCCAACCGCCGCGCCTCCTCCGGATCGTCCACCAGCTCCTTAGAAACGAGCAATTCGGCCACCGTGGCCGCCGGCAACGGCCGGAAGCGGATCAGTTGGCATCGCGAGCGGATCGTCGGAAGCTGCCGCGCCGGACTGGTGCTAATGAGAATCAAGATCGACCCGGGCGGAGGCTCCTCAAGCGTTTTGAGCAGGCTGTTCGCCCCCTCGATATTGAGATGATCGGCGTCGTCGATCACCGCGATCTTGCGACGCCCCGTCGACGGCTTTATCGCCATGTTGCGGCAGAGCCCCGCACGCCCCCGATGCTCCTTGTCGCCGATGAGCAACTCCAAGGGGATAGACGCCTTGTCCTTGGGCTTGCCGACGATCTCCAGATCGGGGTGGGTACCGGCTGTGACCTGCGCGCACGACGGACACCCGCCGCAGGGATCGAGTTCCACCTCCGGACGCTCGGGGCAAAGAAACGCTTGGGCCAATCGCACCGCAAAGGTCCGCTTGCCCGTTCCCGGCGGGCCGACGAACAAGAAGCTGCTGGCCAGCCGGCCACGGCGCAAGGCCAGCCGAAATCGCTCCACCACGTCATCGTGTCCCAGAATGTCGTGCCAAGCCATGCGGTGACTAATGTCCAATTCCCAATGTCCAATGTCCAATCGCGGGCCGGACCCACGGGATGCCACCCGCGGGCGTGGCAAATCGCTAATCGCTACCCAACACCGCCGCGGCCGCGGCGCAAATATCGGCGGCAATCCGCTCGACGTCCCGGCTGGCGTCGACCACGACGATCTTCTCCGGCTCTCGGGCGGCTTCGGCCAGAAAACCTTCGCGCACCCGCTGTTGAAAAGCGTCGCCCTGCTGTTCCATACGATCCAGTGTACGGCAGATACGCCCGGTGGCCACCGCCGGCGGCAGGTCCAACACGACCGTCAAGTCGGGCATCAGACGGTCGGTGGCCACGCGGCCAACCTGCCAGAGCGTCTCGACGTCCAACCCGCCCGCATGACCCTGGTAGACGACGTTGGCCAGCAAATATCGGTCGGCCACGACCGTCTTGCCCGACGCCAATGCGGGGCGTATCACCTGCTCGACCATCTGCGCCCGGGCGGCCATGTAGAGCAGCATCTCGCTGCGGCGGTCGATCTCCAGATCGTGCCGGTCCAGCAGAAGCTCCCGGATCGACTCGCCCAGAGGCGTACTGCCCGGATCACGGCAGGCAACCACATCGAGCCCCCGCCCCCGCAGCCAGGAGCAGAAACGTTCGATTTGCGTCGTTTTTCCGACGCCATCGCCACCGTCGATTGAGAAAAACATGGCTGATCCGCTCGGGGGGGTACCATAAGCCGGTAGCACCCATTGTAGAGCATTGGGGCAACGGAGCGATAGTCGCTCGCCCGGTCGTTACTTTGCTGGCGGGTAAACCAGAGATACGGGGTGACATCCTTCCCGGTTGCCGAATTGCCCCGCTGTCGCCGGGGAAATGCTCGGGTTATACTCGCGTGTTGGCACGATTGAGGCGCCCGGCACGAGAAATCCAAGCAGACGACCATGACCGCCCCCCGCGATTGGCAGAGCCTGTATCCCTTTGCGTCACACGAGCTTCGGCTCGCCGGCGGTCGCTACCACTATCTCGACGAAGGCGACGGGCCCGTGCTGCTGTTGGTCCACGGCAATCCGACCTGGTCGTTCTACTGGCGGGAGTTGGTCCGTGGGTTGAGGGGTCAGTATCGTCTGATCGTGCCGGATCACATCGGCTGCGGGCTGTCCGACAAACCGTCGGCAGCGGCATACGGCTATCGACTGGCCGACCGCATCGGCGATCTGTCAGCACTTGTTGAGCAGCTTGGTCTGGAGCAGATCACTCTGGTGGCCCACGATTGGGGTGGGGCGATCGGGATGGGCACGGCGGTGCGCATGCCGGACCGGTTTGCCCGATTCGTGCTGCTCAACACGGCCGCGTTTCGGTCGCCGCGGATACCCTGGCGGATTCGGGTTTGCCGCACGCCGCTGTTGGGCCCGCTGGCCGTTTGCGGATTGAACCTGTTCGCCCGGGCTGCTCTGCGGATGGCCGTCAACCGTCGTCCGTTGCCCCCGGCGGTGCGAGCCGGCCTGTTGGCTCCGTACGATTGCTGGTCACACCGCGTGGCGATCAATCGGTTCGTGGCCGACATCCCCATGCGCCCCGGCCACCCGAGTTACGACACGCTACGGGAGATCGAGGAAGGATTGGCCCAGTTTCGCGACTCTCCGTTCTGTTTCATCTGGGGAATGCGCGACTGGTGTTTCACGCCGAAGTTCTTGGACCGGTTCCTCGAGTTCTTCCCCCAGGCCGAGGCACATCGTCTGGCCGATGCGGGGCATTACGTGGTCGAAGAGGCCCACGAGCAGATCGTGCCGCTGATCGAGTCGTTCCTGGCCAACCATCGGAGTGATATTGCAGTTCCGCCCTAATGTAGCGCACACGCACAACCTAACTCGTTTAACGCCCGAGCCGTCATGTCGCATCGCTTCTTCGTTTCCGTCGGAAAAGACCGGCTGATGTTCAGCGCCTCGCACTTCATCACGTACTCCGGCGGTGAGTGCGAGCGGCTACACGGCCACAATTACCGCGTCGGCGTCGAGCTGGAAGGCCCCCTGGGTGAAGGCCGGTACGTCGTCGATTTCGAGGCCCTGCGCGACATGCTTTGGGAGATCCTCGGTCCATGGGACCACCGCGTGCTGCTGCCGACGGAGCATCCGTCGATTCGCGTGACCGACGGCGATCGGGAGGTCGAAGTGGTTCATGGACAACGCCGTTGGGTTTTTCCGCGATCCGATTGCACGCTGTTGCCGTTGGCCAACACGACGGCCGAACTGCTGGCCCAACATGTGGCCGAGGCGTCGCTTAAGCAACTCGATCGCCGGTTTGGTCTTCGGCCGGAGCGTTTGGATGTCGAAGTCGAGGAATCTCCGGGCCTATCGGCCCACTATCAATGGCGACCGTAGCTACCGTTGCCAGACGGTGGAATGCAGCCCGGTGCAACCGCCCGGATCGCTCAAACCGGCATCACCGAACCCGGCATTTCGGGTGCCCACAAGCCTTTGCCGCCACGCCGTTTGACGTTGCCGGAAGGGAACCTACCCTTGGTAGGATGGACCGGCCGGTTGGCAGCCAGCCGGCCGGCCCTGCTGTTTTGTCCCTGGGACAGATCCCCCGGTATTTCCAGCGAGTGAACCACCTCGATGCGTGCCGAATACATCAATCCGTTTATCCGGTCGGTTGCCAACGCGTTCCATACCATGCTGGGCGTGGAAGTCACCCGGGGTGATATCGCCTTGAAGGCGGAAGCCTTTCCGAAGCATCCGATCAGCGGCGTGATCGGGCTGTCGGGCAAGGCGATCGGAACCGTCGTGCTAAGCCTTTCCGAGACGGTGGCCTTGCGCGCAACATCGTCCCTATTGCTGACCGAGACGACCGAGATCAGCGACGAAGTGGTCGACGCCGTGGGCGAACTAACCAACATGGTGGCCGGCGGCGCAAAGGCCGAGCTGGCAGAATACAAACTCTCGCTAAGTCTTCCCAGTGTGATCGCCGGCTGCGAGCACGAAATCCGCTTCCCCTCCAACGTCACGCCGATCATTGTCCATTTCGACACCGAGTGGGGAAATTTCACGCTGGAGGTCGGGTTGGCCAGTATCCTGGAACCGGCCGCGACGTGAGCCGGAACACGAGTTGAAGTGTGTCTGGCGGGTCGTTTGTTCAAGTGGACATGGCTTGAGTGCCGATAAACGCACCACGTTGTTGTCTCATCGGCGTTGCCTCATCCGCGCGCGACGATTCCGTCAAAATGCGCAAGCTGCGTAATGCAGTGACCTTCGCCCCCGGGTTCGGGAGATCGTCGTCATGGCCACCTCGGATATCCGCAAAGCGGCTATTCTTCTGATGAGCCTCGAGGAAGGTCAAGCGGCCCAGTTGATGGCCAAGCTTGATCCGAAGCAGGTCGAATCGGTCTCCATCGAGATTGCCACGCTGGGTAATGTGCCGGGCGATGAGCAGGAAACGGTCATCGGCGATTTCGCCTCGGCCAACCCGAACTCGCTGTCCGCTCGCACGGGGGGTCTCGATGTCGCCCGATCGCTGGTCGAGCAAGCCCTGGGCAAGAAAGCAGGGAGCACGCTGGACAATGTTCGGCAGTCGATCGACGCCCTGCCGTTTGGGTTTCTCCAAAAGATCGACAGCCAGAACCTGCTCACCTTCATCGTCGACGAACACCCGCAGACCATCTCGCTGATCCTCGCCCATCTGCCCCCGTCCCATGCGGCGGGAGTGATCAGCGGCCTGCCTCCCGAGCGCCAGATGTCGGTCGTTCGGCGATTGGCCACCATGGGACAAACCAGCCCGGAGATCATCAACGAAGTGGAAAAGGGGCTGGAGAGCCGCATGTCCAGCGTGATGAGCCAGCAATTCGAGAAGTCCGGCGGCGTGGAAAACGTGGCCGAGATTCTCAACGTGACCGATCGGGGAACCGAGCGAAGCCTGCTGGAGAATCTCGCCCAGGAAGATCCCGATCTGGTCGAAGAAATCCGCCGGCTGATGTTCGTCTTCGAGGACATCAACAAGTTCAGCGACCGCGACGTGCAGTCGGTGCTCAAGAACGTGGAGACATCGCAGTGGGCGATGGCTCTGAAAGGAGCCAGCGAGGATCTCAAGGAGAAGATTCTCAGCAATATGTCGAAACGGGCCTCGGAGATGCTCAGCGAGGAAATGGACTACCTGGGCCCTGTTCGGCTCTCCAACGTCGAACAGGTGCAGCAGCAGATCGTCGACATCATTCGCCGGCTGGAAGACGCCAACGAGCTGACCATCCACAACGACGAAGAAGACGAGACGTTCATCCAGTAGGCTCCCCCCCGCGAGTGTCCTCCCCCTTGAGCCGCCGCGCGGCCATCTGCTAGCATGTCCGTCATGGCCGCGACTCCCATGATGCGACAATACGAGGAAGCGAAACGGGCGTGTCCCGACGCCCTGTTGCTGTTTCGCATGGGAGATTTCTATGAACTCTTTCGTGACGACGCGAAGATCGCGGCCGCCACGCTGGGGCTAGCCCTGACGAGCCGCGAGAAGGGCGAGAATGCCGTCCCCATGGCCGGCTTTCCCCACCACCAGTTGGACGCGTATCTGCGCAAACTTGTTGCCGCGGGAATGCGGGCGGCGGTCTGCGAACAGGTCGAGGATCCCAAAAAGGCCAAAGGACTGGTCCGTCGCGAGGTGACTCGGGTGGTGACCCCCGGCACGATCACCGACGACGCCCTTTTGGATCCCCGCACATCGAACTACCTGGCGGCCGTCGTGCCGGGTTCGCTGGCGGGGGTAGCCTGGGTGGAGTTGTCGACCGGACGGTTCATGGCCGCCGGGTGTGCCGGCGATCGGCTGGCCGATCAATTGGCCCATATTGCCCCGGCCGAGATCCTTCTCAGCCAAGACGCCGAGGACCTACCCGAGGCGATACTCGGCGAGACGGTCGTTGCCCGGCGTCCCGACTGGGCGTTTTCGGCGGCCGCGGCCCGCGAGGCTTTGGCGAAGCATTTCGGCACCGCCACGCTGGAGGGGTTCGGATTCGACGCCGACGGGGCGGATACCCAGGCGATCCGTGCCGCCGGAGCCGTGCTCGATTACCTGACCGAAACGCAGCGAAGTTCGCTGGGCCACATCGACCGACTGCTCCCCTACCGCGACGACCAGGCGCTGCAGATCGACGAAGCGACGCGCCGCAGCCTGGAAATCACCCGAACCATGCGCGACGGCCGCCGCGAGGGATCGCTGGTGGCGGTGCTCGATCAGTGCGTCACCGCCGCCGGATCGCGAACGACGGCCGAGTGGGTCGCCGGTCCGCTGATCGACGGCGACGCCATCGGCCGGCGGTTGGACGCCGTCGAGGAATTGCTCGCCGAACCGGCCCTCTGCAATGACCTAAGGGAAGCGCTGGGCCGATCGTACGATATCGAGCGGCTGATCGCCCGGATCAGCACTCGCCGGGCAAGCCCCCGCGATCTGAGCTTCCTTGGGCGAACCCTGGCCTGTCTGCCGGCGGTCAAGGCGAAGCTGACGGCGCGGCGAAGCGAATTGCTGGGCCACCTGGAATCGCAAATCGATCTCTGCCCCCCGCTTCGTGCGCAATTGGAAGCCGCGCTGGTCGACGATTGCCCGCTCTCCTGCCAGGACGGCGGAATCATTCGCCCCGGCCATCACGAACCACTCGACTCGCTTCGCGAGTTGGCCCGCGGTGGCAAGCAGTGGATCGCCCAATACCAGGCCGCGCAGACCGAGCGGATCGGGGTCCCCACCTTGAAGGTCGGGTTCAACCGAGTCTTCGGCTACTACCTCGAGGTGACCAACGCACACCGCGACAAGATTCCCGAGGACTACATCCGCAAACAGACCCTCAAGAACGCCGAGCGTTACATCACGCCGGAGCTGAAGGAATACGAAGAGAAGGTGCTGACGGCCGACGAGCGGGCCAAGGAACTGGAGTACGAGTTGTTCCTGGAGCTTCGCGAGACGGCGGCGGCGTCCACCCGCGCGCTGCAGGGCGCCGCCGTGGCGTTGGCTCAGGTCGACGTCTTGGCCGGCTTGGCCGAGTTGGCCCGGCAGCGGAACTACGTTCGTCCTTCACTAAGTGAAGACCCGATTCTGCGGATCGTCGACGGCCGCCATCCGGTCCTCGACGTACTGACGCCGGAGGGGACGTTTGTTCCCAACGATACCGAGATTTCCATCGACCCCACGACTGGCGACTCCACCGGGACGATCTTGCTGATCACCGGGCCGAACATGGCCGGCAAAAGTACGTATATCCGCCAAGTTGCCCTACTGACGTTGATGGCCCAGATAGGCAGCTTCGTACCGGCTTCGCAAGCGACGATCGGCATCGCCGACCGGATCTTCGCCCGGGTCGGGGCCAGCGACGAACTCTCCCGCGGTCAGAGCACGTTCATGGTCGAGATGACTGAAACGGCCCGAATTCTCAACACGGCCACGCGTCGCAGCCTCGTCATTCTCGACGAGATCGGCCGTGGCACGAGCACCTACGACGGCATCTCGCTGGCCTGGGCGGTTGTGGAGCACCTGCACGACCGGATCGGCGTCCGCACACTGTTCGCCACGCATTACCACGAGTTGACCGATCTGGAACAGTCGCTCTCGGGGGTCGAGAACCTCAACGTGGCAGTCCGCGAATGGCAGGACGACGTGGTCTTTCTGCACAAGATCATCGCAGGCGCGGCGGACAAGAGCTACGGGATTCACGTCGCCCGGCTGGCCGGCGTACCGCGCGAAGTGATCGAGCGGTCGAAGGACATCTTGTCGCAACTGGAGGAGGAGCATCTCGACGATCGTGGGCGTTCGAAGATCGCCCGGCGTCGTGCCGAGACCGACGAGCCCGTACAGATGCAGTTGACACTTTTTGGGGCGACCGCTCATCCGGTGCTCGATATGGTTCGGGAAACGGACGTCAATCAAATGACCCCTCTTGAGGCGTTACAGCTTATTGCTCGATGGAAGGAGCAATTAGAGGGTGAGGGTTAGGGACGTTTTAGTCGTTTAGCCCGGATTATTCATGGTCCTGGGAATTGCGTAACACACTGTCGTAGCTACGTTCGGCAGAACGTGGTCGTAACCCATGGGTACGCCCCACGTTCTGGCGAACGCAGCTACAAACCCGTGAATAATCCGGGCTA
>CAYUIQ010000158.1:0-21509 GCA_964444795.1 uncultured Planctomycetaceae bacterium
GTCGTACGGGATTTCCATCCGTACGCGGCGCGCGGCGGGAGCCAACAAGCTATCGAGTTCGTCGATGAACGTCTTCTGAATATCCTCGGAGTCGCCCACGAAGTGAATCAACCCCCGCCCGGATTTGGCGAGTTGCCGAAGCAATTGATGATTGAGGTTGTAGCCCAGTCCAATGGTGGAAAGATCCACACCTTGCTCGTTGAATTCCAGTGAATCGGCGACGATCCGTTCCGGCTCGGTGACCCCGGTATTGGCGATGCCGTCGGTCAGCAGAATCACCCGGTTGGTCTTTCGCTTGTCGAAATGCTCCAGCGCCTGTTGGTAGCCGAGCATCAGCCCGGCGTGCATATTGGTCGAGCCGCCGGCGGCGATGGTTTCGATGACTTGATGAATCCGGTCCAGATCCGAGCGCCGGGTGGGCGCGAGCAACACCGACGCCTCCTGGTTGAAACCGATGATCGAGACAACGTCGGTATCTCGCAACTTTCCCACAAACGCGAGCAGCGCCTTCTTCAGGTTCTCAATCCGCTCGCCGGACATGGATCCGCTATGGTCGATTACCAAGGCCAGGTTGAGCGGAGGCATCTTCTTGGTTTTCACGATTCGCGGCGTTGCCAGTCCGACTTGCAGCACGGCTTCGCCGCCGCCCGCATCGCCCCATCGCACGTCGAGCTGAACCCTGTCGCCTTTTGCCGGTAAAGGGATGTCGTGGCGGTGGTAATTCATGTACTCTTCCACGACCACCGTCTCGGCGCTGGGCGGCAACCCAGCCCGCGCCATCCCTACCGCTGCCGACGAGACGCCCCCCTGCCCATGCAAGGGCACCGTGGCGAAAGGGGCGAACTGACACAACCCCATCACGAAGACCAAGCCGAAGAGCCGTTTCATTCTTCCATCTCCTCAAAACGCCCCTGGCAATTGCGATTATCGCGGCTTTCCAGCCGACAAACTGCCAGTAGAATATGGTTACCTGCCACGAATTCAGACGCCGCTCCGATCACGATCGCCCCATCGCCCTCTTTGAGACTCCTTCCATGTACACTCGCCACCCAACCCGGTTTATCCACAAGAAGATCGGACCACCGCGAATAATCCGGGCTCATCTCGATGTGGGTTGTCGAGGAGCTAGACGAGTGCCGGGACTGGCGGGTCCAAGGAAACCTTCCTTTCTCTCCACATCTTCTTGCTGCTGCGCTATTTAGCCCGTTTTCAGCGGGGAGTTCGGAAAGACTTTGCTTGTAGATCAAACGGCTCCGCCATCAAGCCTCGGTGGAGCCACGGAAATGGGCGAAGACCTGGAAGCCTTCCTCCATGAATTCCCGTGCCGCGTCCGGTTTTATCCTCTTGTCCTGGTGGTAGAATACCAACTGATCGCCGCCTCCTTCGACGCTGATCTCCTCCTGGGACTCGAAGAACGTCAGCAGCTCGTCGCTGAAGAGCTCGCGGATCCCCGACTCGTCGTCGCCTCGCAGCAGGTATTCCGCGGAGAACCGCGGGTTGGTTTCGAAGTCGATGTCCTGATAGCCGAAGATGCTGCCGATCTTGTGGAAGAAACCTTCCGGCCGCACGGCGAACCGCGGCAGGCTGAGCTTCGGGGAGCGAAAGTAGATGACGCTTTGCTTATGCCTGTGCGATCTCTTGCCGCTACCGATCGTATAGCGATAGTCGAAGATGGCCAACTCGACGTCGTTGGCCTCTCCGTGCAGCATGTTCTTGATCTTCTTGGAGCGCCCCTGCGAGAAGAGATAGAAGTGGCCGAGGCCATCGAGCAGTGAGTCGTCACCTTCCGGGAAGAAGGGGAGCCCGAGTTCTTCCGCGATCTGCTGGAATTGCCCGGTCCGTTTTTTCTCATACCGCCGCGCGAAGTAGCTGACGAACCACAGCAGCACGAGAACGCCGACGAGCACGGCGAGACCAGTCGCGGGGTCCGTTCCATCGGCGGCGAGTAAACACATCGGGAATGGCTTAAAGAAACACACCAAGGACGGTCCTTATTCCAGCGACTGTCTACCGAGCAGTTCTAATTTAATGGCGGGGCGCGCCGCTGCCCAATCACGCCCCCGCCGGGCGACGCCCATCGTAGCACGCAAGTCGCGGGGCTGCTACCGCCGCTTGCCGAATAGCCGGTAATCGATCTCCGGCCAGGGGCAATCGACCGACTCGATTTCGCGAAGGTCGGCTTCGGAGATACGATCCGGATCGGTCGGATCCTTTGCGGCCCAGGCGAGCTTTTGGAAACGCTGGTGGTGATTGTGGAAACGTTGGTTGGCGTATTGCTTGGCCTGCTCGGTGAAGAGCAGGAAGGGCCAGTCGCTGCCTTGCATCAGCAGCAGTTCGCGGGCCATCTGGCGCAAGATGCGCTCGTGACGCGGGTCGGCACCGTCGGCGTCCTGGGCGAGCGTCAAGACGGCCCGTTCCATGTCCTTGGAGCTGGCGTTGATCGGCGGCCAAATCCAGTCGTGCTCGGGGTTTTGCCAGACGGTAAAGTCGGAGTTCAGTCCCCAGGTACTCGCGGCCATCGTGATGGTGGAGAAGTCGGCGCCGTGTCGATCGATAAACTGTCCCAGACCGAGACACTCGACCGATTCGCTTCGGGCCAGCAGACGGTAGACCCGATCGAGCCAATCGACGCCCTCGTGCCACCAGTGGCCGAACAGTTCGCAATCGAACGGCGCGACGACGATCGGCGTGGACAAGCCGGCCGACTCGGCCTCGGCCAGCGTCTTCTTGAGCATCCAGACGAAATGGCCCGCATGACGCTCGACCCGCTCGGCGGCCGCCTGGGGATCGTAGATCGCTTTTGCCTCGCGGCCGGTCACTTGCCAATAGTGCAGGCCCGACTGGTCGTCCTTGCTATGAAAATCGAGGTAGTGGGGATCGCCCGGGTATCCCAACTCGGCCGACCAGACCTGCTGGGCCACGGGGCCGTTGCGTCCGAACACGGCCACGCCCGAGGGAAGACGGTATCCGCGAAAGGTCGTGGGCACGGTCTCGCCGTGCCGGTTTTCGACCCAATCGGCCCGGGCAATCCCGACATCCTCGACGAAGAAGTAGTCGAGTCGCTGGTCGGCCAACCATTCATCGATCGCCCGGCGACGTCGACCCCCAGGCGTCCACGTCTGGGGCCGATAGGCACACTCGGGCAGCCAGAACCCCCGGGGATCGCGGCCGAAGGTCTGTCGATACGTTTCAACCCCGAGCCGCACCTGGGCGAAGACGGCCGAATCCCGCTCCAGCAGCGGCAGAAACCCGTGCGTGGCCGCCGAAGTGAGTACCTCGATCGTGCCCGCGTCTTGCAGCGATCGCAGCACACCCAGCAGATCGCCGTCGAACTCTTCCCGGTAGGCACGGTAATGGGTCTCGAACCGCTGGTGCCAATATCGGGCGACCCGCCGCCGGGCCGGATCACCACGAAACCGGGCCACGTCGGCCTCGGCCCGGGCGATCTTGTCTTCCATGTACTGGCCGAAGCGGCGGTTCATGTACTCGTCGGCCAGTTGCTCGGCGAGGATCGGAACGACACCGATCATCAGATGCGGCCGGATATCGTCGGCCTGAATCCGGCGCAACATGCGTAGCAGGGGGATGTAGTTCTCGTTGATCGCTTCGAGCAGCCATTCCTCGCCCGCCGGCCACACGCCCGACTTGCGGCAGTAGGGAATATGGCCATGCAACATCATGGCAAACACGCCGGACATGGCAGCTTTCTCCGCGAATTCCCGGGTTTTCCGGCAGACCCCTTCGGCTCGATAATCGCCCAGAGCCATACCAGGCCCAAGGTGCGCAGCGCCCAGCCGAAGAGAAACGCAACCTGATAATAACTCATCACCAGTGTACCGCCCAGCAGAACGAACACTTCGCGGCCAAATGCGTCGAACACCGCGCCACCGGCGATGGTCCCGGCGGCGTAGAACAGCCCGCTGGTGGCGAAGTAGGCGGCGATATAGGGCGTGTTGGATCGGTCCGGCGAGAGCTTCAACATCAGGTTGGGCAGGCAGACGTTCAGCCCGGCGTAGGCGATCCACACGATCCAGGCGCCGACGAACCACCAGGGTTGCTCGGGCGTGGCGGCCAGAAAGAACAACGGCCCGGTGGCCACGGCCGTCAGACTGACGATCATCACCGGCCGGTTGCCCAACCGATCGGCGAGGCGACCCACCCAAGGACTGATCGTAAGCTGTCCGCAACGCAGGCCGGTGCGCAAGGCCAGAACGACAAACAGGCTGATGCCCAGCACCCGGGCCGGATAAAGATGCAGGACCGATTGCGTCAGGCCGTTGAAAAAAGCGAACCAACAGCCGAAGGCGACCAGTCGCAGAAACCGCCGGTCGGTAAACGGTTCGAACACGGCCGACAGCGAGGCCCCGCAGCGCACCACGCGGCTCTTCACCACGCCGGGCACGGCGGCCAGCGGTACGACCGAGGCAAGCATGAACAGCGTACCCAGTGCGGCCGGCACGGCATAGCCGAGCCAATGTTGTTCGTCCCGCGGATGCGTCTCCCTCCAACCATAGGAAAACAGACCGCCGCAGATCATCGCGGCGGCTTGTCCCGCGGTCATCCATCGGCCGCGAATACCGATAAACCGCCCACGGACTCGTAGCGGCACGAGATCGGCCTGCCACGACCATAAGGCGATGGTGCCCATGTACTCCAGTAAATGGTAGAGGCACCAGAGGACGACCAGCGCCGCCAGCGCGAGCCGAGCCGAGGGCATCGCGCCGGGCGAGACAGCCAGGGGTAAGAGCATCAGAACGATCGCGCTGCTGGCGTACATGACCAGGCAGAATCGCTTGCGGTCGGTCAGGCGTCCGATCATCACCGGTCCGACCAACCGCAACACGCCGGCGATTGCCGGGGCGGCCACGATCAGCCCGATTCCCAGACCGATACGCGATACGCCCAGTTCCATGGCCAGGTAGATCACCAGCGTCGTACTGGCCAACCCGTTGCCGATCGCCCAGACCGCCCCGTTCCAATAAGTCAACCGCCTGGCGCGGCGGCGATCGAGAACGGTCAGCGGGAGATCGGCGTCGATGGTCATCGCCCGATAGGGTAATCGGTCGGGACGATTCACGCAACACGGCGGCCCAAGTTAAGTGCGATCGCGCTGGGGAGTAGGGCGGTCAACTCGCCCTGATGCGAAACGTCTTGAGATCGAGTTGCGGGACGGTCGAGAACTGGTCGATCTGGGCGGCGGCGACGATGTCTTGATCCATGCCGATGGCTACGACATTCTTGCCGCCCAGCGACTTGCGGAGATGCTGGGCGAGTTTCTCCGACTCCAGGGGCAGTGCGCCGATGGCAAAGGGCACGGCAAACGCCGCCAGCCAGTTCTCCCGCGCGGTGGTCGCCTGGGCGTTGAGCTTGTACATCATGCCCCCGCGCCGCTGCAAACGGTCGACCAGCAAGCCGGCCAGCAGCGAATCTTCCTGCGTGTACTGCCCGCGGGTGCCGGCACAGATCAGGTGAATCTCAGGCCGGTCGGCCATCGCTTCGACTACCGCCGACGCGTTGACGAATGCCCCGAGCAAGACCCGCTCGGCCTGGCCACATTGCATCAGCGCCCTAGTGCCGTTGGTGGTGGTAAATGCAAGGGTTTTGCCACCCACCCGATCGGGCACGTATTCCTCGGGCGAATTTCCCAGATCGAAGCCGTCGATTCGCAGGCCGTTGCGTTCGCCACCGAGGACCACGGAGTCGGCGGGCATGGTCTTGGTCAACGTCTCGGCCAATTCCCGGGCTTGGTCGACTTCCAGGCACGGGGCGATTTCCTTGGCACCGGCTTCCAAGGCGTGAACGATGGTCGTGCATGCTCGCAACACATCGATCACCACGACCGTGCCACCGGCCAATTCCTCGGGCGAGACCAACGACGGCAGGGCATGGACGTTCAGGATCTGCGGCATGGGGGGCTCCTTTTGTGAGCCCCCATCATAGGGAGGTTATTGCGGCGGGGAAAGAGGAGAATGGCGGCGAGCATCTCGTCGGTCGTCCACCGGGTCTTCTCTTTTCCGCCTATCTGGCGTATCCTAGCACCCTGTTGAACAAGGGGTGTGCCACTGCTTGCTTGCAAGCAGTGCTGTGGATCCGAGCACGCAACCCGGCAAGAAGGCACTGCTTGCAAGCAAGCAGTGGCACACATTCCGGTGGAGTCCCCCTTTTCCAACAGGCTGTCGGGCACTTCCTCCTTCAAACCACCCGGGGATACACGTCGTGGCTTTTCGCTGTCTGGCCGATCTTCTCGAAGACCTGCTCCACGGGGGGCAGTTGGCTCGCGTGGAGGCGGAAGTCGATGCCCGGGAGGAAGTCGCTCAGATTACTCGCCGGATCGCCGGCGCTGCCGGGCCGGCGCTGCTGTTCGGCGCGGTCAAGGGACACGACATCCCCCTGCTGACCAATCTCCTGGGTACCGAATCGCGGATCTGCCACGCGTTGGACGTCGCCTCCGTCGAAGACCTCGTCGAGCGGATCGCCGAAGTCACGGGAAACGACCAAGGGGCGGGCTGGCTCGATCGGCTCAAGGCCGGCGTACTGCAAACGGGTCTGGCCAAGCTGGCACCGCGAACGATCCGCGCCGGACCGTGTCATCAGGTCGTCCGAGTGGCCAGCGACGTCGATCTGTCCGACTTGCCGATCCCGCAGTCGGCATCCGACGAACCGGCGCCGGTGATTACGGCCGCGGTGGTGGTCACGTCCGACCCGGAAACGGGCCGCCAATGTGCGGGCCGCTACGACTTGCAGGTACTCGACGCACGGCGGTTGGCGCTGTGCTTCGACGCACACGATCCGCCCAGCCGACAGTTGGCCGCGTGGCAAGCCCGCCCGGCGCCGATGCCGGTGGCCGTGGTGTTGGGTGGCGACGTGGCCGGTCTGCTGGCCGCTTGTGCCGCATTGCCCGAGACCCTCGACACGTACGCCTTTTCCGGTTTGCTGGGCGGCAAACCGCTGGAGTTGGTCGCCTGCCGCGAGATCGATCTGCAAGTGCCCGCCGACGCCGAGATCGTTCTGGAAGGAGCCATCGAGCCCGGCGAGCCGAAGGTCACAGCCGGGCCGATTGGCACACCGTTGGGTTACTACCGGCCGCCGACACTGGCGCCGGTGATGCGCGTCGCGGCGATGACCCACCGCACCAACCCGGTTCTGCCGGCGATGGTGACGGGCACCGGACCCAACGAGGCGGCGACCATCGCCTCGGTGATGTCGCGGGTTATGCTTCCGGTGGTTCGGGCGATGATTCCCGAGTTGGTCGATTGCGATCTGCCGTCGTGTGGCACGTCGCGGCACTGGGCTGCCGCGTCGATCCGCAAGACCTACCCGGGTCAGGCCCGCAAGGTGGCCCATGCCCTGTGGGCAGTGCGCCAGTTCGCCTTTGCCAAGATGTTGGTCGTGGTCGACGCGACCGTCGACGTCCACGATCGGGAACAGGTCCTGGCCGAGATGGCCGCCCGTGTGCAACCGCCGCGCGACGTTTTCTTCGCCCAAGGGCCACCCGACCCTTGGGATCCGGCCACGCCGCAAGGAATGCTCGGCCAGCAGATGGGCATCGACGCCACGACCAAACTGCCCGAGGAAACCCAGGGCCCCTTACCCCCAAGGAATCTCCCCAGCGACACGATCGCCCAGTTGGTAGCCGACCGTTGGGAAGAATACGGACTGGGCCCCGACCCGGCATCACCATGACAACTTCCGCCGAATTGTGCCAGTTGGGTGCCACTGGCGTCTCGCCAGTGCCTCTTCCCTCCGTCGCATGCACTCGGGAGCGACCAAGAAACACCGTGCGCATTGATCGCCTTGAAGTAACGCGGCACTCCGCGGCTTCCACGGAAGCAGGTCCGCCCCATGCCGGATTCCCGGGGCCGAAGTCAATCGCCGATGAAACTTGTCTCGGTCAGGTAAGATGCAAGCTGCGATTCCAAGAAACACTGGCAAAATGCCAGTGGCACCCAATGCCCCAGTCCCGACCCCATGCCCGTCGATAAATCACCTGCCCGAATTCGCCGCATGTTCGGCCAGATCGCGCCGCGATACGATCTGCTGAATCATCTGCTATCGCTGAACGTCGATCGGCTTTGGCGACGGCGTACGGTGCGCAGGGTACGCCCCGAGGGCGACGGGCCGATCCTCGACGTTTGCAGCGGAACGGGCGATCTGGCCTTGGCCTACCATCGACGTAGCGGCTCGGCGGTGAAGGTCGTGGGGACCGATTTCTGCCACGAGATGCTCGACTTGGGTCGCGGCAAAGCGCGGCGCGCGGCCGCCGGCGATCGGTTGGTCTTCGTCGAGGCCGACGCCCAGCGGCTACCGTTTCCCGACGACACGTTTCAGATCGTTTGCGTGGCCTTCGGGCTGCGCAACCTTAGCGACACCGATCGGGGGCTGCGCGAGATGGCGCGTGTCTGCCGGCCCGGCGGCCGGGTGGCCGTGCTGGAGTTTACGATGCCCACGTCCTGGCCGCTGCGGACGCTGTACGGCTGGTATTTTCGCCGGATTCTCCCCCGCCTCGGGCAGGCCATCACGCGAAGTCAAGACGCGGCGTACGAGTACCTCCCCAGCAGCGTGGGCGAGTTTCCCCAGGGCGAAGCGCTAGCCCAGCGGATGCGCGGGGCCGGGATGAGCCGCGTCGAGTTCCACCGCCTCACCTTCGGCGTGGCGACGCTTTACGTCGGGGTGAAGTAGGAAACGCCGCCGCCTCTGGTAGAAGGGGGCGTCGGCGTGATACACTGCGGGTGATTGGAAACAACGGGTGGCTGGGGTCGAGATGCGAGGGACGAGCAACGAGCCCCCAGCCACCCCACTCAAGCAAGGTCAACCATGAAACCGAACATTGTTGTTGCCATTACCGGCGCCAGTGGGGTTACGTATTCGGTGCGGCTGTTGGAGGTCTTGATGGCCGCCGGGCGCGACGTCCATCTGACCATTAGTTCCGCCGGACAGTCGGTGCTGAAGAAGGAACTCGATCTGTCGGTCGATTTGGATAACTTCAGCCCGGCTTCGCTGATGCTCGAGGAAACGTCGGGCCGGCCGGCCGATAAGAAGCTCCAGGCACTGCGGGCCATCGCCGGAATTTCGAGCGAATCGAGCAACGTGCTCGAGGTGGCCGCGGGGGAGCCGGGTGAGATCCATTACCACCATTATCGCGACTACTCGGCCCCGATCGCCAGCGGGTCGTTTCTGACCGACGCCATGGTCGTTTGCCCCTGCACGTGCGGTACGCTTAGTTCGATCGTTCGCGGCACGTCGGCCAACCTGATCCACCGGGCGGCCGACGTCCATCTCAAGGAGCGGCGGAAGCTGATTCTCGTGCCCCGCGAGACGCCCCTGTCGCTGGTCGTGCTGGATAACCTGAAACGGGCCGCCGAGTGTGGGGCCATCGTGCTGCCGGCCATGCCCGGCTTCTATCACGGTGTGAAAACGATCCGCGATCTGGTCGATTTCATTGTCGGCCGCATCTGCGATCAACTGGATATCGGCAACGGCCTGATCCGGCGCTGGGGGGAGAAATAGCCGTGTTGCGCCGCGTGCCGGAATTGCTGCGGATGATCCGCTTCAGCCATACGCTCTTCGCCCTGCCCTTTGCCTTGTTGGCCGCGGTCATGGCATGGGTCGACGGTCTCGGTGCGGAACCACCGGTGCGGTTTCAGTGGCACCACCTGGCGGGCATCCTCGTCTGCATGGTCACGGCCCGAAGCGCGGCGATGGCCTTCAACCGGCTGGCCGACCGGCGGCTCGACGCCTTGAATCCACGTACGCAAAAGCGGCATCTGCCGACCGGCCGGCTAAGCACGGGTAGTGTCGTCGTGTTTACCGTGGTCTGCTCGCTCGGCTTCATCGCCGGCACGTTGCTCTTCTTGCCGGAAAACCGACTGCCGATCCTCGCTTCGGTGCCCGTGCTGTTATTCTTGTTTAGCTACAGCTTCACGAAACGTTTCACCAGCCTTGCCCATTTCTGGCTCGGCGCGGCGCTGATGCTGGCGCCGATGGCGGCGTGGGTGGCCGTTCGCGCCGAACTGGCTTGGGCGCCGACTGTGCTGGGCGCCGCGGTGATGCTCTGGGTGGCCGGGTTCGATATCATTTACGCATGCCAGGACGTCGAATTCGACCGAACAATGCGTCTGCGCAGCGTGCCCGCCCGACGGGGCACCGCCGGCGCGCTGCGGATCGCCGCCGTATGTCACCTGGGCATGGTCGGGCTGCTGGCGGCGCTGCCGGCCGTCTACCCGCGTCTGGGATGGGTCTATCTGACCGGCGTGGCGGCCATCGGCGGACTCTTGGCCTGGGAACACCGGCTCGTACGGCCCGACGACCTGACGCGAGTCAACCAGGCGTTTTTCAATATCAACGCGGTGGTGAGTATCGGACTGCTCGTGATCGGAACCGTGGATCTGTTACTCTGAAAGGGTGGTCGATTTCGAGAGGAGTTGTACGATGGCCCTCCGAGGCCGTCGCCGTGGAGCGAACCAACCTTTCCGACGGCCTCGGAGGGCCATCGTACTAACCAAGACGCGAAACGCCATGTCCCAACACGCCTCTCCACCGTCGCTCGAAACGATCCGCCGCAAGGTCGAGGCGGCCCAGCGACTCTCGCCGGCCGAGGGCGAGTTTCTGTTGGGCCGCGACGTCGATCTCCATGCGGTGGGCGAGTTGGCCAATCTTGACCGCCGCCGAAGACACGGCAACGTGGCCTTTTACAATACCAACTCCCATCTGAATCCGACCAACGTGTGTCTCTATCGCTGCCCGCTCTGTGCGTACAGTTGCGATAGCGACGATCCCCGGGCGTACGTCATGGATCGCGACGAGATCCTCCGCCGCGGCGGCTCGGCGGCCGAGGCCGGCTGCACCGAGTTGCATATCGTCGGTGGGATTCATCCCGACAAGCCGTGCGAGTGGTACGTCGATATCCTTCGCATGCTGCACGAAGCGTATCCCCGGCTCCACTTGAAGGCGTGGACCGCGATGGAGATCGCCCATTTCACCAAACTCACCGGGCGACCGATCGGCAGCGTGCTGGACGAACTGATCGAAGCTGGGCTGGGTAGCCTGCCCGGCGGTGGAGCCGAGATCTTCGATCCGGAGGTCCGCCGCCAGCTCTGTCCGAAGAAGCCTGGCGGCGATACCTGGCTGGAAGTTCACCGGACAGTCCATCAGGCCGGCCTGCAGACCAATGCCACGATGCTCTACGGCCACGTCGAGACGCCCGCCCAACGGATCGATCACCTGGTCCGGCTGCGGGAACTGCAAGACGACACGGCCGGATTCCAGACATTTGTGCCGCTCGCCTTTCACCCGGAAGGCACGCAGTTCGAGCATCTGGCGAAGGTTTCGGCGTTGGAGGATCTGCGCGTGATGGCCGTCAGCCGGTTGATGCTGGACAACTTCGACCACGTCAAGGCCTATTGGATCTCGCTGGGCGTCGGAACGGCCCAAATCGCCCTGGCCTATGGGGCCGACGACATCGACGGCACGGTGCGCCACGAAGAGATCCATCACGAAGCGGGCTCCACCGCGCCGGAGTTGCTCAGCGTAGAGGAGTTGCGAGGGTTGATCGTCGAGGCGGGCCGAGAACCGGTCGAGCGCGACACCCTCTACCGCCGCGTGCTCCGCGACGGCACCGACTGGAAGATCGACGATTCGGTCAGTTCGTAACCGGAGGAAAAAAGGGGACCTGTCCCCTTTTTCCGTTCTGTCCCCTTTTTCCGTTACCCGCAGGGTAACACGAACACCCCCAGAACGGCGGCCACGGCCAACAGCACCACCAGCATCCAGTGGCGGAACGGCCCACTGACGGAGCCCCAGGAGAAGCGCGGCATCGCCAGATACCGTCTATGGACAAATGCATGCATGGGAGCCTCCCCATCCAAACCAGGCAAACCTGCTTCCACTCTCTATTTATATTCTACCATTTTTCCTTGCAGGGCAAGAGCGTATTTGGGGGGGGATTCGGGCAGTTTCACCCACTTCTGGCCCATTTCCAGCCCGTCAATCCGATTTCGGCTGCTGTTCCATCAGAAACAGGATGGAGTCCGAGCCCCAGTGCCATTCGCCGAACGGCATGATCACGTCGGCCCGGCCGTTGCCGTCCAGGTCCACTTGGCGGCGGATGCCCTCGTGCCCGCCGGGCATGGCATGCGCCCGCCAGGTGCCACCCAGGTTCTTCTTGTATGTCGTGCTGTCCAGCCCCCTGTTGTACGGGCTGGGCAGGAAGCTGATGGCGTAGAGTCGCTTCCCGTCGCCGTCCCAGACGCTGAACATCCCGTCGACGTTGGCGCCCAGGCCGAAGGCGAGAATCTCGTCGTCGCCGTCGCCGTCCCAGTCGCCCTTGCTGAGCAGCGACACGGGCACTGGCCGCTTCCACACCAGCTTGCCGGCTGCGTCGAACAGGTAGATGTTGCTGCCCTTTTCGCAGAAGGCGATTTCCAGCCCCTTGGTTGTCTTGTCGAAGTTGCCCAGGGCGATGTTCTGGGCGTGGCGGACGTCTTGCGCGCGGTAGTCGATGCGGGCCTTGATCTTCCCGGCAAGCGGCTCGACGACGTAGATCGGCCCCTTGGCGGCGCCGCATCCCTCGTGGTCGTAGATCACCTCGATGTTGCCGTCACCGTCCACGTCGCCATAATCCACGAAGTCGCTGTGATGCCTCTGGGTGCGGTCTTCCCAGAGCACCGTCCCGTCGCCCCGCAGGCCCATGGTCAGCTTCTGCCAGTTGGGAAAGATCTCGTCCAGCCCGTCGCCGTCGACGTCGCAACGGCCCATCTCGTGGGAGTAGGCCGCGCCGCCTCGAAGCTTCGTGTCATGCGTCCAGGCCTTCTTGCCCGCGTGATCGTAGCAGTGCAGCACGCCGCCGTCTCGGACCACCACCGCCTGGGTAGTCTTGTCGAGGAAGTGGCCGACGATGATATCGCCGCGGCCGTCTCTGGCGGCCCATTCCGTTCGGCCGGTATTGGCATCGATGCACCACGTCCCGTCCTTGGTGGCGTGGAGCACGGAGAAGCGCCCGGTGCCGTGCAGGTCGAACACGGGTAGGCGGCTCTCGTCGCCGTGCAGGGCGCCCAGCGGCTCGCTCTCCCAGACCACCGAGCCGTCGTCGTAGCGGAGACGTTCGATCCGGGCGCCGGGATGCTCGCCGCGGCAGCGGAAGATGTCCGGCTTGCCGTCGGCGTCGACGTCCTTCACCTCGGAGATAATCGGGTGAAAGGCCATGCCCTTTACGCCCTCGAAGCCCTTCATCGGCCAGGCCTTCTTCACACCGGGGACTTCTTTCCAGTCGGCGGGCGTGATCTCCAGCATGTTCACCCGGACGATCTTCCCCCACTTGTCCTCGCCAAGGGTCCACTTGCCCTCGGGGCACAGATGCATGTTGGCTTTCTGACAACGGACCGCGCCCGTCTCGTCACCGGCGCCCGGCTGGGGCGACGGTCCTTGCCCTCGGGCCGTCATGGAAGAGGCAGCGCAGATGACCACGACGATTGTCAGCAGAAACAAGTTTGTTCTTCGCATGCTGCTCTACGCCTCGGTGTTGATAGATAATGGAACCATGTGTGTCGATTCTGTCCAGGCACCCAAGGAAACATCAGCCGCCGAACGGGAAGGTCCCGGTCCGACGCGATGGATGATCGAGTCGGAAGACCATACGAGCCTAATCGTAAAACAGGAACCCCGGTGTCGTGTAGGTCACCTTGTTGCGCGTGATTGTTCCGTCCTTGCCACGGGTGATGATCGGGTTCAGCCGCCAATTGTAGACCGCGCTGCCGCGCATCACGGGGATGTCGAGCAACAGGTGGGACATGAAAAGAGCCACGCCGTTGTTGTGCTTGCCGCGCCAATTTGTACTGTAGAAACTGGCCTGCTCATTCCAGTTTCCCAGGAAGGTCAGGAACGACTGGGCCAGTGACTGGTCGATCTCATCCCCGCGATACCCGTCCGGAAACTGCCTGCGCGCTTCGGCCAGCACCCACATCTGGTTGAACGCACTGCAGCCGCGTCCCTTGAATTGTCCATTCGCACCATCCAGCGTGAAATCGATCAGCGCCTTGTGATCCGGGATCGGCCAGTCATAGGTGCAGTAGGTGACCGCCATCTTCATATTGCCGTCGGCGGTGCCGCCTTTCCCCCACCGCCCGTTGACAAACTTCTCATCGAGCATTCCGTGGAGCATCAGGGTGATTTCGTCTTTTGCCGGATCCCTGCCTTTGGCGAGCACGACCTCGGCGTGACTTTTCATTGCCTTGCCCAGTTGATTGCATACCTGGTAAGTATTGCCGTTCCAGTTATAGGAGTTAAACAACTTGATCGCGGCCTCCTTGGTCGGCAGCGGATCGCCGCCATGCAAGCCTCCCGGAGGCAGCGAGTAGCGATCGGCCGTGAAGACCCGGTTCCGGCTGATCCAGTCATAGCTGTGGCTCATATAGGCCGGGTCTTTTCTGACGGCGCCGTGGTTGGGACCGTTTATAAGATTGGTTTCGGGGTCAATATGTTTGTTGATCCCGCCGATCCACTCATCCATCACCTGGTCTTCGTTTTCGATCCAGGGCGGCTCAAATCCGAGTGCGCGAATCTCACCGTAATAAGCAAGGGCATCTGAACTGGTCGCCCACAAAGAGTATTCCTTGTCTGCCGGGGCATACTTGAAGAGCCAGCTTCCCGGTTCGGCGCGGGTTGCCTCGAAGAAGCTCCACGACCGCTTCAGCCGGGCGGCCATCTCGCTGAAAATGTCCTCGCAACCGACCCGCCCGGTCAGCGGCGAGACGGGCGGGGCGTGCTTGTCCAGGGCGAACACCGCGTTGGCTTCCGGATCGTAGTAATAGACCTTCTCGCGCGGCCACTGATCGGCGGGGATCACGATATGCGCCCGGCCGGCATGATCCAGTGTGTTGCCTTTCCAGACGACCTCGCAGGCCGGCTCCTTCTTCCACGACGAGGTGACCACCGCCGGATAGCGGTCGATCGAGTTGGTACCGAACGTGCAGCCCTCGATCCGCAGGTCGACAAACCGCGTCCTTTTCGACTTGCCGGTGACTTGGCAGATAATCCCGCCGTTGGTCTGGTTGCCCGTGAAGCGGTACATCCCGCGGACGTCGCGGATTTCGAGGTTCTTCAGATAGATATGCGGCACGTCGCCGGCGTCCTCGGCCGTCACGTAGACCGCCCGGCGAATGGCCCGGCCTGCGTCGTCCCAACCGCCACCGTCGGTGTTGGTGACCGTCAGGTTGCGTATTTCCCAGTGGTGCTGGTTGTGCAGGCGGATGGTGTTCTCGACCGTGCCGTGGCCGGCCACGACCGGGTTGGCCCCGTCGCCGTAGCGGTCGATCACGATCGGTCTGCCCTCGGCGCCGGAACCTCTCGGATGCAACGGCCCGGCGAACCGGCAACCGGCCTTCAGCAGGATCTTGTCGCCGGGCTTCAGCTCGATGCCGTTGAGTTTCGCCACCGACTTCCACGCGGATTGGGCCGAGGTGCCCTTGTGATCGTCACTGCCGCCGCTGGAGTCGACGTAGTAGGTCGTGTCACCGGGGGACGTGGCCGCGCCGCCGAAAACCAGGCAGGAGAGAATCGCGGCATGGAACACGCACCATCGCATTCGGTTCACGTCATGGCTCCTTATCTCGCAGTCTTATTCCTTCACAAAGGCCAGACCGATGGCGTACTGGGCTTTGATACGGTTCTTTGCCTCCGGGTTCAACGTCCAGCCGTTGTAGTACAATCGCCACTGGCCATTGACCAGGACCGGACACGGATGCTGCAGGAAGATCCCGTCGAAGTCCTTGTTGTTGCCCGTCGGCTGGAACACCGGGTTGTGCGGGTACTTCTCCCAGGGCCCTTCCGGACGCCGGGCGCGAGCCAGGCCAAAGGCCATCCGGTTCTTGCCGGAGTACTTCCGGCCGTGATTGTTGGTGCTTCCCGAGTAGAGCATGAAATACCAGTCACCGATCTTCGTCACGCTGCATTGGCTGACCATGCCGTCGTCCCATGAATCGGGGGTGCGCTGGGACGTTGTCAACACCGGGCTCTTCGGCGAATCGGTCCAGGTGATGCCGTCGTTGCTGGTGGCCACGCCAATTGCGTAACCATCCGGGTTCTTGGGATGATGGTAGTCGAACCCGACATCGTAATACATGGTCCAGGTGTCGCCTTCTTGAATCACGCAGTCGGGGAACGCCCGCGTGCCGTCAATGCGGGAATCCTCGGAGCGGAAAATCGGCTCCGGCTCCTTCTTCCAATGCACCAAGTCGATGGAACGAGCCAAGCCGATGCTTTCCCGTTTGCCCTTCTTGCCGAAATAGTAGAGCCAGACTTCGTCTTCCCGGATGACGGCCGCCTTGGCCAGGTTGTAGCTTCCTTCCCATGGCATTTCGGGCTTCAGGAGATAGTCGTGGTGCGGTCGTTTCCACGCAAGTCCGTCATCACTGACCGCCAGCTTGGTCACCATCGGCTGACTGGTCTGGAGAAACATGGTCCATTTCCCCTTCCACCGGATCACCGTCTGTGGACCGTTCTGGATCGAGTAGGTCTCTTTGCCCTCGAGCCGGATAATGGGATTCTCTTCATGCCGGGTCCAGGGACCGACAAACGGTCCCCATGAGTCGGTTGCGTTCTCGGACGAGACGGTCTCCTTCAGTGCAAGTATTCGATGGCTGAGTTCCAGGTAAGCCTTGCTGCTCAGATGGCCGTTGTTGTCGGTCCAGGCCCAGGCTTTGAAGTTCTTTTCGTTGGAGCCGAGATCCAGGTCCAGCAGGTGGGCATGGGGATCTTCTTTGGTGACTTCGACCTGCGCGCCGAGGATCGGCACGAAGCTCTCATCCCCATGCTGAAAGAGATGTTTTCTAACGAAGATCCGCAGGTCCGGTATCCCGGTGTCTTTACGCAGCGCCGCAAACAGCGCCCGCAGGTTCTTCGCGTAGTCCCGCGCCTTCGGCCGGTCCGACTCGCCCTGATCCCAGTAGAGCCCGATGACTCGGATTTCGTCATAACGCTTCCGCAGATCCAGCATGGCGGCGCGATAGTCTCGCATGAATGCGACATAGTCTGGTCCGCCACCCGCCGCCCATTGGGTATGCAGATTGTGTCCGCCCGGGCCGTGCTTGACGAAATACTTGTCGAGGTTCGGATATTGCCTCTCCAGCAGCATCGCCATCGGCAGTTCGATACCGTGACGGTTCGGATCGCCGTAACCGCCCCGCAAATTCTCACCCGGTGCGAAGGGTTCAAAGGGACCCCGCTCGCCGGGTTTCCAGATGTAGCTTCTTGGGTACGCGTCCTTGGTGATCGGTATACCCACTTCCTTGGCGGTCGACCCGGGAATCGTGGGATGCTTCTCGGCCATACCGGACCGCACGTTACTCTCGGGCGAGAACGCGGCCACGCCGCCGGCATTGGATTGGCCCGCGATCAGGAAGACCAGGGCGGTACGCTTTGATGGATCAGGCTTATCGGGCTGGGGCCCGACATTGCCCGGCCCTTGTGCCCTGACGAGATGACTCGCAAACACAACGGCACAGAATACCGCGAATAACTGTACGGTTCTCATTCCGTAATACCCTCTCCGTTTCACTTTGGACGATCATTCGTCAATTGGCCGCGGGGCGTCATTACATACGCGAACTGCGTCAGTTTTGCCGCGCCCGGCGTGTCGCTGGCCAGATCCAATCGGCGAATAAACCGCTGCTCCGGCGCGACACATGCCACGAGGACCTGCTCGCCGGGCCGAAGCGTGTATGTGTAGTCTTTCGTATCCTTGTCGTGCCAGGTGTCGTGAAGGGTCGCGGTTACGGTAACACGGGCCACCTTCGCGCCGCGATTGACCAACAGCAACCCGGCTTTGTCCAGAACGTCCTTGAAGCCACCATAAGTAGCCGTGCTGATCTCCTGGTGTTTGCCGGAGAATTTCCGGCGATAGGGCCCGTTGAAGGGCATTGCCTCGGCGAGCGTCGGGATCTTGTTGATGAAATCGGAGGCGATCAGTTCAAGTTGGTCGATAGGCAATCCGCCTGACGAGCTAATGGCCTCTTTGCGGCGGGAAAGAAACAGCGTTCTCTCGCCGCGCTTGCCATAGGAGAGCGCCACGCTTGCGGCGGGTTTACTCAGCTTGGTGCAATCCCAGACGCCGGCGCGGTTCTCGGTGATTGCTCGCCGGAGATCGCCATGCCAACGCGCGGCGGACATGCCGGAGACCGGCACCATGCTTAGCTCCGTCACGCTGCTATTGGTCGCGATGGGCGCGGTACACTTTGCCCCTTCATCCAAAAGGGCGAGCCGGCGATCGAGTTCCAGCAGATCGAGCATCCAGGCATCGGTCGATTTGCCCGTCACGCGTTCAATCTCATAGAAATCATCGTGGCTGGTAATCTTCGGCAAGGGCGATGATTCGTCAAGAAACATATCCACGCACAGTCGGCCAAAGTGTTCGGCCCGATGCAGGTAGGCAGCGTTTCCCGTCAGGTCATGAGCCACGAACATCAACCCGATCGCGTCCGACATGTTCGCTCCCCAAACGGCCCACTGCACCTCGGGGTTGATGCTCATGTACATCTCGGCCGTATTGAGCACGGCTTGGTGATAGCGCTCACGGACGGCCGGCGAGTCGCTGCGCCGGGCTCGCCCGTACAACAGCAGGGCCTTCTCCGCATAGTGCTTGCGATCCTGCCATGGCCCGCCCAGAATGTCGGGCCGCTCAGTGTTGTACTGGCCGTTGTCGCGCCGGTAGCTCATCACGAGTCCGATTCGCTTCACATCCAGCCGTTGCTCCGCCCGGCTGAGGAAATCGGCATCGGCGGCGCGGCCGTAGTCGCGCATCTTCGCCACCAGTTCCGGATCCTTGGACTTCATCGATTCAGCGGCATCATCGAGGATATTCGCGGCGACCATGTATCCCTGATACCAGACCCACTCTTGATAGGACGTGCATGGCGCCATCCGGCCGGTCTTGGGGTCGCGCAAACTTTCCCAACGATTGAGGATTGTGGCAATGGCCCGTTTGTACTCCGGATCGGGATTGGCCAGATAGGCTTCCGTCCAGGTGGCGATCATCGCCGAGCCGGGCCATGGGAATTCCATGCCGCCGCCCGGTCCATGGCTATTGGAGTTCGCATGCCGATTGAAGTCGCCGGTCTTCTTGTCCTTGACATAGTGATCCCAGAGCCCCATGGCATACAATTGCAGCGCGTCTGAATTCAGTTTCCAAAACGGCCACGGCCTGTTGAATTCAAACGTCCCACCGCCTCCCTCCCGGGTTACATTCCAGGATGTATGGGTACCCCAGGGATAGAGCCCGATTCCGGTTTGCGCGTTGGCCATCCACCACGAGGCGGTCTTGTCGGCCTCCTCGGCGTAACGCTTGTCGCCGGTCACCTCGGTCAACCGGTGCAACAACTGAAGGAGCACCAATTGATCCAGTGGATCGGCATTGCCGTAGTTGCGGTCCGAACCGCGGCACTCGCGATCCCGTTCATACCCGGGCATGAACGGCTTCCGTTTGACGTGGGGGAAGGGCGGGGAGATCATCTTGCCCGTGTGCCGGTCGATCCCGGTCACGAACAGCGGCGAGGGCTTGCCGTAGACGTCGCGACCGTGTTGGATCATGTAGTCGGCGTAGGCCTTGGCGATGGCCGTGTAGTTGTAGTCGGCCAGTGTCTTGCGCCACTGCCGCTGCTTCTCGGGCGTCAGCGGTGAGTGGGGAGACGCCTTATCTTGTGCCGGAGAGATTGCGGCGGTTGCTAGCAGCAAGGCCGTTACGAGTAAGGCTCTCTTCATGCGATTCGTCCTTTTCTTTCGTGGCATGGGCCCCCGGGATCCCATGCTACGTTGGTGAGCAGACGTTACCTGGAATAGCCCCCGCGCTGACCCCTACGGAATCTCATGCACCACGATCGCGTTGTGGGCCGTCACCGATAGCCCCGTGCCGGAGACGAGCACCAGACGGTCGCCCGAGGCCAAGTGCCCTGCCGAGGTGGCCCGGTCGACGACCCCTTCGAGTAGCCGGGCGTTGTCGTCGGTGGGTACGTCGGCCACCGGGATCACGCCCCAGTAGAGACACATGCGGCGGAGCGTGGCCGGCGAATCACTCAATCCCACGGCAGGAACGAAGTAGCGGTTCTTCGACAGCGCCAAGGCGGTCGCCCCGCTGACACTGGCCACCACGACCATCTTCGCATCAAGCCGCTCGGCCAAACGTCCAGCGCTGCCCACGGTGGCCCAGGTAATCGGATCGATCCCCTGGGCGGCCGTGTCGGATACCGATTGCTCGCGGCGGCGCCACATCGGCTCGGTGGCCAGGGCGATGCGGTGCATCATCTCGACGGCCTGGCGCGGATACCGGCCGATGGCCGTCTCGCCGGAGAGCATACAGGCGTCGGCCCCGTCGAGAATGGCGTTGGCCACGTCGGTCACCTCCGCCCGGGTGGGGATCCGCGATCGCTGCATACTGTCGAGCATCTGCGTGGCCGTGATCACCGGCTTGCAGTGGCGATGGCAGGTGGCGATGATCTCCTTCTGCACGACGGCCACTCGGGCGATGTCGATTTCCACGCCCAGGTCGCCCCGGGCCACCATCAGTCCGTCGGCGGCCCGCACGATTTCATCGAGGTTTTCCAAGGCCTCGGGCTTCTCGATCTTGGCGATCACCTGGGGCGTCGAGTCGGCATCGTCGGGCGTATGCGTGGCGAGGTGCGCCTTGAGCTGGCGAATCTCCTCGGCGGCGCGGACGAAGCTCAGGCCGACGAAATCGATCCCCGCGCCGGCGGCCCAGGCGGCGTTGTCGAGATCGGCCGGTCCCAGAGCCGGCACGCTGAGCTTCACGCCCGGAAGATTGACTCCCTGACGACTGCGAATCTCACCCGACTGCACCACCCGGCACTCGGCATAATCGTCGCCCGCCTCCGTTACCGTCAGCGTGACCGACCCGTCGGCCAACACGACCCGATCGCCGGCGGTCAGTTCGTCGACCAGCGACTCGTAGGTGGTGGTCAGTTGGCCGGGCTCGTGCGACTGGTCGCCGCGGACGAAGCGGAAGACGGCGCCGTCGTCGCAGGTGAGTTTCCCCTCGGGCAGTTCTCCCAAGCGGATTTTCGGACCGGCCAGATCGACCAGCACGGCGACGATACAATCCATCCCACGGGCGGCGCCGCGGATTGCGTCCAGAACCCGCTCGTGCTCGGCGCGGTTTCCATGGGCCATGTTCAGGCGGAAGACGTCGACCCCGGCGGCGATCAACTCGGCCAACTGTTCTTCGCTGTCGGTGGCCGGTCCGATCGTGGCGACGATCTTGGTTTGCGAGGGTCGCTGTGGCGTGGGTGCGGCAGACATGCGTTTGCTCGATTTGGCTGAACTGTCCGATGGCTCGCCGAGGCTGTCGCCGGGGTATGACGGGCATCGCAGCCCGTCGATCCGGGACTTCCGACGGGCCGGGAAGCCCATCGTACCGTGGCATTCCCATACCATACCCGAAGTCCCACCGCGTTTCCCAGCCCCCCGGGCTAAGGATCGTGCAAGAAATAAGTGTCACATGAAGCCAGCGG
>CAYUIQ010000159.1:0-21440 GCA_964444795.1 uncultured Planctomycetaceae bacterium
ACCCGAAACAAACGCGACACTCATTTCCTGCACGATCCTTACTGCATACCGTCGGCCAGCGCTTTGCCGGTGGCGTTGATGATGGCTTCGGAGGTAATCGTGGCGCTGCTGGTGGCGTCGACCCCCTTGACGCCCTGTTTGGCGACAATCTTCTTCGTCGTGTCGGTAATGGCGGAGTAGAATTGCTTCTCTTGGTGCTTGGTCACACGGACCGACGTGATCCGGCCGCTCTCGACGGCCACCTCGACGTGGACCGGCCCGGCGTATCCTTGGCTGGCGGCCCGATACGTGGCGTCAGGCACTCGCGACAGGTCGAGCAACTCGAACTGCCGAATCGCCTCGATATTGACGCGCGCCCGTTGCTTGTTCCGCTCGATTCGCTTGGCCGCCTGACCGGCAGCCGGCAGACTCACCAGCCGCGTGTAACACTCGATCGCATCTTTGTATCGCCCCACGACACGATAGGCGTCGCCACCGTGCAGCAAGGCGATGTCGGCTGCTCCGCCGCGTGCATAGGCCTGGGCCAGCCTGATCGCTTCGTCGGTTTCTCCCATGTCGGCGTATAGCTTGATCTTGCTGAAGTGCGCGGGCAATCTCCTCAGCAATTCCATGGCCATCGCCTTGGAGCCCATCTTCCAATAGCACTCGGCCAGATGGACTCCGCCGCGGTAACGGCCGTCGTTTTCCACTTCGGCCTGTCGCCACCAGAAGGCGGCCCGGGGGTAGTCCTGCAACAGGTCGTGATACATGCGGCCCAATTCCCTCATCGCCCGCTTGCGCAGATCGGGATTGTTCTGGTGTTTCATCAACAGGTGGTGCATCAGCCGGACGCCCGACTTCCAGCGGTTCGGATTGGGGTTGATCACGTCCCAGACGTATTGACCGACGTTTCGCTGATTGTCCCATCCGCGGGGCGGAGGCATCGGCCAGTTGAGATCGAGCCTTGGGGGGTAGTCCAGCGGCGTGACTTTCCACCAGTCGGGCTCCGTGGTGCCGATCTGCCGGATCAGTGCGTCCACCTGTGCTTTGGTGCGCCCCTGGTCCGCCCCCATACCCGAGGAAGCCGTCGGCGTTGATCCGTCTCCGCCACCCGGCGAGATCACCTCTCGCCGTCCGTTGATGGTCAGGGCATGGACGACGCTGACCGAAAATCGCCGCGAATACGCGCGTCCGTTAAGGTCCACCTCGAACCTGATGTACTTGTCGTCCCGGGAAGTAAACTTCCCGTCGTACTTCCTGCCGCTGGACAATTCGATCACGTCGGCCCCGGCAACGGTGACGACCAGCGCCAGGCCGACGACAAACCACGGAAGAAGGCCTCGTAACGACATCATGTGTATCTCCTCGCTTTTCTCGTTTTCACCCAGCGGCGGGAAAACGTCCGGTGGCCAGAGCGGTCCCGTCCTTGAGCACAAACAGAGCGTCGGCGCCCGGGGTGGACCGCAACAACGGGCGTCCTCGCTCGGGGCCCAAGACGAACAGGGCGGTGGCCAGCGCGTCGGCCTCCAGCGCCGTCGGCGCCGCCACCGACACGCTTGACAACACCGTCGGCGAGCGACCCGTGCGGGGGTCGAACAAGTGATTGTCGCGGAAGTCCGCGCTGAAACTCGTGGCGTAATCACCTGATGTGGCCAGACATCGCCCCCGCAGATCGACCGTCTCGACATACGCATCCTCGCGTCGCGGATGCTGGATGCCGACGGTCCACTGTTGGCCGCTCGACTTGCCTCCCAGCGTGCCGATCTCTCCCGCGTCGACCAGGGCATGACGGATACCCCGGCGGCGCAATGCGGCGGTGGCCCGGTCGGCGGCATATCCCTGGGCAACGCCGTTGAGCGTGATCGACGTGCCGCGGCCGTGAAGCCGGATCTCGCCGCCGCCGATCTCGACGCGGCGCCAGTCGACCCGGCGGCGAGCGTCTTCCACGGCTGCCGCCTCGGGCGCCTCCGAGGCACGTGCCGCTTCGGCAAACACTTGCCACAACGGCCCGACCGTGACGTCCAGCGCGCCGCCGGAGCGACGCGACATGGCCGCCGATCGACGCAACACGTCGACGAGATACGGATGCGGATCGAAAAGCACGCCGTCGCGGTTCAACCGGCACAGGGGGCTGTCGGGCCGATACAGGCTCATCAGCCGGTCGACCTGTCGCAGTTCGCCCACCGCCGCGGCAACCGCCCGACGGGCGTGTTGCCCGTCGCCATGTTGCACGGTGATCGATACGCGCGTGCCGAAGGCATGGGTCTGCTGGGCGACCGTTTCCAGATGCTCTGTTTCCGGCCGGAACCGGGCCGCCGTCTGCTCGCCGTCGGCACTCGCACCGCCGTATCGCAATAACGCGCCGAGACCGACCGCCCCACCGGCTCCCAGTGCCCGGTAGAAGAACTGACGACGCCTAAGTGATTTCATCTTGCATCTCCTTGGGGAAACACGCAAACCTGGCGCGGTGCGGTTTACCCGCCCGCGGCCCAGATCTTTCGGATGCGGACGATCTTCCGATGCACGGTCCGCTCGTTGCAATCAAGTTTCTCGGCAATCTCCTGGGTGCGATACCCTCTGATCTTGAGCCGGGCAACCTCGCGGAGCGAATCGTCGTCGAGCCGGTCGAGCAACTGCTCGCACTGTTCGTTCATCAGGGCGGCCAACTCGGGAGTCGGTTCCTCGCCCAGGACTTCGTTGATTCCCCTGGCGGACCGCAGGTCCTTCCGATCCAGAAACACCGACTCACCCCGCACGGCCCCGCCGCCACGCTTCTGGCGGTTGGCCCGTTTGATCTGATTGAGCGACTTGCGGACGGTAATCGTCACCAGCAGTTTCCAGAGCCCGTCGTGATCGTCCAGATCGGGATACTGGCCCTTGGGGGCTCCGAGAAAGAAGGTGCGAATGGCGCTCTGGGCGGCGTCCTCTTCGTCGGTCACGCGGCGGTTGGCATTGCGGAGCACATGACGCGCCAAGCGAACCAGCTTCTCGTAGTATCGGTGCCAAACTTCGCGCGCGGCCGACTCATCGCCATGGGCAAGGCCCTGAATCCAGCGGCGAACTTCGTCGTCTTTCATCCCCGGCTCCACCGATCCCTATCACAACGCGCCAACTCCAGTGCCACCGATTATAGCCGCATGGCCGCCGAGGGCAAGACGAACGGGCTGGCCCGGGGTTCGTAACGACTTCCCGAATTCGAGACTTGCGACGGAATGGCACGCGGGTTGAACCCACGCCCCGCGGGTGGTAGCATGGTGGGCTGGATTGTCGATCATGCCATGTTGCCCCCGGGAGGTTCTTGCGATGAGACATCGAGCCGTTTCCGCCATTCTTGGCGCGTGTCTGATATCCTTGCTCCTGCCAACGGCCCCGGTGACGGCCGCCCAGACGATCAGCGATGAGGAAGCGGAAGGCACGATCGGCGTTTCCGTGCTGACTCTGACCAACCCGTTCTTCGTCGACCTGGCCGCCGCGATTACCGAAGAGGCGGCTCGCCACAAGTATCAGGTGATCGTCACGTCGGGTGAGTTCAACGCGGCGAAGCAGAAGGACCAGGTCAACGACTTCGTCGTCAAGCAGGTCGACGCGATCATCCTCTGCCCCTGCGATTCAAAGGCCATCGGCACCTCGATCACCGAAGCCAACCGGCAGGGCATTCCCGTGTTCACCGCCGACATCGCGTGCCTGGCCAAGGACGTCGACGTCGTTTGCCACGTAGCCAGCGACAACCTGGGCGGAGGACGCAAGGCGGCCGAGGCCGTGATCGAGATGCTCGACGGAACCGGCGAGGTGGCGATTATCGATTACTCCGTCATCGAATCGGTGGCCATGCGCACGAAGGGTTTTGAGGAAGTGATCGGAAAAACCGACATCAAGATCGTCGCCAAGCTTTCCGGCGGCGGCGTGAAGGAGAAGTCGTTCAAAGCCATGCAAGACATCCTTCTGGCCCACCCGGAGGTGGACGGCATCTTCGCCATCAACGATCCGTCGGGGTTGGGTGCGGTGGCCGAGCTGGAGCGGACCGGCCGATCCGGCGAGATCCAGGTCGTCGGCTTCGACGCCATGCCCGAGGGACGCAAGGCCGTGAAAGACGGCAAGCTCCACGCGACGATCACGCAGTATCCCAAGAGGATCGGCAAGACGGTGGCCAAAGCGGTCGTCGATTATATGGACGGCGAGGAGGTTCCCGGCGAGATCCTCATCCGCTGCACCATCTATCGCAAGGCCGAGGCCGACGCGGATCCGACGTTGAAGTAGAGATGCACGTGCCCATGCCAACGACCACCACGACTTCCATCTGGTCCCGATTCCTGACCGACTACGGCATGCTCGGCGTCTTGCTGCTGCTGTGCCTGTTCTACTCCTGGAAAACGTACGGGCTGCGTGATCCCAAGGGCGCGGATGCGGGCAGGCACACCGCGGGGCAAGTCGCCAAGTCGGTTGACGCCGGCAAGGGTGTACTCATCCTCGCCGGCAAGGGTGAAGTGGAAGCGGAATTCGCCGACGCGCTGCAAACGCAGCTCGTTGAGGACGGCTTTCATGTGACCGAAAGGGTAACCGGCGGACCGCCGGACGTGGCCCGGGCGATGAAACGTCTGGACAAGGCGGACACTTCCGTCGAGGCAATTGCTGCTGCCAAATGTCACGCCAGAGTGATCGCCAAACGGCAAGAGGCACTGCCCGCTCTGGCCGACGTTCCCGTCTTCTACCCCGAGCCGTACTGGGGGTCCGTCTTCCTCTCGACCGACAACCTGCTCAACGTGGCCAATCAGATCGTCGTCATCGCGGTGATCGCGGTGGGGATGACCATGGTGATCATCACCGGGGGAATCGATCTTTCGGTCGGCAGCCTGGTGGCCCTTTCGGCCGTGTCGGTGGCCTGGCTCATTCGCGGCTCGGCTGGAGGAATCGGCGGCGACGGCTCGGCCGAAGGGTTCGATTTCCAGCCCGTCTTTCATGGCGGTTGGCTGATCGGATCGCTCGTGTTGCTGGCATTGGGAGTTGGCGGAATCATCCGAGCGCGAGCCGCCAAGACGTCCCACTTGCACGACCTGGGGCGCCTCGCCGTGTTGCTCTCGGCGGGAGGCCTGGCCTGGGTTGTTTTTCCGTATCTAATTGATGCGTGCGTGCGGATGTTCCAATGGCTCGGCCCCTCGCCGCTGGGCATGACGGTCTGCTGCCTGTTGGCCATTGCCGCGTGTGCCGGCGTGGGCGCTTTCTCCGGGCTGATGGTCGCGATGTTCAAGATCCCTCCGTTCATCGCCACCCTGGCCATGATGCTGATCGCCAGCGGACTGGCGTTCATCGTCACCGGAGGCCACTCGATAGCGGACGAGATTCCCGATTCCTTCACTTGGCTCGGCCGGGGACGCGATTTGCTGTCGATCCCCAACGCCGTCGTGCTGATGGGAATCATCTACCTGCTGGCCCACGTCGTCATGTCGCGCACCACGTTGGGACGCTACATCTACGCGGTCGGCGGGAACCGGGAAGCCGCCCGGCTGTCGGGCATTCGCGCCGGACGCATTCTCCTGATCGTCTATATCCTCTGCGGCGCGATGGCCGGCTTGGGAGGCGTGATCGAAGCCTCGAACCTCAAGAGCGGTGCCCCGACCTACGGATTGATGTATGAACTTCGGGTGATCGCGGCCGTGGTCGTCGGCGGAACCAGTCTGGCCGGCGGCGAAGGGAAGATCTTCGGTACGCTCATCGGGGCCTTTATCATCGGCGTCATCCAAAACGGAATGAATTTGACCAACGTCCAGGAATATCACCAGAAAGTCGTTCTGGGGGCGGTGATCCTCATCGCCGTATTGCTCGACACACTGCGAAAGAAGGGCCTCAAGGGAATCCTCTCGTTGGAGTAGCCGGCCTCCCGGGGATCGATCTCCCGGGGCACCCGACCATCGGCTCAAAAACACAGGGCGCACGCAACGCTAGAACGGCAACATTCGAAGCCTGGACATATTCCAGGCACAACCCAAATCGGAAGCCTCGGATCAAAGAAAAGTATCTCGCCATGAAGAAAGCGATTTCACGTTCACGCGCGGCATTTGCACTGGTGTCGATGTTGCCCGTTGCAGCCGGGCTTGTTACAGCCGGGTGGCCGGCAGCGCCGCTGGACGCCACCGAGCCCAGCGCGGCGTCGGTTTCATCGACGGAGAATCGCGACTACATTTCCTGGGTCGATCCACGCATCGAATCGGCTCGGGGACGCTGGTTCTTCTCGACACCCGCGGCGCGGCCTTTCGGCATGGTTAAATTGTCACCGCATACTGTCAATCGCGGACAGGGCGGCGGCGGTTACAACAGTACGGTCCACACGGCCCTGGGGTTCTGCCATCTGCACGGTTGGATGACGACCGGTTTGGAAGTGATGCCGACCACTGGCGGTGACTTCTCGGTCGCCGAGGGGGAAGCTGGGTGGAAATCGGCGTTCGACCCGAAAACCGAGATCGTCAAGCCGGGCTATCACAAACTGTTTCTCGAGAAATACGCGACGTGGGTCGAACTGACGACCACGCGACGCGTCGGCATGCACCGATATACCTACACCAAGGACGGTCAAGCCGACATCGTGATCAATCTTGGCGGCCCGGCCGGCCCGATGAAAATGAAGAACGGCCGTATCACCAAGGTGAGCGATACGCAGGTCGAAGGCTATTACGACCGAACCAACGGCATATGGGGCGGGCCGGCGGCCGTTCGGGTTTTCTTTGTGATTCAGTTCGAGAAGGCGTTCTCGAAATTCACCACCTATGATGACGCGAAGCATAACAGCACGTCGGCCTTTGTGACCTACGACAACGTCTCGGCCGGCGACGTCGTGCAAATGAAGGCGGGCCTTTCCTTCACGAGCATCGCGAATGCCCGGGCCAACATGGCCGCGGAACTGGACCATTGGGATTTCGATGCCGTGCGCGATGAGTCCTTCCGGATATGGAACGCCTGGCTGGGCAGAATCGACGTCGAGGGCGGAACCGACGCGCAACGCACCAAGTTCTATACCGACCTATGGCACGTCCTGCTGGGCCGCCACATACTGAACGACGTCGACGGTACCTATCCCGACTACACCAACGGCGAGGCCGCTGCCTCCCTTGCCGTTGACTACACCAACGGCGAGGGAGGCAACGGCCCGCTCAAGGTCAAGCAGCTTCCGCTCGATGCAGGCGGGAAGCCCAAGTTCAACATGTACAACTCGGATGCCTACTGGCTGACCCAATGGAATATCAACCTGGTGTGGGGAATGGCCTGGCCTCGCATGTTGGACGAATTCTGTAACGCGAGCCTGCAGATGGCCCGAGACGGTGGCAAGCTGCCCCGCGGACCGTGCGGCGGCGGGTATACCCATATCATGACGGCCTGTCCCGCGACGCCCATGATCGTGGGCGCCTACATGAAAGGGTGTTATACGTTTGATCCCGAGGAAGCATTCGCCATTATCAAGGACAATCACTCGGTCGACGGATCGAATATGATGGGGGCTAGTCGTTTCTACGTGGAGAACGGTTGGGACACGGGTAGGATTGGCGCGGGCTGGACCGTCGAGATGTGTTTCCAGGACTGGTGCGCGGCCCAGATGGCCAAAAAACTTGGCAAGGACGACGACTACACCGAATTTATGCGGCGCTCGACCGGGTGGAAGAACCTGTTCCATCCACCCACGGGCCTGCTGATGCCGAAGAACGCCGACGGCCGGTTCTCGCATACCGACCCGTTGAGCTGGCGCGGTTGGGTCGAGGCCAATGCCTGGCAGGCCAGTTGGTTTACTTCGCACGATGTCCAGGGGTTGGTCAACTTGATGGGTAGCCGCGACGAGTATTGCCGCAAGCTGAACTTCGCGTTCGAGAAGGAAGCCCCCCGCAATTTCGTGTCTGGACTCGGTTACCTCAGTTACGCAAATCAACCTTGCTGCCAGAATGGCCACCTTTTCAACTTCGTCGGCAAGCCGTGGCTCTCTCAGTATTGGGTGCGGAGGGTCAACAAACAGACCTACGGCGGAACGACGCCGTACGTTGGCTACGGCACCCACGACGAAGACCAAGGCCAAATGGCCGGCGTGAGCGCGCTCATGTCGATGGGGCTCTTCTCGGTCCGAGGTACTTGCGCGGTGGACCCCATCTACGAGATTACATCGCCCGTGTTCGACAAAATCACTATTGCCCTGGACGACAAATTCTACTCGGGTAAACAGTTCGTGATTTCAACCAAGAACAATTCGGCGGCGAACATGTACATCCAGTCGGCCAAGTTGGACGGCCGGCCTTTGAATAACGTCTGGTTCCATCATCGTCAGTTTGCCGACGGCGGCACGCTGGAGTTGGTACTTGGCCCCGAACCCAATCGCAATTGGGGTGTGGACCAATTGCCGCCCTCTGAGTCGCTACCTCGGTTGCCGGTCAAGGTGGAGTCGTCGTCGGCCACTCTGCGTCTGCCGGTCAACAGCATTGAGCTTCGGGCAACGGTTAAGAGCGATCCGGCCGATCCGGCCGATCCGAATCCGACGGTGCGATGGGAACTGCTCGAAGGTGACGGGCAAGCAGAGTTCAGCGATCCCGACAAGCTCGACACATGGGTGAGCTTCGACCGACCCGGCACCTACACACTTCAAGCGAATGTAACCGGCAGCACTCGAAAGGGATCTGCCTCGGTAGTCATCGAAGTACACGGGCCGGCTGACGCTGATGGGCCCGCGTTTGCCGCTTGGATTGCCGGATACCCGTCCATTGACACCGACCAGCGCGGCCCGGCCGACGATCCCGACGGTGATGGACTGGCCAATCTGCTGGAGAAGTTTTATGGCGGAGACCCGGCCAAAGCCGACCCGGAGATCGCGCCCCGATCACTTGGTGAGGAGAAAGGCCGACGGATCGAATTCCGTCAGAGCAAGAACCTCTCGGCCGGATCCTACTACGTTCTCCAGTATCGCCATGCCACGGACAGTGGTGCCTGGCGATTGGCGCCCGGGGTGACGTTTCGCCAGACCAAGGACTTGTCCGAATCGACGCTGATGGAGGCCAAGTTACCCGATGAGCTCGCCAAAGAGCGCCCCATCGAACTCCGCCTGGCCGTCACGCAGCGGCCCGTGAATTGCGCACCGCGAGCGAAAGTGTCCGTATCGTCGGTGTATGACCACGATTTCGCCGGGGCGATGGCGGTGGACGGCGTCAAGGAAACTAACAATGGCAAGGAGTGGGCTTCTGCGGGCGAAACCACGCCGTGGATCCAACTCGATTGGCCCAAGCCCGTCTCGATCGGGAACGTGCGTCTGTTCGACCGGCCGAATCTGAACGACCACACGCGGGCCGGCACACTCACCTTCAGCGACGGTAGTTCCATCAACGTAACCGACATTCCCAATGACGGCAGCGAGAAGACTGTCGTCTTCGACCCGAAGGTCGTCCGTTCGGTTCGGTTCCAGGTCACCGGCGGCAGCGGACCCAACCTGGGGCTCTGCGAAATCGAGGCCCTTTCGGGCGCCGCTCTCGAGGTCCACTCGGCGGCATTGTGATCGGATTGTCGGATTTCGTAGACAGGCACTAAACCACTTCTCGTTACCCCGGAGCCCTGACCATGAACCACCGAGAACGAGTCCTGGCCGCGATCGAGCACCGCCAGCCGGATCGCGTGCCGATCGATTTCGGCGGGCATCGCTCGTCGGGGATCGCGGCCATCGCTTATGCCAAGCTTCGCGACGCACTGCACTTGGAGAAGCGGCCGGTCCGCGTGTACGATCCGATCCAGCAGTTGGCCATCGTCGACGACGACGTGCTCGACCGGTTCGACGTCGACACGATCGAACTGGGTCGCGGCTTCGCCGGGGAAGATGAACATTGGACCGACTGGACGTTGCCCGACGGCACGCCCTGCCAGATGCCCGCCTGGGCGATGCCCGAGCGAGAGGATGGCCAGTGGGTGCTGAAATCGCAAAGCGGCCGCGTCGTGGGGCGGATGCCCGACGGGGCGATCTACTTCGAGCAATGTCACTGGCCCTTTCTCGAAAACGACGATTTCGACCGGTTGCCCGAGGCGATGAACGAAACGATCTGGGTCGCCATGCGCACACCGCCCGGCCCACTGGTGACCGGCAACTTCGGCGACGAGACGCTGGTGGAAGGAGCCAAGGCGCTGCGAGCGCGGACCGATCGGGCAATCCTTGCCCTGTTCGGCGGCAATCTGTTGGAGATCGGCCAGTTTCTTTACCGCATCGACAACTTCCTCATGCTTCTGGCCGGCGATCCGCGGCGGGCACACGAGTTTCTCGACCGGCTGCTGGAAATCCATCTGGTCAACCTGGAGAAGTTTCTCGGTCTGGTCGGGCCGCACATCGACATCATTCTCTTCGGCGACGACCTGGGGATGCAAAACGGGCCGCAGATGTCGCGGGCCATGTACCAGGAGTTTTTCAAGCCGCGCCACGCCCGAATGTGGCAGCGGGCAAAAGAACTGGCCGACGTAAAGGTGCAACTCCACTGTTGCGGCGGTGTGCGGCCGCTCTTGCCCGACTTGATCGAGGCCGGACTCGACGCGATCAATCCGGTACAGATCTCCTGCGCCGGCATGGATCCCCGCGGTCTGAAGGCCGATTTTGGCGATCAACTCACCTTCTGGGGCGGCGGCTGCGACACGCATCTGATCCTCTCTCGCGGTACGCCCGAGGAGATCCGCCGTCACGTGAAGCAGCAGATCGCGATCCTCGCCCCCGGCGGCGGGTTCGTCTTCCAGCAAGTCCACAACATCCTCGCCGACGTCCCGCCGGAGAACATCATCGCCATGTTCGACGCGGCGCGAGAATTTGGATAACAACACAAAGTAACCACGCCCGCCGGTAGCAGCCCGTGGGTCGGAATCGCTCGCGAAGGAGTCTGCTGGTGCTGAACAAGTTGTTACTGATCGCCTTGGCCGGTTCGCTCGGTGCGCTGGCCCGATATGGTCTGTCGGGAATCGTGCCCTCGCCGGCCGACAGCGATTTTCCCTGGGGAACCGTCGCGGTGAATATCCTCGGTTGTTTTCTCTTCGGGTTGGTCTGGTCGCTGTATGACCGGGGGGCGATGAGCACCGAAACGCGGATCATCGTGTTGACCGGGTTCCTGGGCGCGTTTACCACGTTTTCCACGTTCGTGTTCGAGTCGGGCCAGATGATGCGCGAGGCCCAGTGGATGCTGGCCGTCGGCCACATTACGCTGCAAAACGTCGTCGGCGTGCTTGCCCTCTTTGCCGGGTTGCGGCTCGGCGAACTCGTGTAAGAAAGGAGGCTCAGGATGATCAAGTTGCCTTCGGAATCCGAACTCTTGCGGATATTCATCGGCGAAAGCGACCGCCACGGCGGCAAGCCGCTGTACGAAGCAATCGTTCACGAAGCCCGAAAGCGGGGGATGGCCGGGGCCACCGTATTGCGGGGAATCATGGGGTTCGGTGCCCATAGCCGCCTGCACACGGCCAAGATCTTGCGGTTTTCCGAGGACCTGCCCATCGTCGTCGAAATCGTCGACACGCCCGAGAAAATCGCGGAACTGCTGCCCGTTTTCGACCAAATGATCGACGAGGGGCTAGTCACTCTGGAGAAAGTTCGGGTCATTGCCTATCGGCACCAGGGTTCGCCATAATGGATGGAGCAAGAAGACCAGTATGTTGAACGGATCGCTTCGAGAACGAATTATCGCTCGCCTGCTGCCGCGAGTGCAAACCCCGGGACAATATATCGGTGGCGAGTGGAACAGCGTCGTCAAGGACCACCGGCAGATGCGCGGGCGGCTTTGTCTGGCGTTTCCCGATACGTACGCCATCGGCATGAGCCACCACGGGCTGCAAGTCCTCTATAGCCTGATGAACCGCCGCGAGGATTGGGCCTGTGAACGAGCCTTCTGTCCCTGGCCCGACATGGAGGCGTTGCTCCGCGAACATGGGCTGCCGCTGTTCAGCCTGGAGAGCTACACGCCGCTGGGCCAGTTCGACGTATTGGGGTTTACCCTGCAATACGAGTTGGGCTGCACCAACGTGCTGACGATGCTCGATTTGGCCGGCATCCCCCTGGCCGCCGGGGAGCGAACGGCCGACCATCCGCTGGTCATCGCCGGTGGTCCCTGCGTGCAGAACCCCGAGCCGATGGCCCGCTTCATCGACCTGTTCGTCGTCGGCGACGGCGAGGAGAGCCTGCCGGCGGTCTGCGACGCATGGCTGGAGGCAAAAGCCGCCGGTGGTGATCGGACGGCCATGCTGGCTCGACTCGCGGCAGAGTTTCCTTACGTCTACGTACCGGGGTTGTACCGTCCGGAAACCGCGCCAGGCCGACATGCGGTCTACGCGCGACCGGCACGCGATGATGTACCCGAAACGATCGAACCGGCCGTGGCCGACCTCCCCGGCGTGCCGCTCCCCACCGCGCCGATTGTGCCCTGGATCGAATGCGTTCAGGATCGCATCTCGGTGGAGATCATGCGCGGCTGTCCGGGACGGTGCCGGTTTTGCCAGAGCACGACGCTGAAGCGCCCGCTGCGTTTTCGTTCGGTGGACACGATCGTCGCCGCGGCGCTGGAGTCGTATCGCAACACGGGCTTCAACGAAGTGTCGCTGCTTTCCCTCTCTACTAGCGATTACCCTAACTTCGACGAGTTGATGCGGCGCATGCAGGAGACCTTTCGGCCCCTGGGCGTGAGTATCTCGGTTCCCAGCCTGCGCGTGAACGAGCAGTTGCGCGCGGTGGGTGAGTGGCTCAACACGGATCGCCGCTCCGGCCTGACGTTGGCCCCGGAGGTCGCCCGCGATTCCTTGCGGCGGGTCGTCGGCAAGCGGATCAGCAACGACGATCTGTACGAGGGTTGCCGCCATGCGTTTTCGCAGGGCTTTGGGCGGGTGAAGCTCTACTTCATGTGCGGATTGCCGGGCGAGACGGAAGACGATTTGGACGGGATCATCGAGATGGCCGAGACGATCTCGCGGTTGGGCAAGGAAGTGATCGGCCGGCCGCCGAAGGTGGTCGCCAGCGTGTCGAACTTCGTTCCCAAGCCGCAAACGGCCTTCCAATGGAACGGGATGCAAACGCGGGAGTACTTCACCGCCGCCCACCGGCACCTCTGGAAGCGACGCCGCGTCCGCAGTATCGACGTCAAATGCCACGACGTGGAAACCAGCCTCATCGAAGGAGTGCTTGCCCGGGGTGATCGAAACATCGCCGGTGCGATCGAACTCGCCTGGCGCCGCGGGGCACGATTCGACGCCTGGAGCGAACACATTGATCACCAGCGATGGTGGCAAGCTCTGGAGGAGACGGGCGTCGACGTCGACGACCTATTACACAATTCCTGGCCCCCCGAGGCACGGCTTCCTTGGGATCACATCGGCATCCACCAAGGCCGTGGATATTTGGAGCGAGAACAGCAACGCTGTCTGGAAGTAGAAGATTCGTGACGTTTAGCGGCCCGATAAGGAAACGTGTGCCACTGCTTGCTTGCATGCAGTGCCGCGGAACCCTACAGATATGCACTGCTTGCAAGCAAGCAGTGGCACACCTGCATCCGGTTTCCACGCGGAGCATGGGAACGAGGACTGAAACTTACCTCCTGCCCTAACGCATCATGTGCAACTACCGCCTGCTTGCCATCGACATCGACGGAACGCTGGTCAACACGCGCGATGAGTTGACCCCGGCCACGCGCGAGGCGTTGGTGCGGGCCGGCCGATCGGGTATCCACGTTGTGCTGGCCACCGGACGGCGGTACAGCCGCACGCTGCATCTGGTCGAACCCTTGGGCATCGAGGTGCCGTTGATCACCGCCAGCGGGGCGCTGGTCAAGGATCCGCGAACTCACCGCACGCTCTACCTGGCCGAGTTCGAGCGGCCGACGCTCCGCCGGGCGCTGGCCACCATCGCGGCTTGCCGGTACGATCCGGTGATCTGCGCCGACACATTTGACCAGGGGTTTGACTACTACCAGCTTCGCGCCGACGTCGACAGCGAACAACTGGCCGAGTATTTTCGGCTCAACCCGGACTGCGGCCGGATCTGTCCGGAGATGATCGACGACCCGCCGCCCGGAGTGTTCACCGGATTCGCCATGGGCAGCCGGGGAGAGATGCTCGCGCTGGAACGCCGGCTTCAGGCGGAGCTGCCCCAGGCGCTGTACACCCATGTACTGCGCAGTCCTCGCTACACGGGCTTTATGTGCGAGTTCGCACCGGCCGGGGCGACGAAATGGTCGGCCGTTGAGCGGCTGGCCGCGGGTTGGGAAATTCCCGACGCGGAGATCTGCGCCGTGGGGGACGACGTCAACGACATCCCCATGATCCGCGCCGCCGGCTTGGGCGTGGCCATGGGCAACGCCCTGGATGCCGTCAAAGAAGCCGCCGACCGCATCGCCCCCAGCCAAGATGAAGACGGCTTGGTAAGGGTGGTCGAGTGGCTGTTGGGGTGAAATGGGACGAGATGCAAGGTTCATACACCACCGGCGGGGTGATGATTGAAAGCTACCGACAAGTACGAGAAACAACCCATGACCAAACACGCCATCCCCATCGCCTGGATTCTCTTCTCTACTGTTGCCGCCTACGCCGCCGAGCCGTCCGCCGACGATTGGCCGGCATGGCGCGGAGTCGGCTTCACCGGCAGCGCGACCTCGGGCACATACCCCGGTGACTGGTCGGTCGAGAAGGATCTGGCGTGGAAGATCGAACTACCCGGCCGGGGCTGCTCGACGCCCATCGTCTGGCAGCGGAACATTATCCTCACCGCGCCGGTCGACGGCAGAGACGCAGTGTACTGCCTCGACTGGTCGGGCAAGACGCGCTGGCAAACCGCCCTGGCCAAGGAGCGCCCGGGCAAACATCGCAACGGTTCGGGGTGCAATCCGTCGCCGGTGACCGACGGCGAGTTTGTTTTTGCGTACTACAAAAGCGGTACGCTGGCCGGACTCGACTTCGCCGGTAAGCTCCTCTGGCAAACGAATCTGCAAGAGCGATTCGGCCGCGATACGCTCTACTGGGACATCGGCACCTCACCGGTGCTCACCCGCCGGCACGTAATCGCCACCGTCATGCACGAGGGCGGGTCGTTTCTTATCGCCCTGGAGAAACAGACCGGGAAACTGGCTTGGAAAGTCGATCGCGAGTACGACTGCCCCACCGAAGGCGATCACGCCTACACCACGCCGATTGTGATCGACCACCAGGGAGAGCAGGCGATCCTGGTCTGGGGGGCCGAGCACGTAACGGTACACCGCGCGGCCGACGGCAAGCTCTTGTGGTCGTGCGGCGGTTTCAACCCCGACCGCAAAGCCAACTGGGTCGCCGTCGCCTCGGCGGTCGTTGCCGGCCCCGTGGTGATCGTCCCTTACGGACGCGGCACCCATCTGGCCGGCGTTCGATTGGGCGGCACCGGCGACGTCACCGAGACCCACCGCCGCTGGACACGCGCCGACACCGGCGCCTTCGTCCCCACGCCGGCAGTTTCCGGCGGCAAGATCTATCTACTGGGAGACCGGGGTCAGGTCCAATGTATCGACCCCGACACCGGCGAAACGCTCTGGTCCGACGCTCTGCCCAAGCACCGATCGAACTACTACGCCTCGCCGACGATCGCCGACGGCAAGCTCTACGCCGCGCGCGAGGACGGCGTCGTGTTCACCGCCCGGGTGGCTGGGCCACTGCAGGTACTTTCGGAAAACTCGATGGGCGAGCAGATCATCGCCTCGCCCGTGGCGGTCGCCAATCGGCTGCTTCTTCGCGGCGAGCGCCACCTGTTCTGCGTCGAGGCGCCGTAAGGGGGCATACGGACTGTCGATCGTCCGTGCCGGAAGTTCATGGCGAACTCGGCGGATAGTACAGGTGCTTCCCCTGCCGGGCGGCTTGAATCGCCTCGTGCGTATCCTGGGCGGCGCCCGGATCGCCCTGCGATTGCATCCAACGATCGAGTTCCGCGCTGAGCCGGGCCTTAAGCTCTGTGTGTTGCGGGTCGTCCGCCAGATTGGTCAACTCGTACGGATCGCCGGCCGTGTTGTAAAGCTGTTCGGCCGGTCGCCGCGTGTATCGCTTGACGAGCCGGTACGTGTGTGGGTTGTTCCACGCCTCCCCGATCCACGTGCCCCAATAGGGATTGTTCAAGCCGCCGTTGCCCTGCACGCCCATGAGATGCTTCTCGATGTAGATCTCCGCCGGCGTCAGGTTGCGGATATAACGGGTTTGGCCGTCGAAGACCGTACGAATCGGGTACGCCGGACCTTCCGGGATGTTGTTGTGTATGCCGTAGGTGTACCGGCGATGCTCGGTCTTTTCACCCAACAGCACCGGCAGGAAGCTGGTCCCATCGTACGCGTGTTGGGCCGCATCGCCCCCGGCCGCGTCGAGCAGCGTGGGCAGCACGTCGGCATACTGCACCAGGGCGTCGGTACGCTGCCCCGTGGCAATCCGGCCCGGCCAGCGGGCGACCAGCGCCGTGTGCAGACCGGTGTCCCAATTGGTCCACTTACAGCCCGGGAACTGTGAGCCCTGCTCCGAGGTGAAGAGCACCAGCGTCTGGTCGGCCCGGCCGCTTGCATCGAGTGCTTCGAGGATCTCGCCGACCTGCGAGTCCATGTAGGTGATCTCGGCCAGGTAGCGGCCGTAGTCGGCACGCGTCCGGGGCGTGTCGGCCAGATTGGGCGGCAATTGGATCTTCTTCGGTGGGTAGGCCGATGCATCGCCCATCACCCACGGCACGTGCGGCTCGACCAGCGCGATGACCAGGCAGAATGGCTGGCCACCCTGACGGGCGAAAAACTCGCGAGCCTCCTTCGTGTCGTGTGCTCGCGTCGGATTGCGGACACAGCTTGGATCGAACCCGCCGATCTTCTCGAAGGGAAACGCCTTGGGCGGCCCGACGTGTACCTTGCCCGCCAGCCCGACTCGATAGCCGATACGCCCCAGATGCATCGGCATGCTGGTGGTCGTCGGGCGGCTTGCCGAGTGATTCCACGCACAACCGTTGCGCAGCGGATACTGTCCCGAGTAAAGCTCCGCCCGGCAGGGCTGGCACATCGCCTCGCTCAGGTACGCCCGATTGAAAACGAGTCCCTGCGACGCCAGTCGATCGATGTTCGGCGTCCGCGCATTGACTCCGCCGTAGAGGGGCAGATCGTTGTGGGTGCAGTCGTCCGCCATGATGATCAAGAAATTGGGCCGCTCGGCCGCGGGGGCTGTTCCCGCGGGCGCGGTGATCAGCAAGAGGGCGAATCCAACGAGGAGTAATCTGCTCACGAATGACCTCCGGTCGGTCGGGTTGGCAAGGACTGGCATTGCAGCATCGTTACACTACCTGCCCGCTGCCGTCTCGTCAATCCGTCGAGCCGCTGAACGAGAAGCATGCGGCGATCCAGGGCGTCGCGAACTTGGCCGGGGTTCAAACGCCGGTCCCGGGTTCCTCCTGGCGGATGTCGGTTAAGAGTTGCATCCCCAAGGTCAGAACATCATCCGGTGAGATCTCGCCGGGGCAAATGCGGACCGGACACACATTTCCTCCATGCTTCGCATCAAGATAGCCTGCTTTCACTCGAACCCCGTTGATCGTTTCTTCGGTCACTCGGTTCAAGAGACGTTGAACCCTCGGGTCCTCTCCGAAGAAGAAGCCGTCCAGCACGATCACGGGTTTCGCCAGTAGATAGCAGGCGATGACTTCCATAAAGGTGCCGGCGCCGCCGCCGAAGGCGAACCCAATATCCACGGACTGCGTCAGTACATGTACGCGACCCAGCTTCCCCTGCCCGGTCGCGACAACCGTCCCAAGACATTGTTTGGCCGGGTTGCCCAACGCGACCTCAAGCTCAGGGCAAACAGAGACAACACGGCCGCCGGCTTTCAAGGCGCCTCGGCGAGCCGCCGCCATGATGCCGCCTCCGCCGCCGTTGAATAAGGTTCCTCCTTGACTTGCGACACGTTGGCCGAAAAGCTCAACCCATTGCAGGGTTGAGCCGGGAATCTTCGTTTCGTGCCCGTGTCCGAAAACACCCAGATTTATCCCAGGTCCGAAATCGTTCAATTTAGGTTCTCCTCGGGAGCGTCGGGATTGCTGGTCGGGGGAGGCACTCTTGGACCGTAGACCCAAGTTACCGTACGCTCACCGTCACCGTCTCGGATCTCTTGGAGATCCCTGAAATACAGATCGGCCACCCCGGAAGTCACTTCCAACTCGAAAGTGGGGCTTTCATCCGACAACCCGGCACTAAGGTAAGAAGTCACGGTGAGGCGGGTTGCGTGAGCCACGATGGAATACTTGATATGCGTCTCATCGATATACCCGATGTTCATGATGCGTGGCACGGCTTCCGCGATATGGACCGGCCCATCGCGAATGACGGCGTTGGCGAGTTCGAGCCAAGCGTTGGCGGCATTGCGATCCTTCACAATCGTCACAATCTCCCCTTGCCCGCTCGCCGCGTTCCCTTTGAACTTCTCGATCCGCGCCGTGACACTCTCGATGAGCTTCCGGCGGAAAGGCCGCCCCGGATCGAGCCAAGCCCAATGGCTCTTTCCGACAAACCACAACGTCTCGCCACAGCGATCCGTCTGGGCCAGAAAGCTCTTCCAGTAGTCATTGCCCATGTCGGCGTTTCGCTTAACGGTGACGAAACCATCGTCTTCGTCAGGCTTGCGATCCACCCTGGAAAGGACAACTCCCGAGATAATGCCGGCGACTATGGTAACCCCAATGGCGTAAACGATCGACACGGTCATCTTGACGGAAACCTGCATCTCTTGCCAGGCATCGGACGTTTGGAAGAAAACGCAGAATGCGGTCAAGATGCCGGCGGCTACAAACACGATCCACGAGATTCTTTTCGATTCTGGCACGCTATTTCCCCTCCAATTCTGAAAGTTGTCCACAACTGAGATCGATGCCCGAGAAGGCGCCGAAGACGAAGCTATCCACGCCGTTTTCCGTCAACCTCGCGACGAACTCTCGCGCCCTGACCAGTTCTCCAGAGACGAGGTTGTTTCGCCGGCTGGCGATTGTCGTGTTCATGGCGGAAATCTTCACAATGACCCGTGAGCCTCGAAACGTTCGAATCAGACAGTCCAGAGAGTCGTCCGTATCGTTGAGTCCTTTCAGCAGCACGTAGTTTATCTTGGCCTTCCGAACGGAGGCCGAATCGGCGATCTCCATCACCAACTGGACGGCCTCCTTCAACCGCGGAGCCCTCGGCATAACCTGGCGAATCATCTCGTCGCTCGTGCCGCACATCGTTACTTGGACGTTGTCGTAGGTCACGCCGGACGCCAAGATCTTCTTCAGCCCCGGTCGATCGGCTCCAATGGTCGACAGGCTCAACACAATGCGACGGTCCAACTGAGAGATCGCCAAGGACGAGCCGATGACCGATTCCGGCGCAAGCGTCGGCTCCCCAATCCCCTGGTAGCTGCACGTGACTTGCGGGAACTTCTCCGCGCCGAGTTCGTTCAACACGAAACGGGCTTGCGCCGTTATTTCCGTGTCGGATAGCGCTCGCACGACACGGCGCGATGTTCCCGCGCAAAACGTGCATGCCATCGGACATCCGGCCATCGAACTGATGTCGATCGCAAGATCCACCGGATGTCCCGCCAGATAATGTTCGTACCCCGTCGTTTCGACATCGACCCCGTGTTCGAGTTCCACAACGTACTTGTGCGACTTCTGGAAGTCGAAAAATCGCGAGTGAAAATCATCGCCTCGGGTCTTTGCCTGAATGAACCGCATGGTGGATCCCAGAGCCGTTCAAATGAAACAGAACAGTCACTACAAGAGCCTGCGCGGCAAACTCCAGTATCAGCCGCCCACACGACGACATGAAATCTGTCCGTTCAAAGTCGCTTCCGCCTGGCAGACAAGCTGGATCGAGCCGCCCAAGAAGGCCGCGGGTGCCAATTCTACACGATCTGCATTTTGCGGGCAACGCTCTGGGATGTGGTGGTCTCACACTGTCAAACAAAACTGGGCACGCCGGTTTCCGTTGACACCACCAGGGGCTTTAGGGGGAATAGGCAAGAATGCGGCGTTCGGGGGGACACGCGATCACAATCATCGCCCCCGATGAATAGAGTATCTACGCCCGGGATGAGTCCAAAGGCCTCTCGATCACGCCAAGAAATTGGAGAAAACTTCGCAAGGGATATGGTGCTCACGGAGAGAAACCAAAATCGCTCGCGTAGGATCATTCCTGGGCCTCCGCATCGCGGATCTTCTGGCAGATTCTTTCCAAACGGCCGGCCACGCTGGGGTGCTCGTCGATCAGGTTCTTCAATTCGGCCACGTCGTTGGGCAGGTCGGACAGGTGATAGGGTTTCTCGAACGGCCGGCCTCGGGGCTCTTGCCGACCGCCGGATCCGTTACCCAGGACGAGTTTCCAGGGTCCCTGGCGAACGGCAAACATGCCGGCGGCCGAGTGGTGGATGACCGGCGGGCGGGGCGCCGGGCGGTCTTCTCCCAACAGCCATGGCAGGAAACTGAAACTGTCGATCGCCGCGCCGGAGGGCACTTGCGCGTCGATCAGGTCGGCCGTCGTGGCGAAAAGATCGGTCAGGCAGATCGTCTCGTCGCACCGGCTCCCCGACTCGATCTTGCCCGGCCATCGGGCGAAGAACGGCACGCGATGCCCGGCCTCCCAAATATCGGCCTTCGTTCCCCGCAACACGTAGTTCGCCCGGTGGCTCGTCGCCCGATAGGCCTGAATCGTTTCGTCGTCCGTGTGATCGACCGCCTGGGGATCGTCCAGCCGGTGCATGAACGAACCGTTGTCGCTGGTGAAGATGACCAGCGTGTTGTCGCCGATGCCACAATCGTCGATGGTCTCGATCACCTGGCCCACGGTCCAATCGACCTGCACGACAAAATCGCCGTAGGGCCCCAACTTCGTCTTCCCGCGAAATCGCGGATGGGGCAACACGGGCTTGTGCGGCGCGGACAGCGGAAAGTACAAGAAGAACGGTTCGCCGGCCGATTGCGACTTGCGCCGGATGAAGTCCACCGCCTGACCCAGCAGGTGATCGAGACACTCCTCCATGACCAGATCGGGCGCTCGTTCGCCTTTGCGCAAATAGGCCGGGAAGCTTTGCGACGCTTGCGCGATCGTCGGCAACGCGGTGACCTGGCCGTCGCGAAGATACACGTACGGCGGAAAGTCGAGCGAGGCGGGAATAATGTACGAGAAATCGAACCCCAAGGCGTTCGGCCCGCCGGTTACCGGCTTGGCGAAATCGATCTTCTTGCCGTCCTCCAATCGGACAAACCCGAGCCCCAAGTGCCATTTACCCACCACGCCGGTCGTGTAGCCGTGCTTGGCGAGGAACGACGCCACGGTGGGTCGCTCGGGTTCGATCAGCGGGGTGCTATATCCGTTAAGCACGCCTCGCGTCAATCGGCTGCGCCAGCAGTGCCTTCCGGTAATCACCCCGTAACGTGTCGGCGTGCAGACGGCGGACGACCAAGGTTCCCCTCTCGTCCGGCGAGAGGACCG
>CAYUIQ010000160.1:0-12033 GCA_964444795.1 uncultured Planctomycetaceae bacterium
AGTCGGCCTTCCAGGTGATGCCGCTGGTGAAGTAGCGGATCTCGACCGGCAGCTTCCCGGCCATCTGGCTGCGAAGGTTCCACTGCAGCGCGTCGTTGCGGCCGGCGGGAAACGTGGTATCGACCAGATCGACCTGGTCGGTGTGATCGAGAATGCGGAAGTCGATGCTGGTCGGGTCGATCAGCGTATTGGCCCAAGTAAACTGGACCCGATTGATCCCCGGCTTGACCGTCAGCAGGCGGTTTTCCCGGACCATGGTGATGTCTTCGCTGTTGTAGATCGTCAGTTGCACCCCCTCACGGCGGGGTATCGTGACGAGATCCACGTCGGCCAGGGTCTGGTCGGTGGCGAGAAGGGAGAATGCCAAAACTGCCCAGAAACCGCCTGTTCGCATGGATTTGGTCCTTGTTCGATGCCGTCGGCGCGCACATTTTCGCCGGTTTCTCAACCCTACTTCGGGTTTGGACGTTCGGGGGGCAAAGAAGTTCCCCCCAATCGTGGGCACGACCGTCACGGCCCGCAGCGAGGGAATGCCGGGGCAAGCGACCGTTCCCTCCTTGAGAAATCACACGGATATCGCCGGGAACTCACGCGGAGGTTCTTCGAGAGGAAAGAAGAGGAAAAGGGAGGCATGGTCATGTACGGTCGTCCTACCCGCTCATCGCTACCCCCACCCGATTCTTTGCCAAGCCCAAGGGTTGCACCCCCAGGGTCGCATACCCGAGAATGATCCCGGCATCCACCTTCACCAATCTCGGAGAAACCGCACCATGAAACCCCGAAGCGCCCAACCGCGTTGGCCGGTCGCCCTCCTCGCCCTTTGCTTGCTGCCCGCCACGGTCATGCTGGCCAAGGGCATCATCCCCACGCCGCCGGAGGAGCCCGTGCTGGGTGAACTGGAACCGGTGCTCATCGAGGCGCTGAGCGACCGTGACTCGCCGGACGCTTCGCTGGCGACGGTTTGCGACCGGCCGGAGATTCGCGCGCAGATCGAGAAACACGATCTGCAACTCTTCGGCGGTCCGGTGCTCGGGTGCGTGACCGATCGCGGGGCGAAGTTCTGGGTCCGCACGGGCGCCGAAGCGGAAGTGCAAGTGATCGTCGGCACGGGCCGCGAATTGGCCGATCCGGTGCGATCAAAGCGTGTGCGAACCGCAAAGGCCGTCGACCTGACGGCCATTCTGGAGGTCCAGGGGTTGAAACCGTTTACCGAATACCATTACGACGTCACCGTCGACGGCACCAGCGCGATGGGGGAAAAACGACCCGCGTTTCGCACGTTTCCGGCCAAGGGCCAAGCAGCCCGATTCGACGTGGCTTTCGGCGGTGGTGCGCGAGTCGTGCCCAAGAACGAGCGTATCTGGGATGCCGTCGCCGCCTTTCGTCCGGCGGCGTTTCTCTTCCTCGGCGACAACATTTACGTCGACCAGCCCAAGTATCGCAACCTGCAGCGGCTTTACTACTACCGGCGTCAGTTGCGGCCGGAGTATCGGCGGATGAGCGCTTCGGCGGCGATCTACGCGATCTGGGACGACCACGACTTCGGGGCCAACGACTGCGCCGGAGGGCTCGATCCCTTCGTGCCCGACTGGAAGGTGCCCGTCTGGAAGGTGTTTCAAGAGAACTGGATCAACCCGTACTACGGCGGTGGTTCCGAGCAGCCGGGCTGCTGGTTCGATTTTTCGATCGGCGACGTCGATTTCTTCATGACGGATGGCCGCTACTATCGGTCGTTTCGCGATGGCACGATGTTGGGGCCGGCGCAGAAAAAGTGGCTCCTGGAAAAGTTGGCCGCGTCGAAAGCAACGTTCAAGGTGATCGCCTCGGGCACCCTCTGGACCGAACACGCCGACAAGGGCGGCGGCGATTCGTGGTGGGGAGTCAAGAAAGAACGCGAGGAGATCTTCTCGCTGATCGACCGCGAAAAGATCGGCGGCGTGATCCTCATCTCGGCCGATCGTCATCGGACCGACGTTTACAGGATCGAACGGCCCGAGGGCTATCCGCTGTACGAATTCGAGACCTCGAAACTGACCAATCTGCACACCCACGGCACGAAGAAGGAGGCCCTTTTCTCCTACAATAAGGGCAATTTCTTCGGCATGTTGACGTTCGATCTGAGCAAACCCGACCCGGAAGTGACCTTCCGCTGCATCACGATCGACCGAGATCCGGTCCATGAGTTCACGCTGAAGAAGAGCCAGTTGACGTCGCCGTAGAGGGGGCTCTTGCCCGCCAGGGCATCGCGTGCCGGGGCGGCGTCGACCACGGAATGAACACACCGGGCGGCACAAGCCCTTTGTGTACTTGGTCTGCCCGGGCTCGTACACGGCTGCCCATCTCCAGCGAGGCGATCCCGCGCGTGCGGCTTCTTTAGGCCAGATTTTCCTGGCAATATAACTCCTCCGGGGGGGCGGTTTCATCCCTTGTGTGTTTTTTCCTAACGCGTTCCCTTTTTCGTTGACCCGGTCTTCCCGGCAACTACAATGAGTAAGTGAGGTACTGTATTTGCTGGTTGTGACGGCAGTCTGCGCGCTCGCGGGGTCTGCCCCTATTCATTGCTCTTTTCCCTGAGGAAATCAACCATGCGGACGTTCCACCAAGCGATTCTCGGCCCGGTTACTGCTAAGAATCATCTTTGCCAGACACTGTGTATTCTCGTGGCCTTGGTTGGGGTGTTGATCGTTTCGCCGGCCACGGCGGACATCACCGTTGGAAGCCTAACGGTCAACGGTCCGGGGACGTTGACGGACAACACGACGGTCACCGGCATCACCGCCATCGGCGACACGAGCTTCGGCACGTTGACCCTGCCGCCGTATAATCTGACGACCTTGGAGTTGATGGTTGGCGATAGCCATAGCGTCAGCGGCACACTCGACCAGAGTGCCGGTACCGTGCGAATTACCGGCAACACCGGCGCCACTCGGGGCGCGCGGCTGGGCCACTGGCCCAACGAAACGGGTACCTACACGCTCAGCGGCACGGGCAACCTGATCACCGACGGCGCGAATGACATCTTCAACGTCGGCTGGGACGGCAACGGGATCTTCAACCACGACGGCGGCACCTCCACGTTCGGCGGCGACCTGCGCGTCAACCGCCGCGGTACGGTCAACATGAACGACGGCGTGATGACCACCAACGCCGGCCTGCGGATCGGCTATCGTAGCGGCACCAACGACGCCACGTTCAACATGAACGGCGGCACGGTCAACGCCAACACCCTGGGAATCGGCGAACAAAACGGCAACGGCGGCACCCTGACGCAGAATGGCGGCGACATCAACGTCAGCAACTGGATGCGGGTTGGCCACTGGCCCAACAACAGCAGCAGCTACACGATCAACGACGGAACATTGAGCGTCGTCGGACGGCTTTCGGTCGGCTGGGACAGCAGCGGCACGATGACCATCAACGGCGGCTCGATCACGGCCGGCAGCTTCAACCTCGGCGACCATCCCAACCAATCGGGAACGGTAACCCAAAACGGCGGTACCGTGACCGTCACGGGCGGTAGCGGGGAAAACGCGGCCATGCGGGTCGGCCACTGGCCGGGCGCGACAAGCACCTACAACCTTGTCGGTGGTGTGTTCAACCTCACCAACCCCACCCATGATCTGGCCCTCGGCACAGACGGCACGGGGATCTTCCATCAGACCGGCGGCCAGGCCAACGTCTTCGGAGTCCAGGTCAACCACCGTAATGCGGGCGGCGGTGGAACGCTGATCGTCGAGGGTACCGGTGTGATGAACATCGGCGGCCGGGGCCTGAAGGTGGCGGCCGGGACGGCCACGCTCGGCGGCAACTCGGTTACCACTGTCGCGGGGAACGTCTCGGTAGGCGATTGGAATTTCGCCGACGGTCCCAGCAAGCTCACCATCGAGGGCAACGCCACGCTGACCGCCAACGGCAACGAGTTCATGCTCGGTGACTCCAACGGCGTCCAAGGCGACCTCAGCCAGACCGGCGGCACGGTGAACATCAGCGGCCGCACGCGAATCGGCCACTGGCCCAACAACACCAGCACCTACGCGCTGGTCGATGGAGCCCTGAATTCGTCCGGCGAGTTCAACGTCGGCTGGGACGGGACGGGCATCTTTACGCAAACCGGCGGCACGAGCACGTTTACCGGCCAACTTCGCGTCAACCGGCGCGGCACGGTGAACATGGAAGGCGGCGTGATGAACGCCAACGGCCCCCTGCGGATCGCTGTTCGCAGTGGCAGCGATACCGCCCGGTTCAACCTGAAGGACGGGACCGTCAATGCCACGTCGGTTGGCGTCGGCGAAGCCGGCGGCAACGCCGGACAGATCGTGCAAACCGGCGGCGTAATGAATGCCTCGGGCCTGGTCCGCGTGGGCCACTGGGGCAACGAGACCAGCGGCTACGTGCTCGAGGATGGAACGCTCAACCTGACCGGCGCAGGTGCCGATCCCAATGCCTTCGGCGAGCGAAAGGGCGTGCTCTACCTCGGCATCGACGGCACGGGCCTCTTCACGCAGACCGGCGGACTGGCCAGCGCGCATGGCATCCATTTGGACCACCGCGGCAACACCGGCGGAATCGACACCTTTACCATCGAGGGAGGCCGGTTCACCGTCGATGCGTACGGTATCCAGAGCAGCCACTCCAGTATCCTCATCAATCTCGGCGGCGGCACCATGGCCGCGTCGGCGGACTGGTCTTCCCCGCTGCCCATGGCCCTTACCGGCACTGGCGGCAACGTTACTTTCGATACGGCTGGTCACACCATCACTCTCTCCGGAGCACTCACCGGAGGAGGCGGGTTGGTCAAGGTCGGTGACGGCACGCTGGAGATGACGGCCACCAACAACAGCTTCACCGGGCCGACCACCGTCTCCGGCGGCGTGCTGAAGGTGACCTCGGCGATGATCTACCCCGGCCCGCCGAACTGGCAGAATCGGCAGATCACCGTCAACAACGGCGGTGTGATCGAGGTCGGCGGGTGGGGCGACGGTGCCACGGCCGGGATCGGGCGAGTCGCCTTCGCCCGCGAAGAGAACATCCTGCTCGATGGCGGGACGATTCGATACGTCGGCGGGCAGGAGGGCGGACGGCGTGACCGCAGCTTTGCCATCGGCGCCGGCGGTGCCACGCTCGAGGCCGAGGCTGCCGGCGTGTGGTACATCGAGAACCACGCTACCCGCCCCGGCGCGTTCCCCATCGTCAGCAACGCCGGCGGCACGCTCACGCTGAGCGGTTCCAAGGACGGCGAGTTGCAGAAGATCATCCCAGGCACCGGCGACGTGGTCAAGAACGGCACCGGCACTTGGAGGCTCACCGGGCAGAACACCTACGCCGGCGGCACCACCGTCAACCAGGGCGTGCTGGAGTTGCAGGGAGCCAACAACGGCAATAGCAGCGTGGGCACCGGCACCTTGACCATCAACGCCGATGGTACCGTGTTTGCCCTGTCGCACAACGTGCTGGGCCATTCGGCCGACGCCAATATCCCTCACGTCGTGATCAACGGCGGCACGCTGGACCTGCTGGAGTACATGCACATCAAGTCGATCGAAATGACCGGCGGTGAGGTTGCCCAGCACGGCCACTTCAACGGCACGGGACTCGATTGGGGTCACGCCCCGCGAGAGTTGACTTCGCACGCCAACGCCACCTCGGCCACCATCTCGGCCAAGATGCGACTCAGCGGCGTGCTGACGATTGACGTCGAGGACGGAGCCGCGGCAGACGATCTGTTGATTTCCGGCCCCGTCGACGGAGGTGGTGGCATCTTGAAGACGGGCGACGGTACACTGACGATGACCGGCACCAATAAGAACTTCACCGGCCCCACGACCGTCGATGCCGGCGTACTCTCGGTGAGCGAAGGAATGCTCTACAACATTGGCTGGGGTAACGCTCTGACTACCGTCAATGATGGCGGTACTCTTGAAGTCGGCGGTTGGGCCGACGGCGACACGGCGGGAATCGGCCGCGTGAGCTTCAATCCGGCCAACGTCGTGGTCGACGGTGGAACGATCCGTTACACGGGCAACACGACCACGAACCGGTCCGACCGTGCGTTCACCATCGGCGCCGGTGGGGCCACGCTGGAAGCTGCCGGTGGAAACGACTTCAGCATCCTCGACCTGGGCCGACCCTTCCCGCTGGCCAGCAACGCCGGTGGCACGCTCACCTTGACCGGCGCCGCCGACGGTGTGATCAGCAAGGCTATCCCCGGCACCGGCGATTTGGTGAAGAACGGCACCGGCACCTGGACCCTCGGCGGCAACAACACCTACACCGGCGACACGCTGATCAACGAGGGAACGCTGGCGATGGGTGCCTCGGGCAGCATCGGCACGACGCCGCGAATCGTCTTGGCCGACGGCGCCACGTTCGACGTCTCGGCCGTCAGCGCCGGCTTCCAGGTGGGCGCCGCGCAGACGCTCACCGGGGATGGCACCGTCGCGGGGCCGATGACCGTCGCCGGCACCGTGGCGCCGGGGCTGGACGTCGGCATCCTCAACACCGGCGACGTGACCTTCCAGGTCGACAGCTTCTTCGATGTCTTCTTCGAGGGAACCGACGTCGGCACCGAGTACGATCAGCTTGCCGTAGCCGGGATTGTCCAACTGGGCGGCGCCAACCTCGATCTGGGGCTCGGCTTTGTCCCCACGCTCGGCGATCAGTTCATCGTGATCGACAACGATGAGAATGATCCGGTGTCGGGGATCTTTGCCGGTCTGCCCGACCGATCCTGGCTCACGGCCGACTTCGGCGGGCGCACCTACCAGTTTGAGATCAACTACGCCGGCGGGACGGGCAACGACGTCGTGCTGACCGCCGTACCCGAACCGGCCACCATGATCCTGGCGGCCCTCGGCGCGCTGGCTCTGGCACTGGTCCGGTATCGCCGACGAAAGTAGAACACGCGAGAGATCCCGAAACGGACCGTTTGTAGCCGAACCGGCCTACTTTTCGGGCCGATACTCCGGATTCACCGGGCACATCGTCGCGTCGACTTCCGCAAGCCAGGCGCCCAGCAGCTTGTCGAGTTGGGCCGCTTTCTCGGGCATCTCGCCGGCCAGATTGCGCTTCTCGCCCGGGTCGTCGGCCAGGTTGTAGAGTTCCAGGTGCTTGGTGTCGTAGAAGCGGATCAGCTTGAAATCGCCTTGTCGCACGGCGCCGCCGGGCATGCCGCCCTGGTTGCTGAAATGGGGGTAATGCCAGTAGATGGCGTCGCGCTGGAGCGTGCCCGACTGCTTCAACAGGGGCACGAGACTGACGCCGTCGAGGCGATGGTTCGGATCGCCGCGGACACCGGCCATTTCGAGTATCGTGGGATAGAAATCGACACTGGTCACGGGCACCGAGCAGGTGCTCCCCGGCCGAACCACGCCGGGCCAGGCGACGATCATCGGCTCGCGGATGCCCCCTTCGTGCAGATGGCCCTTGCCGGCGCGCAGCGGAGCGTTGTTGGTGGCCGGCGTGTTGGGGCCCTCGGGCGTGGACAGCCCGCCGTTGTCGGAGAAGAAGATGACCACGGTCCGCTCGGCGATTCCCAACCGGCTAAGCGTACCAAGCACGCGGCCGACGCTCTGGTCGACGCTCTCGACCATCGCCGCGTAAATGGAATTGTTCTGCACGGTTCCCGGATTGGCCGCCGCTTTGGCCCGATACTTCTCGATCATCGGCCGCTTCGCGTGCATGGGGATATGCACGGCATAGTGCGACAGGTAGAGGAAGAAGGGGCGGCCCTTGTTCTTTTCGATGAACCCGACGGCTTCGGCGGACAACCGGTCGGGCAAGTACTCGCCCGGGGATCCGTCGGGGATGGGGATATTTCGGGTCCACGCCGGATAGAAGAAACTGCGCGGCATGCCCGCTCCGCAACCGCCGACGTTGACGTCGAACCCCTGATGCTCCGGCCAGTAGGGTTCCGCACCCAGATGCCACTTGCCGAAAAAACCGGTCGCGTAGCCGGCCGACTTCAGCCTCTCGGCAATGGTCACTTCCTTGAGGTCCATTTGCAGTTTGAAATCGGCGGGCAGCACGCTCGCATTCTTGCCGCGGCGGCGCCCGGCGATGAAGTTGGTCAGCTTGAGCCGGGCCGGATACTTGCCCGACATGATACTCGCCCGGGTCGGCGAGCAGACGGGACAGGCGGCGTATCCGTCGGTAAACCGCATTCCCCGGGCAGCCAGCCGATCGATGTTGGGCGTCTCGTAAAAGTCGCTGCCGAAGCAGCCGACGTCGGCCCAGCCCATGTCGTCGATCAGCACGAAGACGAAGTTCAGTTTCTCCGCGGCGGCTTCTTTGGCCATCGCCGCGTCGCCGGCAAGATGGACCATGCAGAGGATCGCCGGCAAGAGCAATCGGGCAAGGAAGGAATACGGGCGGTGCGGGTATGGGCGCATGGCGGGGCTCCAGGGAGAGATTTCGAGGGGGAAGCTGAACGCCGGGTCATTATAGTCGGCCGACGGCGCGCGAGCCAGATACGGCAGTCGTCGCCCTTCCCAATTTCGAGCCGTTTACGTCCCTGCCGGCTCCGGCGGAGCGGGCGGCGGTTCGAGCGATTCGGCGCGGTTGTGCAGTCGCTCGCCTTGATAGAAGAAGCGGCCCTGGCCGCCTTGATCGATCCAGGCGGGGCCCGTGCTGCTAACGATCTCGGTATCGACCACGTCGGTTTTCGACCAGGGCATCGTGAGCAACTGGACCGAACCGTTGTCGCCGATCAGGCAGGTGTCGATCTCGACGCTCGACGCACCGCCGACGGTGATCCCCGCCCGGCCGTTCCCCCGGCATGTCATACCGCCCAGATAGATATCGCGGGCCGAGTTGTGCAGGTTGATGCCGTCGAGTTGGAAGCCCTGGACGGTCATCTCAAGAATGGCCAGCTTGTCGACGTGGTAGAGGGTGATGCCCACGGGCTTGTCGGTGTGTGTCAGATCGTAGTCTTGCGGCAGGCGATTCTCCTCCACACAGAAATAGACGTACTCGCCAAACAGGCACCATTGCAGCGGTTTGAGCTTGGGCGGGACATCGGTCATGCGATCGCCGATGACGCGCTGGGCCGGTTTGCCGTCGAGGAATAGTTGATGGTACTGCAACCGCTCGGGTCGAAACCGAAACACATGGTCTTGGTAGTGATCCCACCCCAGCGGCGGCACGGGAGCCGAACCGTCGAGAATCGCTCCGTTGCCCATGATCACGAACGTCTGGACCAGGCTGCCGCTGTTCTTCTTGCCGACGAGACTCAGGCTCTCGCGATACGGCTGTCCCGTGTTGGCCAGGACGATCCGATCGCCGGCCTCGGCCAGTCGCAACGCCTTGGCGATCGTGCGAACCGGGCCCGACCGGTTGGAGGTGCTCATGATCTGGCGGCCGCTGAACGTGTCGTCGCCGGCGACGTTGCTGACGAAGATCTCGCGCGCCGGTGCCGCGGAGACACAGACACACCAGAGGGAACAAACAACCAGGAAACGAGTGAATGGGTACATGAGGGACGCTCCAGGCAGGAACTTCGGATGATTGTATCAAGTGTAGCATAGGCTAGCCGCCGAGGCGGAAAAATCGGTATAATTGCCGAGCGACGTGCAACGACCCCTCCGCGGGACTCCAGAGAGAAAGGCCCCTGCCATGCAGGTCCGGATCAACGACGCGGCGCTCCAATTGCACCAGGGAGACATCACGGCCGAGGAGGTCGACGCGATCGTCAACGCGGCCAACAGCGGCTTGGCCGGCGGGGGTGGGGTTGATGGGGCTATCCACCGACGGGGGGGATCCGGCATCATGCAAGAGACCGACGCCCGCTATCCCGAGGGGTGTCCCACCGGATCGGCCGTCATAACCGGCGGTGGAAATCTGCCGGCGGCGCACGTGATCCACGCGGTCGGGCCCGTCTGGAGCGGCGGAAATCGGGGCGAAGCCGAACTGCTCGCCTCGGCCTACCGCCGGTCGCTCGAGCTGGCCGTGGAAAACGACTGCCACGGCATCGCTTTTCCCGCCCTCAGTGCCGGCGCCTATCGGTTTCCCGTCGATCGGGCGGCCCGCGTGGCCCTATCCACGGTGATCGATTTCCTCCAGGTCAACGGCCGGCCCGAGGTGGTGCGTTTCGTGCTCTTTACCGAGGGCATCTACGGAGCGTTTGCCGCGGCGCTGGAGGAATTGACCTCCGGCGATGCGGGGTAGGTCGGATCCCCTTGTCGGTGCTTGACATCCGCCGTCGCGATCACTACCTTGCGAGAGTTACCGTTCGTATAGTAGCCATCTTGCGGAGCAAGATGGCTACTATAAGCAGATAGTTCCTTCACGCGAGAAAGACGTTCGATGTCCGTCCCTGAAATACGCGGTTCCCTTTATATCGACGGCCAATGGTGCGAGGCCGATTCCGGCCGTAAGATCGACGTGATCAATCCGGCCACCGAAGAAGCGTTCATCCAAGTGGCGAGTTGCGGCCGGGCGGAAGTCGAGCGGGCAATCGAGGCGGCCGACGTGGCGGGCAAAGCATGGCGGGCGCTGACGCCCTACCAACGCCAGGTACCCCTGCGCAAGACGGCCGAGTTGATCCGCGAGCGAGTCGACGAAATCGCCACGGCGCTAACCGTTGAGCAGGGCAAGCCGCTGGCCGAGGCGCGGCTGGAGGTGTTGGCCAACGCGACGTTTTTCGAATGGTATGCCGACGAGGGGACCCGGCTTTACGGCGAGATCGTGCCTTCACATTTCCCCAACAAGCGGCTGTTTGTTTTCCATCAGCCGATCGGTGTTTGCGCGATGATTTCGCCGTGGAATTTTCCACTCTTCCTGCAAGGCCGCAAAATTGCCCCCGCGCTGGCCGCCGGATGCACGTGTGTCTGCCGGCCTTCGACCTCGACGCCGCTGAACCTGATCAAGCTGTTCGAGTGCATGGAAGACGCCGGAGTGCCCGCCGGAGTGGCCAACCTCGTGGTCGGACCGGCGGCCGAGTGCATGGAACCGTTTTACACCAATAGCAAAGTACGCCAAATCAGCTTCTCCGGCTCGACCGAGATCGGCAAGGAGATCATGCGACGTTCGGCCGAGCAGGTGAAGAAGATCTCGATCGAGCTCGGCGGCCATGCCCCGCTGATCGCCATGCCCGACTTCGGCGCCCTAGCGACGGCCAAGTTCGCCGTGGCCAGCAAGTTTCGCAACGCCGGGCAGTCGTGTATCTCGGCCAGCCGGTTCTTTATCCACGAGGAGATGGTCGACGAGTTCTGCGAAGCGGTCGTGGCCGAGACCCGGGCGCTGGTCTTGGGTAACGGGCTGGAGGAAGGTGTGACGATGGGACCGGTCACCGAATCGAGCCATCGCGACAAGACCCTGCGGCTGATCGACGATGCCGTGGCGAAACGGGCCAAGGTGCTCTGCGGCGGCGGCCGGGCGGGACAATTCGACCGAGGCTACTTCATCGAGCCGACGATCATCACCGAGGTCGCCCCCGAGATGGACGTGATGCGCGAGGAGCCCTTCTGCCCGATCATGCCCGTGGTGCCGTTTCGCACCGTCGAGGAAGCCCTCGAAAAGGCCAACGACACGGAGTATGGTCTGGCCGGCTATATCGCCACGCACGACATCAGCACGGGTATCAAGCTGGCCGAGGGATTGGACGCGGGCATCCTTTCCATCGGCGATTTCGCGCCGGCCACGGTGCTTTGCCCCTTCGGCGGAATGAAAGAGAGCGGCATCGGCCGAGAAGGCGGCCGGGAGGGGATTCTGGAATACGTCGAGTCGAAATACGTCTCGTTGGCACTTCGCCCGTGAGGCATACGCCGGCGCGGAGGGTCGAACGCTTGACCCCGGGGCGTGCGAGCCGTATGCTGGCGTTGCCTCAGCCCCCGTACGATGGCCCTCCGAGGCCGTCGTTGTGTACGGCGGTCCTTTCGAGACCGTGGTCGGAAACGCGGGTCTCGACGGCCTCGGAGGGCCATCGTACGGGGGCTGAGCACTGGCAACCCGCCCATCACACTGGAAACGGTAAACCCAACGACAGGAGAACCACGCGATGAAGAACTTGTTGACTGTTCTGGTTTGTGCCGGAGCGCT
>CAYUIQ010000160.1:12043-21325 GCA_964444795.1 uncultured Planctomycetaceae bacterium
CCGGCCAACACGCCGCCGAGCGACGGTCCCCAAGAACCGGGTGACGCGAAAGCGGTCGCTTTTTCGGTCGGTTGGTGTACCAGTGAAGACCCGGCCGCCGCCGCCACCAAGGCCGCGGCCGACGCGATCGAGGGATTGGGTTGCCCGGCCAAGGGCGTGATCTTCTACGAGTACTTCCCCAAGACGATCCAAGACGCCGAGGGCGAAGACAAGGAAGTGCCCGATGCCGATAAGGACGCGCTGGTTCTGCCCGCGCTTCGCGAAGTGGTCGGTTCGGTACCCACGATCGGCTGTCGTGCCCGATCGCTGGTCAACGGCGGTACGATGCTCAGCAACACGGTGGCCGTGCTGGCCATCGGCGGCGAGGCCGTTTCCTGCAAGGCAATCAAGGCCGAGTTGGTTGCCGACCGTCGCGCGGTGGGCACCAAGATCGCCGAACAGCTTGCCGACGTGAAGGACATGAAGCTGCTCATGGCCCTTTCGGAAATGAACCTCTCGTTCGACACGACCGAGGGCGTCTCGGTCGAAGACTTCATCCGCGGCATCGTCGACACCGCGGGCGGCGACGTAACGCTGTTCGGCGGCAATTGCATGCCCAACGACTACCCGGCGGACAAGGGCGGCGTACAGTTTCTCGACGACGAGATGCTCGAGGGCCATGTCGTGGCTCTGGGGATCGGTGGTCCGATCGCCATTCACGCCAACCACACCAACGAATTCAAATCCTCGGACGAAACGGTCGAAGTGACCAAGGCCGACGACAAGTGGATTCTCGAACTCGACGGGAAGCCGGCCGCCGACGTTTATCGTGAGATTCGTGGCATGAAGCCCGAGGACGAATTTACCAGCGATTCGCAACATCCCATCGGCGTGATCGTGACCGAAGAGAAGGTCTACTTGCGGATGGTGTTGGAAGAGGATAAGGAGAAGGGGGCGTTGCGTTTCGTGGCGGCGGTGCCCGAGGGAACGAAGATCAAGATCCTCATCGGCGGTTTCGATGCGCAAGCGATTCTCGACGCGGCCAAGGAGGGGATCTCCGAGTCGCTGGCTCAGGCCGGCGATGCCGAGCCGCTGATGGCCCTGTTGTCCGACTGTTGCGCCCGGGGAGGCCGTCTGCGCGAGTTCCGCAAGGCCAGCGAGTGTGAAATTAAGCAGGCGATTCTACCGGTGGTCGACGCCAAGGGTGGATTCCCCATCTTCGGGTTCTACGCCTGGGGCGAGTTGGGCCCCATCGCTGGACCGTTCGGCGGTCTGAAGTGCATGTACCAGCAGCATACGTTTGTCTCGGCCGTGGTGACCGAAGCGAAGTAAGCGAGTCAAACGGAGAATACGGAAGTCCGAACAAGGGGATGACTCCGTCGCGAGCCTTATTTCGCGGCGTTGGGGGCGCTTGGCGACGGTGCCTGTCCCCTCTTCGGACGCCCATTTCACAGAAAGGGCGGCTGCCATGAGGATCCGTTTCTTGCTCGTGCTCTTTGTCATGCCATTGGTCTGTGCCTGTGGCGGGTCGAACGACTCGGCCGACAAGTCGGAATCGCCGTCTGCCTCCACGCCCGAGCCGGCCGCATCGAGCAAGGTGGAAGGCGCGGGAAACGATCGCGAGGAGTCCGCAGCGGCACAAGCCGCGCGTGAAGCGGGCTCAGAAGGCGACAACAAACAGCACCACGAAGCTTACCGGACGTGGACCGACAGCAGCGGCACTTTCACGGTTGAGGCCGAATTTGTTGGGCTCAATGACGGCAAAGTTCGGCTGAAGAAGAGAGATGGCAAGGTGATTGCCGTGGCTTTGAGTCAGCTCAGCGAGGAAGGCCAGGACTTTGTCAAGCGGTCGGTCTCGGAATCGACGGGAGACGCGGCGTCGCCGAATGAGCCGGCCACGGAAATGACCGACGCACTCTATCCGATCAAGCAAGATGGCAAGTGGGGCTACATCGATGCGCATGGCAGAATCGTGGTAAAGCCGCAATTCGACTATGCCTACAAGTTCTCCGAAGGGCTGGGAGCCGTGAGAGCGGACGGTGACCTGCACGGCTATGTCAATACCGCGGGCGTCCTCGTCATCAAACCCCGATTTCACGGTTCGCAGTCCTTTTCCGAAGGCCTTGCTCTGGTAAGCGTGGGAGAGGATCGCAAGTATGGCTTCATCGATAAGACGGGCAAGTTCGTCATCGAGCCGCAGTTTGACGGTGGAGCCGGTTTCAGTGAAGGTCTGGCGATGGTCCAAGCCTCCGGCGGATTCGGCTTCATCGACAAAACGGGGAAGATGGTCATCGCACCGGAGTCCGTCTTCATCTTCGGCGGTTTCTTCGGGGGTTACGCTTTGGTTAATAAAGGTGGAAGTCTACGGCTTCCGGGTGGATTGACGGGCGGCGAGACCTATCTGATTGACAGGGCAGGGAAGCGAGTCGTGTTCGAGCAGGAATTCGAGAGCGTCGGCCATTTGAGGGAGGGGCTCATCAGGGTGGAGTTGGACGGCAAGTACGGCTACGCCGACCGGACAGGGAAAATCGTGATCCAGCCTCAGTTCGAAGTGGCCTGCGATTTTCACGAAGGTCTCGCGGGGGTGAAGATTTCGGGCAAGTGGGGCTTCGCGAACGCCGCGGGGGACGTCGTCGTCGATCCTGTCTATGACGAAGGCGAACACTTCTCCGAAGGCTTGGCCCGCGTCGAGCGAGGTGATGAACAGGCCTACATCGACAAGAGCGGTAAGATTGTCTTCAGCCTGCGTCCGGGTGAATCTGGCGACAGCTTCACCAACGGGTTGGCTCGCGTAACGGTGGACGACAAGATTCGCTACGTGGACAAGTCGGGCCAGTATGTTTGGCCGCCGGCAGAGTAAATACGGCATGCACCAGCGCGAAACCCACGCCCACGCGACTGGACGAGGGCCGGGGGAGAGGCACAGGGCAGAAACGGACAGTCCCAGTGGTACGATACGGCAAGCCGAGCAACTTCCCCCGTCGGCCGCGGGTCGAGCCGCCGAGAGTTTCCCGGTGCGACCGCTCCGGTGTGCGGTACGGGCGGTGGGCGTTCGTCGGTGTGGCGATGGGTTTGTATCTCTGGATGTGTCGGCAGTTCTTCGGCTTTACCGCCGACGACGCGCTGATCATCACCCGCTACGCGGATAATCTCGCCCGAGGCAACGGGCTGGTTTTCAACGCGGGAGAACAGGTGGGCGCGCTGACCTGCCCGCTGATTGCGTTGCTGCAAGCGGCTCTGGTTTGTCTTACCGGGATGCCGGTGATCGCCTACAAATCCCTGTCGATCGCCCTGGTGGTCACGGTCCACGTGCTTTGCCTGCGGCATCTTCGACACCTCGACGGGGCCGTCTGGCTGTACGTGGCCTTGGTGTTGACCTCGCCGTACATTGCCCTCTGGACCGTCGGTGGGATGGAAACGCCCGTACTGCTGTTCCTGGTGACCATCGCCACGTTGAGTTACCTGCGGCAAACCGACACGAACACGGGCCGTGTGCATGCGGCCGGTTTCTCGCTGCTTGCTGGGCTGGCCTTTCTGGCGAGGCACGATTCGGCCGTCTTCTTCGGATTGCTGGTGCTCGATCTGCTGATTCGACGCCCGAGACGGGTCTTCTGGCTCGTCGCGCCGGGCGCGCTGGTGGCCGGTGGATGGCTGCTGGCGGCCCAGTGGTATTATCATGACCTGTTACCCACGTCGTACCACGTCAAGATGGCCGCTTGGCCGTGGTATGAAGTGAAACGCAACGCTCTGTATGTGGCACAAGGCGTGGTCGTGTCGGGGTTGGCGTGGGTCGTGTTGTGGACAATCGCGCGCTTGGCGGCCGGTGATACCCCATCTCGCCACAACGTGCCGCGTCACTTGCGGAAAAACCGGGGGCTGTACGTGGCCCTGGCGGGCGTGGCCGCTTACGGGCTGTTGACGGCGACGAAGCACATGATGTTTTCGTATCGGATGTTCGTGCCGTACCTGCCCGCCGCGGCCCTGGCGCTGTTGCCCTTGCTTGCGATAACCCGAGCGGAGAAACCGGCCCGCCGGATCGGGGCGCGGATCGTGCTGGGAATCACGGTCGTCGCGATGCTGGTGGTGCAAGTGGAGACGACCCGCCAGATCGACCTGTCTTCCATTAACCCGGGTCTGGTGGGCGAGTATTCCCAGCTTGGGCGACGCCACTACGCAAAGGTATTTTCGCCCGCCTTGCGCTCCGCGGCCGAGGCGGCCGCGGAGCATTGGCAAGCCGACGACCGATCGGCCGACCGGCCGCCGACGGTCCACACGTTCGCCGGCGGAATGACCTACTACTGGCGCGACGCGTACGTATACGAAACGCTCGTTTCCTATCGCCACGACCGGCCGTTCGAGCTGTCGCACGTCCGCGATCGGGTCGATTACCTGTTCATCCTGGCCCCGGAACACGGCAGCGTCGAAAGTCAGGTCGGGGCCGAACTGCTCGGTCGGCTGGAAGTCGTTTCCCGGCAGACGCTGGAGTTTGACGGCCGGACCAATGAACTGTTGGTGCTCTATAATCCGTCGCCGGGAGTGTATCGTTTACCGCCGCGGGTCGATGGTGTGGTAGACTTGGAGCAGTATTAGGCTATGTCAGAATGAAGGTCCGGAGGCGTCGTACGATGGCCCTCCGAGGCCGTCGCTGTCGAAAAAGCCAGCCTTTCCGACGGTCTCGGAGGGCCATTGTACGTGTTCTTTGACGAAGCCTAGCCCCGATTACCCCGAAATGACCACCGACCGCCAACTAACCATCGCCGCCCGAATCGCCGTCATCGCGGCGGTGGCTTCGTTTGCGTATATCGTGGTCAACAGTCAGCCAACGCATTTCGATGATGCGTACATGTTCATCCGCTATGCGAACAACCTGCTCGCCGGCCACGGACATGCGTGGAACCCGGGCGGTCCGGCCGTGTTCGGCAGCACGAGCCTCTTGCACGTCGGCGTGGTGACTTGCCTCAAGGGTTGCCTGCCGGGCGTGTCCGACGCCACGATCCTGCTGACCGCCGGGGCGATTCCCGCCACGCTGGGCATGGCCCTGATGGTTTTCATCTGCGCGCGATTCAGCCGACATCCGAGTTTCCAACGCAATTGGATTCTCTGGGCAGCGCTGCTGCTGCCCGTGTTGGTCTTGCAGGAGACGATGAAGTATCATCTCCGCTCGGGCATGGACACGATGCTCTCGCTATGCTGCAACGCCGTGCTGATCCTGGCCACGCTTCGGCTGGTGCGACGACCGGGCGCCGCGGCGACGGCGCTGGTCGTGGCCGCCTCCTATCTGAGCTTCCTCGCCCGGCCCGATAACGGCATCTTCGCCGTGCTCTTTCCCGTTCTTTGCCTCGGGCTCATGTGTACCGGGCCGCGCTGGCGCCGCATCGCCGTCTTCCTGGCCGGTATCGCCGCGGTCCTCTGTCTCGATTTCCTCGTGAAACGGGCCGTCTTCGGCGCCGGGCTGCCGCTTGCGTTCTACGCCAAACAGCACGGCGTGTACCGGGGCTACATGGGGCTGGCGCTGTGGAACCCGGTCGTCTATCTGCGTGCGTTTGCCGGTGTTGCCATGCCCTTTCTTTGCGTGCTGCTGGTCTGCGCGACCCGCCGCACGTTGCCGATGATCGTAGCGTTTCTGTTGCCCGTGGCGCTCACGTTTGGCTACTACTTCTCGATCAACCAGATCATGGGCTACGAAGCGCGGTTCTATTATCCCGCGCTGCCGTTTGTGGTGGTTGCCGCGGCACTGACGCTGGACGACCGTTTTCGCGGAAGTTCGGGCAGCAGTCTGATGCCGCGTGGCGAGTTGCTCGTGCGGCTGATCGTGGCCGCCCTGGTCTTGCTCTTCGGACGCCAGGCGACCTACACGATGGCCCAGGTGTATGAAGATAAATTCCTGCAAGCGGTGCCCGCCGACACACTTGGGCTATACACGACCGATTCGCACGAAGCTCTTGTGCTCCGGGGCGACGTGATGGAACAGTTTGCCGGACTGGCCGCCGACGCACCGCCGGGTGTGGTCATCGCCCTATCGGAACACGGCCAGGTCGGCGCCGCGGCACCGCACGTCGAGTTGATCGACATGGTCGGACTGCACGACGCCGTATTCGTCCGGGAGGGCTCCTGGAGCAAAGCCCTCTTCGATCGCCGGCCCGACGTGATTTGGTTTCCCCACCGGCATTACACGGGCCTGGTCGCCGAATTGCTGTCCAGCGAGGAGCTTTGGACCCATTACGACGTCTATCCCGAGGCGTTCGACTACGGTCTGGCGATCCGCCGCGACGGCCAGCGCGCCGAGCGTTTGCAGTCGCTCTTTGAAGATCGCTGGCACACACTGTACGGCCCCGTCGATCCGGACTCGTATCGTGCGCGAGCGGTCCGGTAGCCGGCCCCGAGTTCCCGGGTATCTCTTGGCTGACATTCCCCCGGCGGTATAATGGCGTTTATGCACATGTCTGTTTCCATCATCCCGGAACGGGAGCGAAACCATGGCCTTTCGCCGCATGTTGTGCGAGGGCGGGTAGGCCCGAGAACCGTTTCACAAACCTGTCGGCAGGCAGACCCATGGTCAAAGCAAAGCAGCCCCATTCACCGGCACACTTGCTGCCTTTCGTCGTGCTGTACGCCCTCGTTCTCTGCTTTGTGGACTTAGGAGAGCCCTCAGGTGAGACACGCCGGGTAGTGATATTGCTGCTCAGGGCCGCGCCGGTAGTGTTTGTGGTGGGCATGTACTACTTGCCGCTGATGCTGAACTTGATGGACCTCGAGATGCTATGCCCCGGCCGCTTCTGGCGGGAGGTTCCGATAATCCCGAGCATCGCGTCGTACTTCATCTTCACCTTTCGCGTGTGCTTTCTGTCCGCGCTTGAGGCAGCGTACCTGGTGATGCTGCTGGGCAGCCACGATTCGCATCGGGACCTTGCCGACCCGCCAGCCTATTTCGTTCCGCTCTTCCTGGTCGCCGTTCTCGCCCACATCCTCGTGGAAAGACGCCGGCTGGGCGCGGTCGCTTGGATCATGGACGACATCCAAGGAGCCGAAGAAGGGCCCGGGGACGAAAATTCGTTGAAAACCGCGCCACCGATCAAGCCGAAACAGCCCCACTCGCCGGCGCATCTGCTGGCGATGGCCGTGCTCTTTGTCCTTGTCGTCTTCTTAGGCGATCCTCGGGTCGCATACGACATGGACTGGGGTTACGCGATGCTGGTTTACGCTTTGCACGGCATGGGAGCGGTGGCGATGTACTACTTGCCGCTACTGCTGAACTCGGCGAACATCGAGTTATTTGCCCTCGGCCAGCGGTGCCGCGACGTTCCCAGGTTTCGGAACGTCGCGTCGTATGTTATTTTCGTGATTCGCGTGTGGGTCTTGTCCGGATTCGAAGCAACCTCCTTGGTGATTCTCCTGGCCAGCCAGTTTTCGCGTCTGAATCGTGGTGAGGTAACAGACTATATCATTGCTCTCACCCTGTTCGCGGTTCTTCTACATTGCCTGGTTGAAAGAAGGCGTCTGGGACCCGCCGCTTGGTTCATCGACGAGAATACAGGGCGGGGCGTGGAGTTAGACCCTGAAGAGTGAATCGACAATCCATGGTGGGCCGGCGCTGCGCTTGTCCCAGCCTACGTGAGAAGTGCAATCCTAACCCCCGTCTTTCCCCAGCAGCACGATCGTGCCCGACCAATTGCCTTGCGGCACGGTGATTCGATCGCCGGCGGCCATTTCCTTCCAAAAAACGGTCATCCGTGTGCGATTTTTGTCGGTGTAATGAAACGGCGGATCGTCGGTCTTCTGCCAGCCGGTCATGTCGATACCCGTTTGGGCGGCGGCCGTGGCGACGTGCAGCGTGGCGTCGCGCCGGGCGGTGACGGTTATCGTCGCGCGAATGCCACCGAACGTTTGCGTGTGCTTCCCGCCACGGAATCGCTGGGGCACTTCTTTCCACACGTACGCGCGGTTTCCGTAGGCGCGGGCGTCGTTGTCCATCGGGGCCATGCGGAAAGCGGAACCCTCGATCCGCCAGTCGGCATTCTCGAAGGTCGTCTTGGCCGGAACGTCGACCGCCGGTGGCGGCGCACTGCGGGGATCGCCCAAATAGGGCGGCGCGTCGGCCATCGTCCGCTCGCGAAACTTCTCGATCCGGTGGAACGTAAAGTAGTTGGCGTCGTGGGCGTTGTGCGAACCGTCCCAAGCCGTGCGGCTGGCGGCCACGAGGTCGTCGCCGTCGAACTGCCAATCGGGATATTGCCACGCATGGTTTCGGCTGTCGTAATGCCGGAGGATAACCGTCTCGACTTTCCAGCGGCGAAGATCGGCCGAGGAGGTGAGCGTCAAGACGTTGCGATACGCCGGCGGATCCCGTTCCTTGTTGACCAGCGACCAGTATCGCTTCGTCCGGTCGTCATAGCGAATGCTGAACTTATTCGATCCGCCGGCAAAGTCGATGAAGTCGTTCTCGGGATCGAAGGAGATTGTCCGCCCGTCGTCGGAGACGCGGACGATTGCCGCCTTGTCGCCGCCGCGAAGCGCCACGCGGAGGATGTTGACCAGACCGCCCTCGGGCGTCACCACGACGTTGCCTTCGAGCCATCCGTCGCCGAGCCACTCGGGTTCGGTGGCGAGTCGATTGCTGAAGGTCCAACGGGCGGCGTCCAGCAGATCGGCGTCGGTGGGGGCCGACATAACAAATGCGCGGAAGTGTTTGCCCCAGCCGCCGCCGGCCATGGCGTCTTCCATCGCCCGCCAAATTCGCCCGTTATGCACGACCACGGGCACGGGGGCCGTATGATATTGGGCATCGGCCAGGAGCAGGCCCGACTTGCCGTCTTTCGGTTCGGTCCACGTTCGGCCGCCATCGTCGCTCCGCCGGATCACGACGTGGCCGTAGCGCCGGCTGACGCCCATGATGTAAAGCTTTTCCTGATGCACGAACAGGTTCGCCCACCACTGCCCGTGGATATCGGTCTGGTGTCGCCACGTTTGGCCCCGATCGGCCGAACGGAACACGGCCGTGCGGTCCATCGTCGTGCCGGGACCGAACCAGGAGTGCGACGCCACGTAATCGCCGCCAGGCAGGATGGCGATGCTCGGGCAGCCGACGTACACCCGGGCCGGATCGGGACTGCGATCAATCACCACACCCGGCGGATCGGCTACGGCGGTCGATGCATGGAGCAACACCAATGTAGCGGCAAGAAACAGTGTTTCGGTTCGTTTCATGGTATCCGTTTCCTCCTGCGCGGCCAACGACCGCGACCAAAGTAGCATGGGCCCCTGGCCCGTGTTCCCGCTTCCCACGGGCCGGGGGCCCATGCTACA
>CAYUIQ010000161.1:0-21204 GCA_964444795.1 uncultured Planctomycetaceae bacterium
ACGGCGGCGAACACACCCGTGCAACTTCCCCCCAGAACGCACACGTCGCACTCCTGCACGACCGGAACGTTGCGGGGCTTCTCCTCGATGGTGTCGGTAGCAGGCGTTACGTCGGCCCGTCCGGCACTCTTCTTCTCGTCGGCCATCGCGCCGGTGGTAACAGCCAGGGCAGCGGCGCCAAGGAACGTTCTTCGTTTCATTTCAGGTTTCCCTTCGTCTAACCTGTTATTAGGCTGAAGCGTCTTCAGTAAGCCCTGCATATTGAAAAGCTTCTTCAATACGCAGGTTAAGTAACACGTTCACAAGCGAATTGTCTATCGCAGTCGCCGTTTCGGTACTGGTTGCGAGTTCTCCTCCAAGCTGACCCCATTCTGGCGGCAATCGACGAGAGAATCAAGCAGATCCTTGGGCGCGTAGGTGGCGCACACCGCCAGCGGTTGCGCATTTGGATTGAGATGCGCGTTGGGGCCCAGGTGCGCACGCTGGCTAGGACATCGAGATCGGCAATCTGTATCCACCACCTGCGTCGAAAGCCAGCCGATCAGCGCAACACTTGTTCCATCGGAGGGAAAGGGAAGGAAAATGGGAGGAGGGAAAACGGGACAGGTCCGATACTGGCAGGCTGGGTAACATTCAGCAGCCTCAGGAATTACCCATCTTGCCAATATCGGACCTGTCCCGTTTTCCCTCGGAATCCGTCCTGGACACGAGACCGACTTTCGTAGAGACCGAATTCGGAAACACGGTAATGCCAGTGTGCGCGGTGCGTCCAGCCGCGCCCTACTTGCTTCTCACTGCCCGCCGCCGATGCTGTAAAGGTGCTCTTCGGCGCGGATGAAAATTTGCCCACGGTGGATCGCCGGTGAGCTGTAACAGTTCTCCCCGAGCTGGTTCTCGGCCAGTACCTGGAACTCGGGTCCCGGCCGGACGATCGTCGTCACGCCCTCGTCGGAAAGAAAATGGACCAGGCCCTCGGCCGAGACCAGCGAGGCGCTGTAGTGGGGGCCGATGCGCCGCATCCAGTGGCGATGCCCGGTGGTCGCCTCGAAGCAACTGGCCAGCCCGTCGTCGGAAACCACGAGAAAATACTTCCCGTCGGCGCTGGCGATGGGCGACGGCACGTAGGAACACCCCTTGGTCGTGTGCCAGGCGACGTGCGTATCGGTCACGTTTCCGTGTCCGTCGGGGCGAATGCCCATGATGTGGAGTTCGGGAAATCCGGCGGTCAGGAAGAGGAGTTCGCCGTTGTAGACCAAACTAGCGACGTACTGTTCGGTGGGGCCGTCGATGATCCAGTGCCGCGATCCGTCGCGCGGATCGTAGCTGGCCACGCACAGGCTACCCGCGAGAATCATCTGCGTACGCCCGTCGATCTGGCGAATGATCGGTGCGCAATAGCTGCGTGTCTTGTTCTCGCGGGCCGTTTTCCAGACGGTCTTTCCCGTCCGCCGATCCAGGGCCACCAGATAGGCGTCGCCGTCGTGGTCGCCGTTGACGATCACCAGATTCTCGAATAGCGTGACGGAGCTACAGTAGCCGTGCTTGCTATGGAACTCGCCCGGTCGCACGGCCCAGCGCGGGTTTCCGTCGAAATCGTAAGCGGCCACGAACATGTTCGTGCCGTCGAGAAAAGTCACGTAGACTGCTTGACCATCGGTGGCCGGTGTGCTGGAGGCGTAGCTATTGAGCCGGTGCTTGCCTTCCATGGCCGAGGTGACAACCACTTTCTCCCAAAGGATGCGGCCCGTGGCCCGGTCGAGACACAGCAGGACCCGCTGGCCGAGGTCTTCGCGGCAGGAAACCAGGAAGATGCGGTCTTCCCAGACCACCGGCGAAGCGTGTCCCCGGCCGGGGATGCGTACTTTCCAGGCGATATTCTCGCCCTTGGGGCCGTTCCATCGCGTGGGAACCTGCGTGTCGAGGCTGGTTCCGTCACCTCGCGGCCCCCGCCAGACCGGCCAGTTTTCCGCGACATTCTCCGCCGCACCAAGGGGAACCCCTCCAACGACCACGGCCAGACAGAATCCCGCGACGATCACCGGCCGGAACGTCAACCGACCGAACCTACTTTTCCGCGGGACCATAACCGCCTCCTCGGGCGCGATGCGGGTTGATATTTCTAGCGGGCAAGTGCCCAACATTTCCAACGGGCAAGTGCCCAACACAATCGGACCCAATTAGCAGGCAGAGGCCGGGAAAAGTCAAGTTCCGCACGATTTTCACAACCTCGGACCCGAAGAAAACGCCAATACCACACTATCGGGGGGCTTGTATTCCTTGACGTTGGCTGGTTGGGCGAACTATACTGAATTACTCGGGAACAGAGTTTTTTTCGCGCCAGGTCGATCGGATCAACGACTCGCCCGGGGCGAATCACCTCGCGATGTGAGAACCACCGCAATGAACCGGCTGCTGCGCGCGTTGAATTGGACTTGCTTCCCAATCGTTGCGGGGATGATCTCGATTGCCTGTGTCTCGGGGCAAGAGATCCAGCCCGACGAGACGAAGTACCGCAAGCTGGCGCCCTGGGTGATGACTTCCATCGACCCCATGCGGCAAATGGAGGAGGCGTTCAGCCGGCACGACATTGTCGAGTTGGCAGCCGAGGATCCGGCCTGGGAACTCGTACGCGACGTTCCCTTCCGGCAGGACGTGTGGGCGCTGGAGTTCAAGTTCAAGCCGGTTCGGATGATCTGGGTCGATGTGCCGCAACCGGGCGGGATCATGAAGAAGAAGCTGGTCTGGTATATGGTTTATAGCGTGACCAATCCGGGCAAGGTGGTCCATCCGATAGAAACGGCTGCGCCGGAGAACGGCCCGTCGCCGGAGACGACATCCCCCAGCGACGAGGTCCCGCTGGTCACGCGTCCGAATCACTTTCTCGACCCCGCCTATAAGGAGGGCGTAGTCAAGATGTCGAAACCGGGGGAGCCAGCCACACCGTTCTTCCCCGAAACGTATACGGTCCGGTACGTTGACAAGCCGGTGAAGTTCATCCCCGAGTTCATGCTCGTTAGCCACGCGCAGGACGTGAAGATACCGGATCCCAATGGAGCCGGACAGGTCAAGGCCTACCGAGATCGAGTGATTCCCGTGGCGCTGGTCGAAAAGGATGGCGACGAAATCAAACCCGGGCCAATCCCCAGACGGGAAGATCCCCAGCGGCAGTTCCTCAACACGGTCCAGATGACCCACTGGATTCAGCCTGGGCAGACGCTCTGGGGCGTGGCGACATGGGTCGACATTGATCCGAAGATCGACCGTTTTTCGATCTACGTCAAAGGCTTGACCAACGCCTACCGATGGGTCGACGCGAAGGAGAAACGCGACAACAGTACCCCTCTGTTGACGGGGAGGCGCATCCTGGTTAAGACGCTCAAGCTCAATTTCTGGCGGCCCGGCGACGAGTTCGACGAACACGAAGGTGAAATCCGCTTCGGTATTCCTGAGCGGCTGGATCCCGGTGGGGTTGACTACGAGTGGGTCCTTCAGTAAAAAGAAGGGTTCTTCCCGCCATGGTGGGAAGAATTGGCCGCCGGATTTCATCGTCCGCCCCGTCCAATCGACGGCGGCGGAGATCGTGTTGCGGGTGGGAACGACCCGATGGGGAAGTTCCTCGACCCCGCATGCAGTTTGAATCCGTGCAACCCCCACGATTCAGATTTCCGCCGGTGAGGAAGCGACAATGGCACACAAAAAAGGACAAGGCTCCAGCCGAAACGGCCGTGACTCCAACGCCCAGCGACGTGGCGTCAAGCGGTTCGGCGGAGAGCGCGTGATCGCCGGCAACATTCTTGTCCGGCAGGTAGGTAACAAGTTCCATCCCGGCAAGGGTGTCGGGCAGGGAAACGATTATACGCTCTACGCCCTGATCGACGGCTTCGTGAAGTTCGACCGCAAAGGGCGCCGCATCAACATCGTCGAGTCGGTATAGCGGGCCTCCGCGCTGCCCAATCACCGCAATCCCCAGGGATGATCCAGCGAAGATCATCCCTGCTCTTGTTTGCCACGACCTGTTTGCGACGTGAGGCACTAATCGCCAGCCCCTAATCGCTACATCCTAGCCCCCAGTCCCCGCCCCATGTTTGTCGACCGCGTGGAAATCTCCGTCGAGGCGGGCAAGGGTGGCGACGGGTGTATTAGCTTTCGCCGCGAGAAGTACGTTCCTCGAGGCGGGCCCGACGGGGGCGACGGGGGTGACGGAGGAAGCGTCATCGTCGTTGCCCAGCAGGGAGTCGACAGCCTCTCGGCGATGGCCCATCGCAAGCACTGGAAGGCGGGCAACGGACAACCGGGCCGTGGGGCCAAATGCCACGGAGCCTCGGCCGACGATCTGGTCATTTCCGTCCCGCCCGGCACCCTGGTAACCGACGCCAAACACGGCCACGTCCTCAAGGACTTGGCGGCCGAGGGCGACCGGGTCAATGCGGCTTGTGGCGGCCGGGGCGGCAAGGGCAACACCCGTTTCAAGTCGTCGACCAATCGCGCACCCCGGCAAGCGACGCACGGAACCGAAGGCGAGGCACGCCTGCTCAGGCTCGAACTGAAGGTGATCGCCGACGTCGGGTTGGTCGGCAAACCCAACGCCGGCAAAAGCACCCTGCTGAGCCGTCTCTCCCGCGCAAGACCCGAGATCGCCGATTACCCGTTTACCACCAAGACACCGAACCTGGGCCGTGTTCAGATCGACTTCGATCGGTCGTTCATCCTCGCCGACATCCCGGGGCTGATCGAAGGAGCCCACACGGGGGCCGGCCTGGGGCACGAGTTTCTCCGCCACATCGAACGGGCGGGCATCCTCGTCCATCTCGTCGAACCGGCCCCCACCGACGGAACCGATCCGCTGGCCAACTACCGGGCCATCCGCCAGGAGCTGGAGAAGCACGACGTGCAACTCGGCGCCCGGCCGGAAATCGTTGCCGTCTCCAAGGCCGATTTCCCCCAGGCCGAGGAAGTACGCGACGCTCTGGCCGAGCAGCTCGACTGCCAGGTGCTGCTCCTCTCGGCGGTTACCGGCCAGGGACTCAACCATCTGCTCGGCGCCGTGGCCGAGCAACTCGATCAAGACAAGAACGACGGCTGGTAATCTCCCCACGGTAGGCGCCATGGCTTCCTCCGATCACTCTCCGCTGATCGCCGTCGACGTTGGAAACCAGCGGATGAAGTTCGGCCGGTTTGATCGCGAAAGCGCGCAGCGATTCCCCGAGCCGGTCGATACGCTCCAGATCGCCGACAACGCGCCGGACATGGAGCCCCTGGCCCAGTGGCTCGGAGACCTCGCGGCGCACACAGCATCCTGGGTGATCGGTACCGTCAACCGACCCGCGGCCACACGGCTACTCGATTGGCTCTCGGCGCAAGGCACGCCATGCCGGGTTACTCTCCTGGCCGCCGGCGATCTGCCCCTGTCCGTGGCCGTGGAGCGTCCGGACATGGTGGGAATCGATCGACTGCTGGACGCCGTGGCCGCCAACTGTCTGCGATCACCGCGCCGGCCGGCGATCGTCATCGACGTCGGCACGGCGATTACCGTCGATCTGCTTTCGGCCGAGGGCGTTTTTCTGGGTGGTGCGATCGCGCCGGGTATCGCCATGTCGGCCCGGGCGTTCCACGAGTTCACCGACTTGCTCCCCCTGATCGGCATGTCGGAACTCACTTCCCCGCCGCCCGCTCTGGGCACGTCGACCACCGAAGCGATGCGCAGCGGGCTGTTCTGGGGCGCCGTCGGCGCGGCGCGGCAGTTGATCGAGTGCCTCGCCTCGGAGGTTCCCGGCGACCCGGAAGTCTTCCTCACCGGCGGCGCGGGTCCCGCGGTGGCCAAGCTGCTGGGTCGACCCGCGCGCCATGTCTCCCATCTCACCTTGGCCGGGATCGCCTTGTCTGCCGGGTGAAGAAGGGGGCGAGCGGGCGGCTTGCTCCAAGCGACGACGGGCAAGGCTTCAACGGTGTGGGGGACAGGCGGCCGTTTCGAGCTTCCGCCGGGACTGCCGGGCGCGAACAATCCCTGCGGCCCGCTCCCACTGCCCGCGGTGATTCAGAGTAGTATTCCCGCCCCAGACGCGATATTCGGCGGTCGCCCGGTGCTGCGTCCGGCGCGTGCATAGATGAGCAAATGTCACTCCCGCCCAGGCCATCCGCAGCCACAGGTCGTAGTCCTCGCCGACCTCGATTTGCTCGTCATATCCCCCGACGCGAAGAAAAGCCTCGCGACGGCCGACGACGTTGCCCGAGGGGATGAAGTTTTCTCGTTCCAGATCCTCAAGCCGAAAGGGGCGACACCAGTCGTCCGGCAGCAGTTCGTGCCGCTGAAATCCATCGGCCGTGAAGACACCCCTGGCGCGATCCATGTCGGTATAAGCAACGTCCACGTCCGGCGAATTTTGGAGAAACTCGACTGCCCGGCGCAGATGGTCCGGCGCCCACCACTCGTCGTCGTCGATCCAGGCGACAAGACCGGCGTGGCCGAGTTGCAGCGCGAGGTTCCGGGCCTGGGGGATATTGCTCCAGGACGCCCCGATCACTTTGATGCGCGGATCCTGGACGGGCAACTCAAGGTCTCCGTCCCCGTCGATGATCCACAGCCGCCAGTCCTGCAATTCTTGCCCCGCGACGCTCTCGATCGCCCAGCGAATCAGGTGGGCGCGTCCTTTGGTGACCATGCACACGTCGACCAGCGGTCGGGCCTGGGCCTGCAGCCAGCGGGCGTGTTCGGCCGGATCGGTCCAGTCGCGAAGCAGATGGCCCCAGAACTTGAGGAAGCGGTCGCGCGATTGGCTCTTCAACGCGTCGATGTTCACCGGCCGTCCCAGGTACTCGATGCGCGATTGCCGGTCGCTCTCCCGGCGGACGGTCTGCTCGCCGAGGTGGTGAATCTCCAGCGGCAGGCGCATCAGCTTCCAGCCCGCGGCGCGCCACTGGAAACACATATCCGTTTCCTCGTACCACCAAGGATAGGCTTCGTCGAAGCGGAAGTCGCCGGTGCGGCGGCGGTCGGCCAACAGGGTCGCGCCGCTGATCGCTTCGGTGATACACGGCTGCTGGCCCGGGGGCCCGCAGTGGCTGCCGTCGGTTCCAAAGAAGGCGCTGCCGTCGGTTTTGCTCAGCCCCAACGCGCAACAATTCGCCCGGTGCCGGAGGAATTGGATCGCCCGGCGGTTCCACTGCGGTTCGTTGACGGAGACGTCGCTATTGAACAGGCAAACGTATCGCCCGCCGGCGGTGGCCAGCCCTTGGTTGTTGGCCCGGGCCCAGCCGAGATTCACGGGATTGAGGATCAGCCGAAACCCCGCGCTTGCGCTTGCCGCCGCCAGGGCGCGCCGCCCCTCGGCACCGCTGCCGTTGTCGACCACGATGATCTCGTAGGGCTCGGCGGTCAGTTCGCGCAGTTGCTCAATCAGCGGGCCGGTGAACTCCGCCCAGGTGTTCTTCTGCGCGATGATGATCGACGTCAGTGCGGGCTCGAAGGCCGTGTTCCCCGGCGTGGCCGTTTGTCCCGTCAGCGGCGAGTCGGCCGTCGCGTCTCCGACGGTGGGCGGGGCGGGCCGGGGCCTGACTTGGAGGTCGTTCTGGAAAGTCATCGATTTCCTCTTGCATGCTCCGGGCGAATCAGTGCCGGGACAAGTCCTGGCCTACGGCTTCGGGGAGATCGTTCGTCAACCATCAATCACCCGGAATGTAGCGGACCTCAATGATCGTCTTGCCGGAAACGGTAAACTCCCAACGGGCATGGACCATGCCGTCGCCATGGAACCGATAGGTCAGGACCCTGTACGAGCCGGGATCGTAACCCTTGTCGGTCAGAGGCACTTCCTTCGTCGGCTCCCCGGCGATGGATTTGAGATCGTCAGCCGAACACCCAAGCGGATTCCACTCCTTCATGAGTTCGCCGAAGCGGCGAAGATGTTCATATGCCTCCGGACCCCTCCAGAGCGACGCGTCAATTCCGCCATATCGTCGCCTCAGGTCGGCGATGAATGCGTCCCGGTTCTGGTCAAAGCTCCCACCGGTTCCTTCGACGTACCTTCTCCGCAATTGCTCCGTAGTGAGTTCCGCTTCCATGACTTCGGCCCCCTGGTTCTGTTGGTTTTCGACCGGTTTCTTGTTCTCCTGACAACAGCGCTGGCCAGACTCGGCCGGCGGGTCTTGCTGCCGGTTGTCGACGGTTTCGTTGTCGTCCCCGCAACCAGGCGGCAGTAACAGCAGGGCGATGACAAGACCGGTTCGCTGCAAAACGCGAAGCCGGTTGCCCGCCCTGACACGACGTTGGGACGTTTCTGTCCTAGTCATTGTGGTAGGTCCTCCACGTTCTCTCGAAGTTGGTGAGACTGTAGGCCAGGACCTGTCCTGGTGAATCGGTGCCAGGGCTGGTCTTGGCCTACGGCTGAATTAATGCAGGGGGTCTCCACCCATCTCCGGCGGGAGCTTTATGGTGGTGGCGGGGCGCAACTGCTTCAGCCGGTCCGGTCCGCTGTAGGGGCCGATCCTGCGAACTCGGGTAAGCCCGCCTTTGTAGAACTCCCAGCGCACCACGCTCGTGCCGTTGTCGAAGGTATAGAACAAGGCGTTCTCGCACTCCCGCGTCGGCTTTCCCGCAATTGCTCTGATTCTCTTAAGAGACGTGTACATCGTAATGGGCTCCCGCATCAGCCGTTCAAAACGGCGCAGTTGCTCGTCCGCGTCCGGGCCCTTGACCGAGACGTCAATCGTGCCTGCGTATCGCTTCTCAAGGTCGTCGTAGCGGGCTTGCAGGGCTTCGTGGCCCTCTTTGCCCGTCGTCGCTTCCAGCAACGCCTGCCACGGTTTTGGGTTCGTCGGTGTCTCCTTCGGCTTCGGCTGTGCCGGGGTCTCCGCCCGCGGGCCGCAGCCAGAGTGAATCGCCACGGTTGCCGCCAGCAGTATCAGCAGCCGTCCACACACGCTATGTCGGATAGCAGTGGTGGCGCTGCGCCCTCTCTCGAACTCTCTTGTCATCGTCCGCCCTCCTTTCCAGTGTCGGAAAGTGGCCCGCTACTGACCCTCGCGGAAGTACACCTCCGTGATAGTAGGCCGGCCCGTAAACCGCCAATGCGGCGCGCCCATCCCGTCATCGAAGGGGTAAATGAGCGAATCGTCGGTCTCGCTTCTGGGTCTTCCGGCAATTGCTTTCAGATCCTCGATCGTACAGCCCACGGGATTCCACTCGTGCATCAACTGCCTAAAGAGAATAAGATGTGGAGTAATCTTATCCTGGGGCGCGTGACAATCGATTCCCGCGTAACGCTTCTTCAGATCGGCAATCAGCGCCGCTTTGGCTGCCTGCAACTGCTTGTCGGATTCCGCGTCCACGTACGCCCGCCGCAGTTTCAGAGTGGTAGCCGTGGCCGCCTCCGCCGATGGTTCGTTCATCTCAACGTCCGCGTTCCCTGGCGGACTCTTTGGGTCACCCTGGCATCCGGCAACCGCCGCCAGCCATCCGGCCACAAACAGCACGCTCACGACGGACCCATGCTCCGCGTATGGCGATAATCGTCGCCTGTAATCAGGTGTGTTATTCATGGCAATTCATCCGCGCTATTACGGACCTTTGTGGTGTCACCATCGCCGGCACCGTCGGTGTCGGTCGCAAACGGGCCAATCCGCTTGGGCCCGCCGACTTGCAGCGAATTCTGAGCCGACCCATGGAAGAGCGCCTCCACCGGATCGGCATTCCCCGGGTCTGTACGGTGCCCCTTGTCGAGGAGTACATGCAGCAACTCGTGGGCGAAACTGAGCGCATCCGGCCAGGGCGGAACGCTATCCGGGTCTTGATTTGCCGCGATGAAGAAAAGATTCTGATAGGCGTTATCGCCCGTATCGTTATTGCAAGCGATGTACGCCCCCCCGCCAGGTCGACCACCGTCTTCGGGACGGTAGACTTTATGGAGATAGAAAACGTCAACACTATTCAGGTCAGCGTCTTTGAACATTACGAGTTGCTTTTCGGCGTCAGTGAGCGTAGCCCACTGTGCCAGTCCCTTCGATACCTCGCACGCCAAGATGGTCTCGTCTTCGGGTGTGTGCTTCTCAATCATGGCGGGATGATTTGGCTTTCCCGGGTCCCCGCTTCCGCCGATGTCAATAGTCACGGGGCGCTTGATCCGCGTGCAGCATTGTGCGTATCGCTGATCCGTAATACTCAGGTCATCCAAAACACGGCTTCTCGTTACCGTTGGAGTCGTCGTGGAGTAGAAGACCTCGGAACCATCCGCGTGTGCCACGGCGCTGGTGGATTCGGCTCCGCGCCCGCTTGAGCCGTCAGCTTTCAGGGCAGTAATCTCATTCGTCGCTGGATTGATCGATCGGTATTCGATGATCTCGCTGCCGATCTTGAGTTGGGCCGCCGGGTGGAAGTCGGCTACGTTGTCCACCTTGATCGTGGTCTGGGACGCATCGATCGCTCCGTCCAGGGCCGTCTCTCCGGGCACGCTGAACACCACGATATTCAGCTTCACCTCCCGAATGTCGTACTTGAGCAGGTTCGTACCTTCGTAGTCCTCGCCCACCGGGCGGCCGATGCCGATTCTCCGCTCGTCGGTACAGGTTGCCCCGGCCCGCGTGTAAGAAAGGGTCACTGTCTCTCCCAGCTTGCACAGTACGGTTTGCGTGCCTTGCACTTGATCGTCGTAGCCGTCGGTGACCAGGCGGAGGAACTCCCCTTGGTAAGTGACGCCGCTCTTCTTGTCCAGAGTGTAAGTGATGGGCGCTCGATTGCCGACGGTGAGCGTGACGTCGACGCTGGGGCCCCCCGCTTGGTCGTCTTCCACCTCCAGGCGAAAATTATTCGGGTCCGCGGTCCCCGCGTCAAAGGCGGAGTTCGGGGGGAGGAGGTTGTCGGTGACGTAATTGCTGACCCCCAGCGCCCGGCTTTCCGGGGAGATTTCAATGTTGCCGTTGTCAAGGAAGCGGAGGGTGGCACCACAAACGTCGCATTCGGCGACCAGCGACAGTTCGTCGAAATAGCCGTCGTTGTCGGTGGGGATGTGACGCACGGCCAAGAGCCGAATCCGAACCTTTCGGGTCCCGCTGGGCGCGATTCTTGCATCGGTATAGTTGGTCCACTCGTCGACGTTCTGCGCGCCGGTATCGTAGGAAGCCAGCACGGTGTTATCCGCCTGACGGTATTCGACGATCACCCGGCTTGTATCGGTGTCGCTTTCGCCGTAGGTGTTCAGCCAGCCGGAGAATCGGAGGCGGATTTCTCCGTTGTCAATCTCGGCGGCCTTGTCGCTGACGTCGACGTCCTGATAGAGTTCTCCGGATGCGGTTTCTCCCGCCCAGAAGAGGTACTTGCCGGTGCGAGCGGCCGGGAACCCGTCCACCCCGCCCTGCTGGCGCTTCCAGTCACCCAACACTACGGTCCAGTAAGGGGGCGGCTCGCCGGGCAGTTCGCAACCGGGATTCCTGATCAGGTTCATGGCGCTGCACACCCCGCAACGCGCCACCAGCGACAGGTCGTCGAAGTACCCGTCGGTTGAAGCTCCGCTGAGCCGGTTTGCTATCAAGCGGATGCGAATCGTGCGCGTGCTGCTGGGTGCGACGCGCAAATCGGTAAATTCGGTCCAATCATCGACGTTGTGGGGGCCGCTGTCGTAACTCTCGATAACCGCTCCGCCCCCGTCTCGGTATTCGACGATCACGCGACTCGTGTCATCGTCCGAAGTCCGGGTATTGAGCCAGACGGAGAAGGAGAACTCAACATTGCCGGCATCGATCCGTGTGGCTTCGGCGCTGACGTCGACGTCTTGGTACAGCTCCGCCGCCGCCTGCGAGCTCCCGGGCCAGAACAGATAGGTTCCCTCGTGGGCGATGGGAAACAGGCCAACGCTGCCCTGCACGCGCTGCCAAACGCCCGAGAGTTGTGTCCAGCCCGGTGGAGTGTGGAAGCCGACAGTCGGGGGCAACTCGCAACTTGGGTTCGCGATGAGATTCGTCTCGCTGCAGATCCCCGGCGGCGGGCTGGGGCTGGCGCTCGGCTCGGCAGCCATGGCCTCCAGCGCCATCTCCATCGGCGCCAGCGGGACCACCTCCAGACGCGGCCAAGTCAGCCCGAACCGCTCGGCGTACCAAAACTCGTCGCGCTGGCGCCGCCCTTGCAGATGGGCCCGCTGCTCCTCGACGCTGGGGCGGTCCGCTTCAAAAAGCTGCCAAACCCGCGCCCAGAGCCCCTCCGGGTGATCGGCCAGGCGGCCGGAGTGACGCCGTCGGCAGCGGTCGACCCACTGGGACCAGACGCTGTGCGTAAAACTCTTGCGGGCCATCCGCAGTTGATTGGCCATCAGGTGCTCGATCGGTACGTCGTAATTGTCGAACGACTCGCGGAACCGGTGCCCGACGACCGCCTCCGGATCGTGCAGGATGGAAAAACCCATCAGCCAGCACTTCAGCCCAAAGTCGAGATCCTCCACGCCCCAGAAGCGCATCTGCGGATCGAAGCCGCCCAGATCGTCGTACAAATCGCGATGGACCGCCAGGGCGCAGCCGATCAGCGCGGGCGATTCGTGGAACGTGCGGCCTTTGTGGCGCACTTGCCGGATCTGTGAGCCGGATCAACCACCTTTCCTATATCACGAAACGAAGAAACAAGCAAGCGGGTGCGGAAGCGGGGCCAGCTTTTTCGTTCTTCCTTTTCATCTTCTCTTACGAGTTTGCGTAGGGGGGTGACACATGCTGTCACCCCTCGCAAAGACGGCCACTGCGTTTGCCGGCGTTCAGAAGCCCAGTTCCAGGCAACGCCTCTGGTGAGTGAATTGCCGGCGAGCCGAGTGTCCAGCAGAACCTGGCATCGAGACCGGATTTCTCCTGCTAGGCGGCAAATTCCGGCAACGTGTTCCCGCAGCGCAGGGCCCCAAGTTTGAACGGCCAGAGCGGCCTTATCCAGCATGGCCTCGTGCCCGTTCGATCAGGCCGGGGAAGCCTCGTCGGTTCCAAACGGGATGTCTTGCCTAAGCGGCAGTTCCACTGCGATACGTGTTCCGTCGCCGGGAGCACTGTCAATAGTGATCAGGCCACCGCACAGTCGAGCACGTTCGCGCATTCCGCGCAAGCCAAAACGCTCTTCCGACACCAGGCGGGGATCGAAACCGACGCCTCGATCGCGGATCTCAAGCAGCAGCCGGCCATCGTTTTCGGTGAGTCTCACCGCGGCACGGTCACACTGACTATGCCGCTTCACATTCGTCAGGGCCTCTTGCACGATGCGAAAGACGGTCGTTTCCAGCATGGGGTATAGCCGGTCGGACTTTACGGAAAACGATGTTTCGACTTGCAGTCCGGGACTGAAACCGTTTCCGGCAATTAGATGTTCAATGGCCGCAACGATGCCCCTCTCATCAATAATCATTGGCCGCAATTCGCCGACCAAACGTCGGCCTTCGGAAATCGCCTTTCCCAGTAGATCGCTAATCGGTCGGAGTCGGTCTACTCCCGACCAGCCCTGCGATTCAATGCTCCGAAGTCCGCCCTCCAGAATCATCTTCGCGCCGACTACATCCTGCACGAGACCATCGTGAATTTCATGTGCGACCAGCTTGCGTTCCTGTTCTTGCAGGTCGAGTAGTTTTCTCAACAGCTTCGCGTCGGCCTCCAGCTTCCCCTGGGCCTCCTTTCGTTCCGAAACATCGGTGCAAATGATCATCAATTGTTCAACCAGCCCATCCTCCGCCAGGGGAACTGCGCGGCACGACCACCACCGGCCGAAGTTGTCCGGAAATTCGTAGGCTTGGGTTTCGCGAGTTTCGAATGCCCGCGCGTGATATCGACGAATCTCTTTGTGGTACTCCGGTGGGATATATTGGAAGCCCGTTGTTCCAATCAATTCGTCCTCAATGCATTCGTCTCTCGCTTGACCGATGTATTGGATGATGCTGTCGCGGTCGACCAAGAGCATCTGGTCCGGCATGTTCTCCAGAAGGCTCCGCCACCTGCTTTCTGATTCCCGCAACGTTTCCTCGTATTGCCGGCGCTCGGTAATGTCTTGAGCAATCCCCGCTACGCGGCAGACGGCACCATTTTCATCGAATATCGGAAAGCCGCGGTCCAGAATCCAGCGGATGGAACCGTCCGGACGAACGATTCGGTATTCGGGTGTCCTGAACTCTGACACACGCCCTTCGGCCTTGCCGGCGAGATCAGCGATCAATGCTCCGCGATCCTCTTCCATGACGGCATCCAACCAAGAGCGAGGATCTCGGCGTACGCTCTCGCAGGAACGCCCCCAGACTTTTTCGTACGCGGGACTTATGTAGATCACTTCGGTCCAATCCGGGGAGCACAACCAGAAGACCTCTTCCACGTTTTCCGCCAGTTGGCGAAATCGCTCCTCGCTTTCACGTAGCTCCTGCTGGGTCTCTTTGCGTGGAGTGATGTCTTCGTGAATCGATAGCCAGACCGTGCCTTGTTCGGCCGACTCGAATCTGGAGATGTTGGCGTGGCACCAGAAGGTTCGACCGTTCTTCGTAATGTTCAGAATCTCACCATTCCAGGCACCACATTCCGCCAGGCTATCGATGATCTCGTTGGCCGTTTCTCTTGGATCCTTGCCCTCGGTTGGGGCATTCAATATCGCCACTTCCCTGCCAAGTAACTCGCCCGGCTCGTACTCGAACATTCGCTCAAACTGTGGATTCACATAGACAATCGCAGCATCGCCAGCTCGCACGAGCGATGCTCCTTCGGCCATGTTCGTGACCATCTCTTTGTGAAGGTGCAACGTTTCCTGGACTTTCCTGCGCTCGGCGATCTCCTTCTTCAAGGCAAGGTTGGCGGCTGTCAGTTCGGCTGTCCTTTGCCGCACACGCTGCTCTAGCTCGCCGCGTGCTCTCTGCAGAGCCTTCTCCGTTCTGTTCCGCTCCGTGACGTCTTTCGCAACGACGCAGTACTTTCGGCGCCCGCGGACATCCACGTCCTTGTGGCTGACAAACAAGCTCCGTCGATGTCCCTCTTTTGTGAGAATGTCGACTTCGTAAGGCTTCCCGTCTCCGCGCTGGGCCTCTCTCCAACGCTCTAGTATGAATTCGTGCATATCGGAGGGGATCACCTTAATGAAATGACTCCCAATCAATTCTTCTCGCGGCCAGTCGAGAATCCGAAAGAAAGCGGGGTTACCGAATTCAAATCTCCCCGCCTCATCCACGACGAATATACCGTCAAGCGATGCTCCGATAATCGTGTTCAGATAGGCCTCGGAGACTTCCCCCGGTGCCTCGATTCGCGGTTTCTTCCTGCTTTCGCTGTGGCTTTCCATGTTCTCACTAATCTGCATAGACGGACCGCAAGTTGGCCGAAGGTGCCTCCCAACGGCGTAGTAGCTACTGGCACGCTAACCATAAACGAACGGACGCATTATAGGCGGGCTTGGCCACGGGGTCACTTGGTCACGGGGTCCGAGTGCCCCCGATCGTGATCCCCGGATCGCCCTGGCCGCCGCCGAAACGGGCTGAGTGGGGCCACGGGTTTCTCGAAAGAGTTATGCGATAGCCCCCCCGAAGGGGTGATGGAATCCAAGGAAATTCTCGGGGGGGTTTGTGTCATTGCTCCGGAGGGAATATCGTAGAAGGAAAGCGGTCGGCTACTTGAATGGAAAACCTGGCAAAGGATTTACCCATGGCAGACGAAAAAGAACTCTACGTCGCTCACCCCGCCATGTTTCGCAACAGGCCGTTGAGCTACTTCTTCTGGGTCGCGTCCATTCCGGCCGGCGCGGTGTTGGGTTACATGTTCACCCCGTATGCATTCATTCTCTCCGGCGTCGGATGCGTGGCCTTGCTGGTCTGGTGGTTGAACGTCCTGGGAACCAAACTCACGGTCACCGACAAGCGCACCCTGCTGCGCCGCGGAATTCTCTCGAAACATATCAACGAAGTACTCCACTCCAACGTGCGCAACATCCAGGTCAACCAAAGCCTGCTACAGCGTCTCTTCGGCGTGGGATTGGTCGGCATCTCTTGTTCGGGTCAGTCGGGCATAGAAATCGAAGTAGTGGGAGTACCCGATCCCGAGCAGGTACGAAAACTCATTGACGAGCATCGCCAGTTATGACTTCGAGTTCCCAGTCGCTCATTGAAACCGCGACTGATTCCGGCGCCTCTTCCTTTCGGCGGCGGAGAGCGATTGACGAGTTAACCCGGTCCGAAGATCCGCGCGCCGTCGAAATACTCGCTGGCCTGCTGGAGGATGAAGACCGATACCTCCTCCGCGAGGTGGTCACCGCTCTGGGCCGGTTGGGTGATTGCCGGGCCGTCGAGCCGCTGCTGGCGGCATTGCAGCACGAAGACGACGGGATGCGCCGCGAAATCGTCGAAGCACTGGGGCAACTCGGCGACGCCCGGGCGGTCGAGCCGCTGGAGTCTCTGGCGGAAAACGATTCCTACTCCGTCCGCTTCGCCGCCAAAGGCGCATTGCAGCGGATTGCCGAACTGGCACCCGCCGGCGACCCACAGACCGAATCGCAAGAAGACGCCGAACCCCAAGAAGACGTCGTCGGTCAGCCAGAGGTCGCTCCCCGGGAAGAAGACGCCGAACCTCCTGCTACGGACGAGCCGGACCAGCCGCGCGAGATGGAAGCGACGGACGCGACGGACGCGACGGACGAGACGGACGCGACGGACGAGATGCTCGTGCTGAAACCCTCTCCGGCCAAAGACCCGGACGAAATCGTTCCCCTCGTCCCGGCGCCGGCCAGGGTGCGGCCACCGGTTCCCGCGGCTCCGTCGACGGCGATTTCCCGGGCCGATACGTCGCGCCAAGCCGAAGACGACGTGCTTGAGCCGGCCGATTGTTTTGTCGTCCACGTCGACGACCGTTTTTCTTGGCGCCGGGCACCGCGGATGGCCGTCTTCTTCGGCGACGATCTGGCCGACGTCGAGGCGGCGTACGAGCAGCTTCTCGATCGCCAGCAGCAACTGCTGGCCGTCGAACGCGAAAACCGCCAGGTGATCACCAAGCTGAACCTCCAACGCGCCGACAAGGAAGACGATCTGGCGCGTGCCGGCAGAGCGATCACCACAGCCGGCGATCGGGTGCGAAAGTTCAGCCGCCGCCTGGCTCGCGGCATCGGGGAGAAAAACACCCTGGAAACTCAGGCCGCTTCGTTCTGGCATCGCCTGACCGCGGCGTTTTCCCCCGACCGGCAGCGGAAGCTCCAAAAGTCGTTGACCGACGTGAATTCGAGAATTGGGCAACTTCGCCAGAAGGTTGCCGGCGCTCGAGGGGAGCAGGCCGACGCCGAGCAGTGCCATCGGGAATTGTTCGAACCGATCGAACGACTGACGAAACAGGCCGAAGAATCGGCCGCCGAGGAAAAAGCGGCCACCACGGCGGTCCGCGAGGCGGACGACCGGATCGACTCCCTCGTGCTCGCCGTGTTGCGAGGCCGATCACCGGAGGAACTTGGCGCCCGCTTCGCGCAGTTCGGTCCGTTATGTCGCGACCCGGAGTTCTTCCGCGTGTGTACTTACCAGTTGATGCAAGCGCTGGCCGAACTCGACGAACATACCTCGCGACTGGAGTCGTTCGCCGCGGAAGCCGAGCAGGCCGAAGACGTCGTCCGCGCGGCTCAAGACGGCCTGGGCGGGGCGATTGCCGACGGATTCCAGGTCACGACCGTCGAGAAGCGCGCGGCGGCACGCCTGCACGGATCGATCCGCTTCGAGGAGGAGCACGGTTTTATCTCGGGCTACTCCGGCGCCAGCGGATCGGCCACCGGCACCGGTACCGGCGAGGCCCTCTATGCGGTCGATGAAATCGATTGGAGCGCGTCGCCCGAACTGGCCGACCGGCTCGCCCGCATGACCGAGGCCTGGACGCGATTTGGACAGATCATCGGCCGCCGGCAGACGCTCCTGGCCCTTGAGGCGGCCACCCGGCGGAGAATCGACCAGTACGTCCATTTCATCCGCAGCCAGTTGGAACGCGACTTTCGAGAAGCTTGATATGCACAGCGTGGAAATGGTTGCCGCAATGTTCGGCCCGAGCGCCGGTGAGGTGCTCCAGTGTTACCGCCGCGCGCATCACACGAGCCAACTACTCAGTCGGCTGGAATCCACGCTGGACCAATTGCACGCGCGCCACGACACGCTCAGATCGGAGAATCAAGAGGAAATTGCCCGGCGTTTCGAGGAAACGGTTCTGGCCGAGCAAGCGCTGGAGGAGAAGAAGCGCCTGCTTGGCGATCTGGTCAATGCTCGCGACAAGTTGGAACAACGCATCGGATCGGTGTGGCGGCGGCTGGGGATCACGCTGCTGAGTTTCCTCGGGCAATTGAAGGTCGGCGTCGGAGACATTCGCCGGCAGTTGGAGTCGATGGGCAAGCAGCTCCACGAACGGGAGGACGCGTTCGATCGGGCCTCCGGCCAGTTGGATCGGCGACGCCGGGCGGTGCAATGCTTGACCGTTCCCCTGGAAAGCCTCGATTTCGCCATCGGTTTCCTCGACAACCGGCGTCACGAGGCGACCGCCGAATCGGCCGAATTGCAGTCCCGTCTCGACGAAGTCATCGGCCAGATGGCCCAAGCCGCCTCGCCGGAGATCTTGCGGCTCAAGCTCCAATCGCTCGCCGAAATCGAGGATACCGAAACACTGCAAGACGATCTGATCGAGTTGCAGCGGGCCCTGCTTACGCTGGAGTCGCTTCGGCCGGTGCTCTCGGACGACGATGTACCGGTAGCGGAAGTCGTACAAGACCCGGGCGATCTGGCCCGAGCGATCCAAGCCGGCCTGTACCAAGAAACGGCCGCCGGAAACGGCCGGGTGAATCTCTCGGGAGACGGCACCAAGCACGTACGAAAGACGCGAACGCGAACCGAGACGTTCAAGCGATCCGACGGCACAATCGGCACCCGAACTCGCCGGGAAACCTACTGGGACAAAGTGCGCATCCGCTTCTCTGGAACGGTCGGCGCAAGCTTCGCCGTCGAACTGGCCCGTTGGCGGAAAGATGACCCCGCCGCCGCGCTGCACAACGAAGCCAAGGCGGCCTTCCATCGCGGTTTGCAGCAGGCGCGAGAAACATGCCGTGACGAAATCGCCGAACCTTTGCGACAAACGGTCGCGCGGCTCACCCGCCGGATCCGCGAGTATCTCGATCACGCCCCTCGATAACCGTCCTGTTCCTGTACCATCTCGATCGCCGCCAGCATGTTCTCCAGCGGCACGTCGCCTTCGACGTCGTGGGCCGGGGCAAAGATGTAGCCGCCCTCGCGCCCCAACTCCAAGAGCCGGGCCGTTTCGCTTCGCACCTGCCCGACCGTGCCGAAGGGCAACGTCTTCTGGGTCGACAATCCGCCGTGAAAGGCCAGGCGACCGCGGTAGCGGGGCAACAGGGCGTGGACGTCCATCACTTCCGGCTGAAACGGGTTGAAGCAGTTGAGCCCGGCCGCCACGAGATCGTCGAACAGTTCGTCGACGTCGCCGCAGGAGTGGATCATCACGAACTTGCCCGCCGCGCGTACCGCCGCGTACATTCGCTTCAATTGCGGATGGATGAATCGGTGCCAGAGCTTGGGGCCCATCTGCAGACCCCGCTGTTGGCCCCAATCGTCGCCGAAGTAGATCGCGTCGACGTCGTGCTTCAGGGCCTCGCCCACTTGGGCCAGATTGTAGTCGGCGATGGCCGTTAACAGCCGGTCGACGAACTCCGGATGATCGTGGAAGTCGATCATCAGATTTTCCAGTCCCCGCAAGGTCCAGGCCCGTTCGTAAAGCGAGAATCCGATCTGAAAGACGCGAAACCGATCCGGGAATCGCTCGATCCCCCCCGGGATGTTCTCGAAAAAACGGGCGTCCAGCGGGTTGGGGAACGTATACCCGGCCAACGTCGGCTCGGCCAAGACGCAGCCCTCGACGTTGCCGATGTCCTTGTCGATACTCCGATCCCAGACCACGCCAAAGACGTCGCGCACACGGTTATTGCCCACGTCGTCGAAGAAGCCGATATCGCTACCCAGCCGCAGCAGGTGATTCTCCAGCGGCACTTCCAGATCATCGGTGCCGTAATGGGCCAGGAGTTTCTCCTTCGCCTCCTTCGTAAACCCCATCGACCACGGGACGTAGGGAGGTCGCTTTCCCTGAAGTACCGTACGAACGACTTCGCGTGGGGTCATGAGCTACTCCTTCGCCTCCGCGGCCAGCCGAGCTTGCATCTTCCGCCAAGCAGCCATCGACCGCTTCAGATTCTCATACTTGTCGCCCTTGACGGCGTAGCACTGCAATCCAACCGGCCCGGCGTAGCCGCGCTTGCGCAGGGCCAGAAGCAACCCATGTACGTCGAAGTCGCCGCGGTCCAACGTCTGGATCAGGCGATCCCAGTTGCCCTCGTGATCGGCGCCGTTGATCGTCACCACGAACAGATGGGGCATCGCCTCGTCGAGTCGCTTTTCCATGTTCGCTTCATCGCCCACCTTGAGCCAATGGCACAGGTTGAAGGTGGCGCCCACGTTGGGCCGATCGACTTTCTTGGCCACGCGCACGGCGTCTTCGACCCGTTCGACCCAGAACCCGACGTGTGGATACAGGGCCACTCGCAAGCCGGCCTTCTCGGCCATCGCGGCAATCTCGCCGACGACTTCCGCGGCCCGATCATCGCCCGCCGGGTCGCTGTGCCCGTACTTCGAGCTTCGCACGGTCAGCCAGACGAGCGTATCGCGGCCCTTGAGCGCTTCGATGGCCGCCGGCAGACCGGGATCGTAGGCCGGTTTGTCCGTGTCCAATTGGGCGCCGACGTAGAGGGCGAACATCTTCTGTTCATGCTTGTCCAGCGCGGCCAGCATCTCGGGAATCCCCCGCACGCCGGAGGGGCCGATCCCGTCGTAGCCCAACTCGGCCAACATGGCCGCCTGCGACTCGGGCGTGCGATGTTTGGCGTCGGCCACGCCGTTGCTCAGGGCGAAGAACGGGTTGGATTTCTGGCCATCTTCCGTCCGGGCCATCGTGACAGTCAGGCAAACGGCCGCACAGATCAGTATTTGAAACACACATCTCATGGTTGGTTCTCTCGTTGGGGGGTGTTGGTGGGGAATTGGGGCGGTTCTGGTCCGTTGGGCCCCTGTCGATCTTGTACCACCGCACTCGGTGTGTCAAGACTCAAGGTAGCTACGGTTGCCAGACCGTTGAAAACGGGCAATAGGTGGCGGGTGCGTGGTGGTCGAGCGCAGCGAGCCCCCAGAACCGCGTTTTCTGGGGGCTCGCTGCGCT
>CAYUIQ010000162.1:0-21199 GCA_964444795.1 uncultured Planctomycetaceae bacterium
AAAGTAGCATGGGCCCCTGGCCCGTGTTCCCGCCTTTCACGGGCCGGGGGTCCATGCTACAAACGTGCTCGGAAGTCACAACCAAAGCCCCCAAAGGAGACCCCCATGATGCGAACCACGCTGCTCGGTCTGATCGTTGCGATGACCGCCCTGTCCAATTTCGCGGGAGCCGAAGACAAACCGGCCGGCCGTCGTTGCCTGGTCGCCGGCACGGGCAACCCGACCGTGGCCATCCTGGGCGCCGACGGGAAGATCGAGTGGTCCTACCCATCGGGCAAATGCAACGACGCCTGGATGCTGCCCAGCGGCAACGTGCTCTTCGCCTATCAAACGGGCGCCAAGGAAGTGACACCGGAGAAGAAGGTCGTCTGGGAATATAAGATCACCGACGAACCGGTCGGCAAGGAGATCCATGCCGTGCAGCGGCTGCCCGACGGCAATACGCTGGTGGCCCAGAATGGTCATCCGCCGCGACTGCTGGAGATCGATCCGGACGGAGAGGTTGTCGAGAGCATTGTCATTAAGGCCGACATCGCCAATGCCCACGCGCAGTTTCGCCAGGTTCGCAAGACCAAGGCGGGCACCTACCTCGGCGGGCTGATGACCGAGGGTCGAGTCAACGAATACGACGCCGACGGGGAAGTTCTCCGCACGTTCGAGGTCCCCCGTCACGGCTTCGCTTCGGTTCGCCTGCCCGACGGCAACACGCTGATCGCTTGCGGCGACGGGCACACGCTGATCGAGTTCGACCGCGACGGCCGCGAGGTCTGGAAGGTCGAAGAAAACGACATCCCGGGCAACCCGCTGCGGTTTGTGGGCGGCGTGCAACGATTGCCCAACGGCAACACGGTGATCGCCAACTGGCTCGGCCACGGCGGTCACACGGGCAAACAGCCGCAACTGATCGAGATCACCCGCGATAAGAAACTCGTCTGGCAAGTCTGGGACGCGAAACAGTTCGGAAATCTTTCGACGGTTCAGGTGCTGGATGTCGAGGGGGAGCCGCTGCGATAGGGGCTCTGCATTCGGGTGGGTGGCTGGGGTCGAGATGCGAGGAACGAGCAGCGAGCCCCCAGAACCGAATCACTGGGGGCTCGCAGAATCTTCGACGCAAAGCGTCGTGCCTTGCGTGATGACGCGGAAGCGTCGTCACGAGGAAACGAACTGGGGGCTCGCTGCGCTCGACCGCCAGGCACCCTTCGATCTCACTGCTACTGAGTCTAGGCATCCGCCGCATCAAACGCCGGGCACAAGTGCCCGGGGTAAACACTCACTGCAATCCCGGATACACGCCCTTCAGATCCAGCCCGTCGCCCGTCTCTTTCTGTAGTTCCAACAACCGGGCGAAAAGTTCTTTCATCCGTGGCTTCCGCGCCGAATCGCCGGCCAGGTCTTCCATCTCCAGCGGATCGTCGTCGAGGTTGTACAACAACACCTTGGCGATCTTGGGATAGAGAAGCAGCTTGTAGCCGTCCACGGTCACCGAACGTTGCACTGAAAGATAGCCGCCGTAGATCGCGTCGTAGTTGCGCTCGCGCTGGCCGCGGATAATCGGCAGGACGCTGCGGAATTGCACGTGGTCGGGCTTCTCCACGCCGGCCAGTTCCAGGCTGCTGGCCATCGCGTCTTGCAGGTACACCGCCCCGTCCAGCCGCTTGTCCTTGGGCACGTCCGGCCCGATGACCATGAACGGCACGCGCGTGCTGTGGTCGAACAGGTTCTGCTTGCCCATCAGGCCGTGATGCCCGACGGCCAAACCGTGGTCGGCGGTGAAGAAGATGTAGGTATTGTCCGCCTTGCCGGTCTTCTCCAACGCATCGAGAATCCGGCCGACCTGGACATCCATGTGGGTGATAATGGCGTAGTATTCCTGACGGTTGACCTTGACCGCGTACTCGGTTCGCGGGAAGGGGGCCAGCTTCTCGTCGCGCAAGCCCTTGCCACAGCCAATGGAATCCTTGTACGGATACTCCGGCAGAAAACTCTTGGGCATGGCGATGTTCTCCAGCGGATACTTGTCGACGTACTCCTGGGGCGATTGCCGTGGATCGTGCGGGGCGTTGAACGCCAGGTACATGAAAAACGGCTTGTCGCGACGGGAGGCGTCCTTGAGGAACCCCACGGCATCGTCGCCGAGCACTTCGCTCCAATGGGTACCGCCTTCCCAGAATCCGCCGAATTTCGGATCCGACGGGCTCCACGGGTCGGGCTGTCCTTCGATCGGTCGGTTGTATCCCTGGGGGGTTTGCTTGGGCATGCCGCCGCGAACATGGGTGACGTGGTCGAATGCCTCCTCCGGGTCGGCCCGAACGTGCCACTTGCCGGTCATGTACGTCTCGTAGCCGGCCCCTTTCATCTGTTCCGACCAGAACCGACCGGCCAGGCGTTCACTTTCGGCGTTGCCGCAGACACGGTTGGCGTGCCAGAGAAAGCGGCCCGTGTTGAGCATCCCCCGGCTGGCCACGCAGACGGCCCCGCTCCACGAGCCCATGTTGTAGGCGTGGGTGAAAGTGACCCCGCTACGAACCAGCCGGTCGAGGTTCGGCGTTTCGATCTCGTCGTTGCCGGTGGCGTGCAACGTATTGAACGCCTGATCGTCGGCGAAGATGAAGAGGATGTTCGGTTTACCCTGCGGTTTTTCCGCCCGCACGGTCGACGCGGCGCCCAGCGCAATGGTCAAAGCCAATGCGAGGACTGCGGTGACGGTTCGTTTCATGTTGCTTCCGCTCCTGTGGAATGGGTCGTGGGTTGCGGTGGGGTGGCTGGGGTCGAATCACGAGGAACGAGTGATGAGCCCCCAGTGGCTCAGGCCTGGGGGCTCAGCGCTCGTTCCTCACGCCTCGACCCCAGCCACCCGACGAATAGTATCGAGTATGACCGACAATTGCCGCGCAGTCAACGAACACCTCCTGCGGCGGCGCCGCCGGGGACGATCGCCCAATACGGCTGCCGGGCCATCACCCGCCGATGATCGGGAAGCATTCCCTCCAAGCATTTCAGCGCTTCGGCCGCCTTGGGAAAACCGCCGTCGACTCCGCAGACGACCGCCGCCCGGGCCGAATAGGCATAGTCGTTGCCGCCGCCGGGCAACCCGGGCTGATACAGCCGCGCGTTTTCCCGGCCGATTTGTTTCCAATCGTCGAAATATACGACCTTGCCCTCGGGCGTGCGCCGGCCGACGGCCATCCGATAGGGCGTGGCCATTTGCGGATCGAAATCCGATGCGTTGGTCAACATTCCCACACGCCATCGTAGCAGAACATCGCGCACCCGGGCCGCGTCGGCATAACCCAGTTCGACCAGATGGTGCAGGCTCCAGATCAGGTAATCGTGTTCCCAGGGGGCCACGATCATCCAGTTCGGGTCGGCCGGATTTTGGATCCGCGCGTTTTCCGTCGTTCGCAGTCCCCAAAACCCGAGCTTGTTGCTCTCCGGTGAATCGATCATCCGCCGGATTCGATCGGCGATGTTGTTGCGAATCTTCTTGGCGAAATAGCCCGCCTCGGGATGACCGTCCGAAGCGATCCACGCGGCGTCGGCCATGTTGCGCAGCGACCAGGCGTTGCCGCGAATCTGACCCGAGAGAATACCCTCGGCGTCGCGCCGCGGATGCGGCCAGGTGGCCAGCAGGCAATGGTTGGCCCAGAAGTAGGCTTCTTCCAAGTGGTAGAAGTCGCCGGTCACCAGATAGGGCACGTAGGCAAACGAGCCCTGATGGGCCAAATCGGGCGTCAGGCGAACCGCTTTGCCGTCCGGCTGGTGACGGGGTGGTTTCCACTCGGGGCGGTCTTCACCCCGGGCGTCGAGCCAGAACTTGGGCCGCGAGTCGATCGTCATGATCCGGTCCGTCGATCGGGCACGGACGTGAATCGGCCACGAACCGGCCAGGTCGCCGCCGGCCAGCACCACCGCTTTGGCTCGCGGTTCCATGCCCAACAAATATCGGGCGGTCCACTCGGGATAGGGCGCCAATTCCTCGCGGCCGCCGGTGGTGGGCATGTAGGCCGTCAGTGCGCCCCGGCCCATGATCCGCCAGCGAGGTCCTTCCATCCGCCAGAGTTTCTCCTCGTTCTCCGAAGGCGGCGGAAGCTCAAGCGTCGTGTCGTAATTTGGCAGTGCACCGGCGGTCGACATGACGGCCAGATCGTGGACCAGATGCACTTGCGGCTCGGGGCGTCCCCACCAGAACACTTTCCGCCAGCGCGAGAGGCGGCGATGGTTCACGGCCGCCGGCGAGAAGACTTCCCGACCGCCGACGGTCACCGACGCATCGTAAAGGATGTCGCCCGCCCAATCATCCCAGCAGTTTTCCACGACTACCGACACGCGCACCGCACGGCATCCGGCGTAGGCGCGTACCTCGAACCGTACGTGTAGATCGTCGTCGGGCTTGCCCGCGTCGTCTCGCGGCGGTCCGGCAAGCAGCCACTCAGTGACGATCGGTCCGGAGAGCCACGTGGCGGGTTTTCCGCCGGCCTGCTGGAGCAATTTCCGGGCGCTGGCTCGTCGCGTCGTACCGTCGGAAAAACGCAGGGTCACGACCGCGTCGAAGTCCGTCCGCAACAGTTCGCTCGGCGAGACGGCCGCGGCCGGCTGCCGGCGGCGCGGCTCGTCGGCCAATTGCAGAGTTACCGGTGCGCCGGGCGGCAGCTTCTCCAGCACGGTCGAAATCGCCGCAAACCGCAACGACCCGTCGTCGTGGCGGCGCCGGACGTCAACCTGAGCCGGTATTTCCCGCCCGTCGATCGTCACGGTCACGCCATGGGGGTATTGGCCCGTGGGAAAAACCTGGCCGAAGGTAAGGGGCACTCCCTGCAACTCGTGGCCGGTTGGATTGCGAACCTCGACGGCAATCGTTTCGGCGGCCGGCGTCGGGGTGTCGCGAAGCGGCCCAGCCAGTCCCAGCGAGAGAAAGACAACCGCCGCGATGAATCGGTGCATGGTAATTCTCCTGGAATCTTGCCATCGAAAGGTGTTGCAAGCCGGGCTCCTACTGCTGGGTCTCTTCGGCGACCGCCTGGTAAATGATCCCGTTGATCAGCCCGCCGACCAGAAGGACCACGCCGGTGAGATAGAGCCATACGATCAGCACGATCACGCCGCCCAAGGCTCCGTAGGTCTGGTTGTATCGGGCGAAGTTTTCGACGTAGACGCGAAACCCCTGGGTCACCGCCACCCAGCCGCCCGTGGCCACCACGCTGCCCGGCGAAAGCCAATACCAGGGCAATTTCGTGCTGGGTACGACCCAGTAGATGACCGAACTACCCAGTAGCATACACCCGCAGGCAACACCCCAGCGGAGCCCGGCCGAGGCGATCACCTGGATCCATGGCACCTCGACGTAGCGGGCCACCAGCGCGGTGACCGTCGGACCGATCACCAGCAGGACCATCGAGAGGACCAGCAGCAGCAACACGCCACCGGTCAACAGCAGCGACACGCCCCCCGTTCGCCAAAAGCGACGCTGGTGGTACACTCCGTAGAAGCGGTCGAGGCCCGAGCCGATGGTCAGAAAAAGCCGAGAGCCGGCGTACGCCAGCAGAAAGAACCCGCCGAGGACGAGTTCCACGGAAGTGCGTGCCTGGATGTCGCGAATCTGACCGGTAATGACGTGGACGACGTTCTCCGGCATCCCCAGCGCGATGGCCCCCTCGAAGCTCTCCATCAGACCGTCCAACGGCAACCGCGACGCACAAGCGATGAGCACGATAAACAAGGGCGCCAGCCCCAAGAGAGCGTAATAGGCAAACTGTGCGCTTCGCGCGGCGAGTTGATGGGTCCGATAGTCGGCCACGACCCGGCGGAGAAACACCCCCGGCGCCAGGTGCCCCAAGTGCCACATCCGCTGCCAGCCGACACGCCGCGGCGAACGCTGGGGCGGCTGGGAGTTGGGTTGATCGGTCACGATGGGCGTCCTTTTCTGCGCAGTAAGCGAATCGTTGAGCGAGACCGCCCGCCGCGGGGCCGGCGCTCATGGCCCCGCGAAACCCGTGTACAGTCCGCCGTAGTCGACCGGGTAGGGAACCGGTTTGGCGCCGGGCATGTCGACGCGGGGTTTGTCGTCCAGTGCTTGTTTGCCGGCTCGCAGCGCCGCCAGCGCGGCCTGGAAATTCGGATCCGCCCTGTCGTCGAACAGGGCCGCCTCGTCCTCGGCCAGTCCGCCGGCCGACTTGGCCAGATGGGCAATCAACACACGGCTGAACTCGGGATGCGTCAGGTTGATGTCCCCGTCCTGGATCCGCGGGCGCTTTCCGCCCGTGCCACGTGCCGCGACGGCCGAATCGAGCGCCTCATGCAGCGACCGCATCCACGCCCCCGACCACAGATCGCGCGACCCGGCCGTTCCCGGGCGGGTGTTGTCGTAGGTGCCGTAATACGGACAGTTGGCGTCGATCCAAGTGTAAATTGATCGCCGATCGCGGTCGGGTACATTCACCTTGCCGTGACCGTTTTCCAGAAACTCCGTCAAGCGGCTGACGTGCGACCCGGTGGTCATGGGCAGGAAATTGTCGGTCAGTCCCCGGTTGATATAAATGTAATGCACCAGGTTCTTCCGGAGCAGGTCTTCGTAGGCCATGTTGAAGAACCGCGTCTTATCTCCGGAGAGGTCGAGGCCGCCGTCGGGCTTCTCTCCGCCGTGACACTTCGCGCAATATCGGTCGAGCACCGGCTGCACGTGGCGAACGAAGTCGACCGGCCCCGGGGTGCCCCACGGCGGCGGCGTGATCTCCGAGGGTTTTCTTCGCACGGCCGTCTTCGGCGGGCCGGCATGGATCGCGGTGTTCAGCCGCGGCTCGTGGCAGCCGACGCAGCTTTGATGTTCTCCTGGCATGATCTGCGTGGTCGAGCCCATCCGCGAGATTTCCTTGCCATCGGCGTCCACCGCCTCGAAGTAGAGTTCCACGCCGGCCGGCGCCTTGAAGTAGGCCGAGCCGTCGTCCTCGACCGGAACCGTGCCGAAACACGTCTTTACGTAGTAGGAACCGCGGCTGACGACCGGGTCGTGGTCGTAGATCCGGTGCCCCCGCATGTTGCACCGCTTGGGCACCTGGGTCATGATGCGGATCTCCTTGACTTGCCCCCGCTCAATGCCGTTGTCCAAAAGCCCCAGGTATACATCGGAGACAAAAAACGTGCCAAAGTCGCTCTTCGTGTCGGCCAACGGAGCAATCACTCGGGGCGTCTTGCGCGGCACCAGCGGCACCGGGTTGAAGCACGAAAGCTCGGCGTCCTCCAGCAGCTTTACCCGATGGCCCGACGGATCGAGCGAGTAAATGCAATAGCGGCCCTGCTTGTCGTGCGGCGTTCCACCGTAGGCCACGAGAAACAGGTCCTCGTTCACCGGCCAAGGGTCGCGGTACGCCCAGTTGTATTGCTTGTCGCCGGGACCGCCGCCGGCATGGACCTGCTTGCTGGGCGTGAAAGCGAACTCGGGCGTGATGTTGACCAGCGCCGCCGGGTTCTCCAAACCCCGGCGCCGATCGAGGATGCCAATCGCGCCGACCGGATTGCCGTGGTGCGGGCCCAACGTGCAAAGCATCCGGTCCGTGCCGGGAATCGGCTTGGTCTGCCAAATCACGTTGGGGTTGGTGATCGTGTTGCCGTAGAACAGTTGCAACCGCGTGCCGTTGGGGTTGATCGTCCAGAGGCTCTGCAGCGTGAACAGGCTCTTGTCGAGGTACTCCCAGCGCGTGAAGAGAATCGACCCGTCGTCCAACAGGTGCGGCGAAGCGCCGGCCAGCGTGCTGAACTCGATCCGCCGGATGTCGCTCCCGTCGGGGTTGCTGGTAAACAGCGCCGAGGAGAGCCCCGGCTGGCACATCGAGTAGCTTTTCCCCCGGGTCGACGTGAAGGCGATGCGTCCGTCGGGCAGGTAAATCGGATACACGTCGTGGAACCGGCCGGTGGTAATTTGCCGCAAGCCGGAGCCGTCGACATTGATCTCGTAAATGTGAAACGAATCGGGATTCCCCCGATAGGCGACCTCGCCGTTGTCGTTGGTGGGCTTCTGGGGATCGTCGGCGGTGCGCGTGATCCGCATCCACGAGAATAGCAGCTTCTGGGCGTCGAAGGACACGTTCATGTCGAAAACCACGCCGTCGTCGCGGCGAAAGATCTCCCGCGGCGGCTCGTCGGGCCGGGCCGGATCGACAATGCAGATGGCGCCGCCGGGCGTGAAGACATTCCAACAGTAAAGCGTGCCCAAGCCGAACGGCTTGCGGAAGTGATGCCGCTTGACCACGGCAAACGGCGGACACTTTTCCAGCACGGCCTCGGTCTCCGGTGATGCCGCATCGGCTGCGTTCAAGGCCGCGGGGCCGATGGCCGTCACGAGGATCATCCCCAGCAGGTACGCCGATCTCATGCGAACTTCCCCTGTCGGTCTTCCGAGGGTTTGGACGTTCTCCACCGCATCGCTCTTTATCCTATCGCAAGAGCCGCATGATGGCAACACAAAGTAGCAGACCGCATTTGTATCAGTCGCCCGGGCCTGTTAGACTGGTGGATCGAGCGATCGGGTACCAAAACACGGAGACCAGGCAATGACTCCCACCACACGGCGGCGTTTCTTATACCAATCGATGCTCGGTGCCACGGCGGCGCTGCCCGTCACCCAACGGTTGGTGGCAGCCGAGCCGCGGTCGACCAGCCCGAACGAGCGAATCAACATGGCGGTGATCGGCACGGGCAGCCGCGGCTCGGCCCATGCGGGGGCTTTTTCATCGCGGGCCGATTGCCGGGTGACGTACGTCTGCGACGCCGATCTCGGCCGGGCCGGATCGGTCGCCGGAGCTTGCGATAAGCGTCAAGGCCACAAGCCCACCGCCGTGCAGGACATGCGGCGGATCTTCGACGACAAATCGGTCGACGCCGTTTCGATCGCCACCTGCAACCATTGGCATTCGCTGGCGGCGATTTGGGCGATGCAGGCGGGTAAGGACGTGTACGTCGAAAAGCCGGTGAGCCACAACGTCAGCGAAGGCCGACGCATGGTCCAGGCGGCGCGGAAGTACGACCGCATCTGTCAGGTCGGCACCCAATATCGCTCCGACGGAACCTGCAAGGCCGCGGCCCGGTTCATGGCCGAAGGCAAGTTGGGCAAGGTCACGCTGGCACGAAGCATCACCTACAAGCGCCGCAGTTCGATCGGACCGGTCGTCGAAGGCAAGGTGCCCGACGGCGTCGACTACAACCTGTGGGCTGGCCCCGCGCCGATGAGCCCGATCACACGACGCAACTTCCACTACGACTGGCACTGGTTCTGGGAAACGGGCAACGGCGACATCGGTAACAGCGACGTCCACCGGGCCGACCTGGTCCGGTTCGGCTTGGGCGTGACGACGCTGCCGCGGGCGACGATATGTTACGGCGGTCGGGTTGGCTACACGGATTCGGCCCAGACGCCCAACACGCAGGTGGCCGTGCATGATTTCGGCGACGTGACTTTCGTGCAGGAAGTTCGCGGCCTGCCAACTCCCAAGTTTCACCGGCACGGCGGCGCCATTTTCACCGGCACTGAAGGTTACGTCGGCATGGCCGCCGGGAGCAGCGCGTTCTTCGATCCCAAGGGCGAGCTGGTCGAGAAACTTGCGGACGCCAGCGACGACCATTTCGGCAATTTCATCGAGGCGGTCCACAGTCGCGACCGCGACCACCTCAACGCGGAGATTTTCGGCGGGCATCTCGCGGCCGGGCTGTGCCACCTGGGGAACATCTCGTATCGGCTCGGACGACAGGCCGCCCCGAAAGAGATCCTCGAACAACTCGCATCGCACAAACTGCTGGACGACTTCAAAGACACGTTCGAGCGAACGCGGAAGCATCTGGCCGACAACGGCGTCGATATCGAAAAGACCCGGCTCACCGTGGGCCCCTGGCTCCAATTCGATCCGGACAAAGAGCAATTCGTCGGCAACGCGGCGGCCGACGCCATGCTCACTCGCGATTACCGCAAGCCGTTTGTCGTACCGGAAGAAAGTGAACTATGAACCGAAGAACGCTTGTCACACTAGCTCTCATCCTGCTTGCCCTGGCCCCCATCACCCGCGCCGCCGAGCCGGGACTAAAGATCGATCTGGTGCAAGGCTTGCACTGGAAGACGTCGCACGGGGCGATGTCGAACTGGTTTTACAGGTACAAATGGGGCGAGCCGGAGACCCAGATCGAGATCCTCGCCGAGCGGGGCTACGATAGCGTGATCCTTTCGCTCAAGGACGATCCGGGGCGATGGAAAACCCTGCCGGCGTATCTCAAGGCCTTGAAGCGGCACGACATGAAGCTGCTGGGGATCCACGCCCGATTCTATCTCGAAGACGGCACGTATCCCCAGGTGATTAAGGACAATCTGCCGCTATTGCGCGACAGCAAGGTGGTGCTCATCCCCAGCGTGGGCAGCCGCACAAAGCTGGACCGCCACGACCCGGCGGCGGTCGCGGTGGCCGTGAAGATCCTCAGGGAAATGGCCGACGATGCCAAAGAACACGGCCTGGGTGGCGTGGCCCCTTACATGCACATCGGCAACTGGATCGAAACAATCGACGACAACCTGCGCATCGCCAAGGCGGTCGATCGCCGTAACGTCGGCGTCATGTTCCACCTCCACCACTGGCAGGCGGTCGGCAATCGGGGTTACGACAAACTGCGCGAGGATCTCGTCAAGGCGAAGCCGTACCTGATGGTCGTGGTCATCCAGGGGACCGACGAAGACGCGGCCACGCACAAGATCGTCGGCGAGGGCACGTTCGACATGACCCGGCTGGTGCGGATCCTCAAAGACGCGGACTACCAAGGCCCCCTGGGAACCATGGGCTACACCCAAAGCGGCGACATCCCGGCGAAACTCGATCGGGCGTTTAAGGCGTGGGAGGCGATGAAGTAGAGGGCTAATACTGGGCCATGTACGTCTCCAGGCCGCACTGTGCAACCACCGTCCTCCCCTGCTTGTCAATCCAATAGGTCCAGGGCATCACGCCGCGGCCGGTTTGATCAAAGCCGAACAGCCGGACCGCCTTGCCGCCGATGGGTGTTTCGATCGTACGGCGGAAGACGAGCGTCTGCTGGGGTTTGATCTGATCGAAATGGTCGACCAGTGTGAAACGGATCGGATCGAACGGCTCGCGTGGCAGGCGTGCGACCGCATCGAACAGGGCCCAACAAACCGTGTACGGACCGTCCAGCGGCAGGATGCGTGGCTTGCCGTCGTCGGTAGTCAGCGAGAGTTGGCCTTTCTCCACCGCGGCGCGCCGCTGGAGCGACACCTCGGGAATGGGCCGGCCCTGACCATCGTGTACTCGGGCGCGAAACGACCACCGGCGGGGCGTCGCGAGCGGTGTTGCACTGGGACCCAACTGCAACACACCCTCCAACAGACGCCTCGACCGGATCGCGGCGCCCCGGCCGACCATCGTGGCCCCGCTGAACAGCTTCTCGTGGCGAACGTGCAGCGAAATGTCGCCGTCGTCGCGCACGCGCCGGCTCAGCGTGAGCGTCCCCACTCGCGAATTGCCCGATCCGGTGGCGTGGATCCCGAACACCTGGGTCCAACCCCCCGCCGCATCGAACGTGCCCTCCGGCGCGGCGAGGTTCGTGCGATAGGCACCCAACGTGCTGATGGGAAAGTCATCGGCCAGGGGGTACTTTTGGTGTTGCGCGCTGTCTCGTTTCGGTGGCATGGCTTATCCCTCCTCCCGGCGAGTCTTCGGACCGGCTGCCGGACGCGGACGTTTTGGCCTCGATGGACTCGTTCCCGCGGGCACCGGATCGAGCGACGCCTGGAAGTCGTCGAGCATCTTCCGATGGTCGGCCATCACGTCGGCGTACTGGGCGTCCTGGTAAAGGTTCTTCATCTCCCAAGGGTCGGCTTTCATGTCAAAAAGCTGTTCGACCGGGTCGTTTGGATAACGGACGTATTTGAACCGCTCGCTTCGCACCATGCGGCCGCTGATGTGGTGCTCGCTGCTGATAAACTCCCGCCACTCCGGCGTTTCGCCCTCCAGCAACGGCCGCAGACTTCGCCCCTTCACGCCTTCGGGCGATTTGATGCCGGCGTAGTCGCATAGCGTGGGCATCACATCCAGCCCGGAGACCAGATGGTTCGCGTCGCGCTGGTTCGCCGCCACGCGGCCCGGGCAACAGGCGACCATCGGCACCTTGGCCGCTTCTTCGTAGGGATACCACTTCGACACGTGCGAATGCCGGCCCCGCCCGTCGCCGTGGTCGGAAGTAAACACGATGACCGTGTTCTCCGCCTGCCCGGTCTCCTCGACCGCATCGAGCAGACGCCCCACGTCGGCATCGAGCATCTCGACCATTCGGGCGTAGAGGTAGAGGTAATATCGCCATTGCTCGTCGTCGTACCAATCGCAGACGATTCGGTCCAACGCGGCCGGCGCCGGCGGGCGCGACTTATGGTTGGGCGGCAGCTCGGGCAACTCGTCGCGGATTTGCTCGTAGGGCAACCCGGCCGGCATCCGCTTGCCCGGGTGGTTGCCGTAGTAGCAGATGTCGTGTGGTTGCAGAAACGACGCGACCAGCAGATAGGGTTTGTCCCGGGGCGCGTTGCGAATGTACGCGTCGCAGGTGTGCGACAGGACGGCGTCGTCGATCTGGCCGTATCCACCGCGGGAAGGCAACAGCCGGAACCCGTCGTCGGGCCGGGGTGTGCCGCCGGGCAAATGCCACTTGCCGCAATGGACCGTTTCGTAACCATTCTCACCGAACCACTGTCCCAAGTTGGGCCGGCTGGGGTGAATCGGCCGTCCGTTGCTTATCACGCCCGTCTCGACCGGCATCCGCCCGGTCATCAGGCTGCTGCGTGCCGGCGAGCACACGGGGCTGGTGCTGTACGACTCGATGAACGTGGTCCCCCGGCCGATCAACCGGTCGAGATGCGGCGTTTGCACATCGGGAGAACCGTGAGCGCCCAGTGCGTCGAGCCCGAGTTGATCGCAAATGACAAACAGCAGATTCGGCGGACGGTCTCGAGCCACAGCGGGCGCTGCAACACTCGGCGCCGTACCGGCGACCAGCGCTCCGCCGGCGCCGGCGATTCCCGTGCGTAGAAAATCCCGCCGATTAGTCTTGTCGCGTGGCATGAAGATCTCCATGGAAGAGGTGACGGCCGTGTTGTGCCGGGCTACTTTTTGGGGAAGCCGTGTACAAGTCAGAGCGGTCGCTTGAAGTAGAAAACCGTTTCGGTCGTCGTCCCCTCGTTGGAAATGTTCGCCACGGAGACGAGTTCCCAGCCTTCTCTTCCCGCCTTGTTGATCTGATGCCCGAGGTCGCCATACCCCTTGTCGAGAACATGCGGAATCGCCATGTGTTGCCACCCGGCAACCGGAACCGCGTCGTCGTCGGCCTTCTGATCTTCGGCCCGTGTGTTGACGACGAGCAACGCGCAGAGGCAGATTATGACGCACAGCAGCAGGACTCCGGCGGTCACACTCTTGAACGGTTTCATCGACATCTCCTTTTCCAATGGAAAACTCATCGCCGTGACCAGACCGACCGGGCACGACCGTCAGTATCATGCTCCGCGGCCGGACGTGTCAAGTCCGTGGGGCGGGACCACATCACCGCCAATCAGGGCTGCCGTGTACGGTATTCGTCCCGGTACAGGCCGATACGCTCAAACGGTATCTTCTGGAACCCGGGCAACCCCTTCAGCACGGCCGCGTCGTCGCGTAGCCGGAAATCCAGCTTCGCGGCGTCTTGGAAGCCGGGATCTTCGTCGATCGCCGGGTTGTCGGCTACGGTGCCCATCTCGACGACCTCCCCGGCGAGCCGCATGGGGCCGCTTGCGTGGATGATATTGAGCCGAATGACGTTCCCCTTGGGCGCGCCGGGCGTGTCCTCCAGCAGGGTAAGCAATTGCGGATAACGCTCCGACCAGGGCGGCTGCTTGTAGGGCATGGCCTCCAATCGCGTGGGCATGATGCCGCCGGGCTCGACGTGATACTTCATCCAGTTCAGCCCGCGGTTGCCGAAGCGGATCGATTCCTTGCAGTCGGTGATGACGTTGTTCTCGATCCGGTTGTCGCGGCCGCCGCCGATGAGCATCGCCCGGGCGGTCCGGCAGATCACGTTGCCCACGACGATCGTTCCGCTGGCGCAATCGTCGAGGTAGACGCCTTGGGCGCCGTGCAGGCCGGGCCCGCTGACGTCGTGGATGAAATTGTGGCGGATCACGTTTCCGCGAACGGTCCAATCGCGGCCGGTGTAGAAGACGCCCACGTCGCCCGTCTCGCGGCAGACGTCGTGGATCTCGTTCATCTCCATCACGTTCTCATTGCCGCCGAAACCGACGGCCATGTGCGGCGCGTCGTGGATCAGATTGTGGGCGGCCCGGTTGCCTACCCCGCCGAGATGAACGGCCGCGGCGTAGGTTCGCTTCAGCCGGCCGAAGTGGTGGATGTGGTTGTTCAGGGCATAATTGCCCGCGGGAGTCAGCATGCGGCGGTCGCCACCGGAAATACTGATCCCGGCCGTGCCAATCTGGTACAGGTCGCAGCCGGCGACGCCGTGGTTCTTACCGCCGCGAACGGCGATCCCGGCGCCGCCCGTGTTGCGCACCGTACACCCGGCCACGAGATTCCCCCGGCCGCCGACGATCTCGACGCCGGAGCCCCGGGTGGTCTCCAGCGTCAAGTCTCGCAGCACGACGTGCGACGCGTCGCGCAGGGCCACCAGCGGCGTCTGGAGTACCGAGAAGACAATGCGCGCCCGATCGATCGCCTCCGGCGGCCAGAGATAGAGGACGCCCGTGGTGCGATCGAGATACCACTCGCCCGGCATGTCGAGTTCGGGCAGCAGATTGACCGCATAGTACCGTTGCCCCTTGCGATAGCCGTAGTTGTGTGGCGGCGGCGCCAAGCTGATCGTCCGTCGTTGCGTGTCGATCGACGCGACTCGCTGGTACTGATCCGACCAATCCCAGAACCAGTATCCTTGCAGCCAGAGATCCTTCTCCGCGGTCCATCGATTGGGTCGGTCGCCCTCGTAGATAAGCTTGCCGCTCCGGTCGCCGGTAATACCGTGAACCTTCATTGGCTTATCACCCGCGACGTCGACGATGCGAACGAAACCTTCGTTGGGCCATCGGGCCAGCGTCAGCGGCCGGTCGTTGAAGAAGACTTCCGCCCGGCGGCCACCGGGAGCCACTTGCCCCAGATCGGTCACGCCCAGCGACTTGAGGTTCGCCTCGAACACTTTACCCCGGGCGGCGACGTCCAGACGATCGAGGACCCCCACATCGCCGACGACCTTGAAGGCCTCCGGCGCAATGCGTTGCCCACCGGTCAGCCGCACCTCCTGCCCGGAGACGGCGCGGTACACAACCGGGCTCGCCTCGCTGCCGGAGTCGGCGGCGGTCAGTTCGAACGTTTCCTTCATCCGGTAGGTGCCCTCGGCCAACCATACGGTAAGCGGTTCCTTGCCCGCGGCACCCTGGGTAAGCTGCTGGCGCACGGCCTGGCGAGCCCGGCCGACGGTCTGAAAAGGCCGATCCTCGGTACCGGGATGGGCATCGGCGCCAAGCGGCGAGACGTGGAAATCGGCCCCGGCGGTTCCGCAGGTCAGAAGAAGCAGGAGGACCGACGGGAGAAGATACTGAAAGGGAGTGTTCTTCATCGGGTTGTTCTCAGCAGTGTTCACGGCGAGGTTCGTATCCAAACTCCACCGAGAGTATACTTGGCGCGATTGTCGGGTCAAGTGTTTGGGGGATTATCGATCCGCCTTCCCTTCCTCCGCGGATCTAGTGGCATAAGGAGACAGCGATCGGAACGTGCGCAACCATTTTGCGATCACGGCTCCCTTCATGTCGCCTTTTTGCTGATTCTCTTCGATCGTCTTACCCCAGTAGAAGCTGATCCAACCGTCGGCGTGTTTTCGCGATCCGTCGATGAACTGCTCCAACTCTTCGATGCCGCAACGCAGCGGGAAGATTTCCTCGATCACCAGCGGCTTGCCGATCTCATAGATTTTCAGAGCGTCCAGCGCGGCGTCGACGTCGCCCTTTTTGGGGTAGAAATGCACGCTGACGAAATCGAGCGGCCGGCCGACTTCCGGCGAGTAGAACAGCGGCTTCGCGCCCTTGAAGGTCATCGCCCAGGGAATCACGCCCACGGTAATCATGTGGCGGTCGTCCGCGTCGCGAATCGCGGCGGTCATCTGCTTGACCCAGTCGCGGGCGACCTCGGCGCGCGTGCGTCCGGCCAGATCCAGCGCGATTCGCTGCACAAAGAACTTGCCCCCCAATTCGCCGGTCAGCCACTCGGTCTCCGGCTTCCGACCGGGCAGAATCGGCTCGTTCATCAGATCGTAACAGAACACGGCCGGGCTGTCCTTGCATATTGCGGCCACCACTTTCCAAAAGCGGGCCTGGACCGCCCATCGGGCATCCTCCGCCAATGCGTCGTACCACGGGGGCACGTCCTGCTTGTGATAGCAGCCGAGGCCGGTCACGTCGAGATACAGCCCGGTCTCCTCGGCCAACTGCACGAGCATCGCCAATCGCTGGAGATTCTTCTTATTGGGCCGATCGGGAGTCTCCATGAACTTGCCAAGCTGCAAGTGAATCCGCACGACGTTCGCGCCGAGCGCTTTGATCTCGCCAAAGTCGGCAATCACGGTCTCCCACTGCCGCTCCCAATAATCCTCCAGCAGGCGGCCTTCGTCGTCGTGGTCGTAGTTGACGCCCCACATGACGATCCGCTTCCCCGATCTCGCCCCGACAAAGTGCGACCCATCTTCGCTCGGGACAATCCACTGAAGCGGCCGAGGATCCCGCGATTCGACTTCGGGTTCCGCAGCCCGGCAGAGCATTGGCAGGACCAACGGAACGGCCAGGCCGAGAACGACCGTTGAAACTCGTAGCGTCTTCATGCTCGTGTCCTCTCGCACTACTCAACTCGGAACGATCGCAACTGGCAAGGATACATATCCAGGTCGATCTTGCCACCGACGGCCTTGACCACCTGGCCGGTCACCGCATCGGTTACCGTGCCCTGGGGTAATGTCACGGTCACATGCCGCTTGTCGCGCAACGACGTGTTGATCACCGCGACCCACGTGCCGTGTGCGGGGGTATCGATGCGGCGAACGACGACCTCGGCGTCGCTGGCGCCGGTGTCGATGATCTTGCTCGGCAGCGCGGGCAGCGCCAAGTAGGCGGCGTTGAAATTGCGTACGTATTTCGGGAAGCCGCGGCCGAAGTTGCCGCCCACCAGGTAGCCGATCATGGTCGGATCGCCGGCGGCCATCGCTCGGGCTTCCGCCATCATGCAATAGGGACCGGCCCGTTCGACGTCGACGACAAAATAGCCGACGATCTCCTTGTCGGCTTGGTCGAACATCATGTTCTCGTTCAAGGTGTAGTGCCGAACCACGGCCAGCCCGCTGCCCGTGCGATAGGCATCGAAGGTGCGCGGCGACGCGACGGTGTAGTTGCGGTTGAAGGCGTGCGTGAGAAGAACGCCGTCGGTTTGCTTGTAGCGCTGCGGATCATCGGCCGGTCGAGAGTGATGGACCTCCCAGTCACCCCAGTTCAAACCGGGCGACGTCAATGCCTCCAGATACAGATCCTCCTCGACGACGTGCTGAGTCGTCCAAGGCACGATCGGACCGCGGTCGCCGTCGGCGTGTTCGGGGCGTCCGAGGATCGGCGACCAAAGGTCCGAACGGTCGGTGACCATGCACGGGTCCCAAGAGTGGAAGCCGACGCCCGGTTCGCCCGGGCATCCGGTGAACAGAACCGTCGCATCGTCGACACCGCCGGCGCGCAGATAGTCGCGCATGGCGGTGAGGAATTCGCGACGTTTGAGCCCCCACCAGTCGATGTACTTCGCATGAAGCTCCGGGGCGGCCTTGATCGACTCGCGCGTGGCCCGCTTGTTGCCGTTGGCCTCGGCGGAGAATCGGGCCAGCGCCTTGTCCGAGAAACTGACCGGCATCTGCCCACGAGGGCGGAGCCATGCGCCGGCGAAGTTCGCCTTGCCGCGCAGCCGAACGACCGTCAGATCGAGCATTTTCTGGAAATCTTCGTACGTTTGCGGGTCGGTGATATCCGCATTGGCCGACTCGACCCAACTGATGTGCGTGTAAGCATCGTCGCGCGTCAGCGGCCGGGCTCGGCGCTCATTCCCCAGCCCCTTGTAGCCTTTGCTGCCGGAGTATTCGTAGTAGGGCAATACGTCGAAACCGTAGTCGCCCATCAGTTCGACGATCTCGGCCCAAAGATGCTTCGTCGTGTTGTCGTGGAATACCCAGTCGTTGCCGCCGTGGGGCGTGGAGTCCCAATGCTGGCAGGCGCCGAACTCCAGCAGATCCTTGCTGTACGTGTTCATCGCCAGAAACCGCATCAACTCGGCCTTGTGGCGATACCAGTCGATCGGGTTTGCTATTCCCGGCTGCTCGGTCTTCAGATCGATAATGCCGTCGGCCATCTCCTCGCGCCAAAACAGCCGTCGGCGAGGCAAGTCCCCGGGCGGCAGGTTGACCGGCTGGGACAACTCACCCGGATCGACCACCTCGAACAGGCGTATGCGACCGACCGCGGCGCCACGGGACATGGGGATGTTTTTGGCCGAGAATTGTGCGACCGTGACGTCGAAGCCGTCTTCCGGTGCCAGCGGGCGTGGCTTGGGGCCGCGGACCAGCCCTTTCTCGGGAAACCGGTCGTGCAAACGAAACAGTAGCGACCAGGTCTCCCACTTTCCCGAAAGAGGCACGTCGATCGACTCGGCCAGATTGTTGACGTACTTCCCGTGCAAGGCGTCGCCCAACGTCGTGCCGGTATGGAAGCCGCGCGACGTTTCGTTGCCCGTATTGATCACGACCATGCTCCGCGGCGCATCCTCGGGATAGTCGACGGCCAGGACGTATACTCCGCCGGGACGCAGCAGCTTCATTTTGCCGATGCGGTAGGTGACGTATGCGGCCTCGCCGACCGTCGGCGACAGCACGCGGGCCGTGCGACCGAGAATGGTCTTGACTCGGCTCGCGCCGGCCGGCGCCTCGGCAAAATCGTGATCCCGCCCATCGGCCCCGCAGAGGACTTCGTCGACCAGCGACAGCGTTCCATAAGGCTCCATTTCAACCAGCGGGCGGCGCAGTGCTTCCTCGCGCGCCTTGGCCAGTGCGGCCTGCCGTTGGGCTTCGCGCCGGGCCTCTTCCGCCTTCTGCGCCAGCCGTGCCCGATACGCTTCGTCGGAGTACTCGTACACGGCGATTTCGGTGAAGTTGGCGCCGGGGGTCTTTCGCGTGATCCGCAGATAGCGCGTGGTCACGTCCAATTCGACCTTGGCCCAGGCGAGATACGCGGCGCAGTCGTAGACGGCCACTTCCTTCCACTGGCCCGGCTTGCCGGCGCTGATCACCACGTCGCCCGTGCCGTTGGTATCGTAGATCCAAAGGTTCGAGAGGTTCTTCTCCTCGCCCAGATCCAGTTGTGCGCTAAAGGGAAATTGTTTCCAATACTTCGAGTTCAGTTCCCAAGTCGTTTTCGGCTTGCCCGCGGGCGGACCAATGATCTCCCGCTGCTCGTCGATCAACCCCGACGGATCACCGACCTCGGCCTCGTTGGACAACATCGCCGGCTTCAACTCGACCCGGAGCTCTTGCGCAATTCCACGGGAAGCGATCGCCGGCAAGATTGCGATCAGTGCGGCATGAACCCATGTATTACGATGGACGATCATCAATGCGCCTTGTCGGATAAGATTGGTCGTGGGGTGGCCCCAATCCGCGGGAGTCCCCGCGACGGCATGTCATCTTACCGTGGAAGATCGCGAGATCATAGCTCCCGGGCACGGAAAGCGTGATCGGATGGCGATGGTTCGCCCGCTCCACGTCCCCGCGGTTCCGAGATGGCCATCCGCCGGTCGGCATTTCGAGGATCCGCCGTTTTCCCCATTCGCCCGGGCCGTACGGGGTCGATTCCACCGATCCCGGGGATGAAATATGCTATATTGCAGCACGGGCGGGAATTCGTTTGAGAACCCGTACCGGGTTTGGTATCTTGTAGGAAACGTACAGGACAATTCGTGGATCCCTTTTTGTGAGGTGGAAGACCATGCGACGGACGAGACAAGCACTGGAGTTGTGGACACTGGCGATCGTGGGGTTGACCTGCCTCCTGGCCGGAAGAGCCGGCGCGGCCGACCCGTGGGTAGTGTACGAAGGGGACGACGGTCCCGGCCGAGGCAAGCACATCGTGCTGGTCGCCGGCGACGAAGAGTATCGCTCCGAAGAAGCCTTGCCGCAGTTGGCGAAGATCCTCGCTACGCAACACGGCTTCAAATGTACGGTCGTCTTCTCCATTAACCCGGCTGACGGAACGATCGACCCGCTCAACCAGAACAATATCCCCGGACTCGAAGCGCTCGAGTCGGCCGACCTGATGATCATCGCCACGCGGTTTCGCAATCTGGCCGATGAGCAGATGGCACACATTGTCGCTTATTGCGAGGCGGGCAAACCGATCATCGGCATGCGCACGGCAACCCATGCGTTCAATATCCCCGGCGATCGGAAGTATGCCAAGTACAGCTTCCGCAACAAGGACTGGGACGGGGGCTTCGGCCGACAGATTCTCGGCGAGACGTGGATCAATCACCACGGCGGTCACGGCCGTCAGAGCACCGGCGGCGTGATCGCCGAAGGCGCCGAAGATCATCCGATCGTTCGCGGTTGCAGCGAAGGCGTCTGGGGACCGACCGATGTTTACGGCGTGCGACTGCCGCTGCCCGGCGACAGCAAACCGCTGATCATGGGCCAAGTGCTCGAAGGCATGTCTCCCGAGGACAAACCGATCGAGGGCCCGAAGAACGATCCGTTGATGCCCATCGGCTGGACAAAGACGTACGAGGGTGCCGACGGCCAAACCGGCCGCGTCTTCACCACGACCATGGGAGCCGCCAACGATCTGGTCGCCGAAGGAACTCGCCGGATGCTGGTCAACGCGTCGTATTGGTGCGTCGGCCTGGAAGAGAAAATACCGCCCAAGGCGTCCGTCGAGATCGTCGGCGAGTACAAGCCGTCGAACTTCGGTTTCGGCAAGTTCATCAAAGGCGTGAAGCCCTCGGACTTGGCGCGCTGATCGCGCCATTCGTTTAGCCCCGGCACTTGTGCCCGGGCGTTGTGGGTGCATGGGTGCCTGGGGTCGAGCGCAGCGAGCCCCCAGTTCTTCGCATTCTGGGGGCTC
>CAYUIQ010000163.1:0-21068 GCA_964444795.1 uncultured Planctomycetaceae bacterium
GAGCCCCCAGCACGTTGCGATCTGGGTGCTCGTCGCTCGTTCCTCGCAACTCGACCCCTGGCACCCTCCCCGGAATCCCCTGATGGACCTTTCTTGGCGGGACACGTCTTCTGAATCGCGCGCTTGACCGGACCATGGCGGCCGGGTATTGTCGGGAAGGACGTTGGTGACCTCATTCCCCACGGCAACTCAAGGAGCAAACCATGAAGTGCGTCACGAAACTCGCCGCGGTTACCCTGGTCTCGGTCTGTGCGGTCGGCTCGGTCCGGGCCGAGGAGAAACAGGCCGATTGGAAACCGCTTTGGAATGGAAAAGACTTCGCCGGCTGGCACGAGATTGGTTCGGGCCAGTGGACGATCGAAGACGGGGCGATTGTCGGCCGGCACGAGCGATCCGACCCGAAGTTCGGCCATCTGGTCACCGACAAGACCTACACCGACTTCACCGCCCGGCTGAAGTTCAAAACGATCAAGGGCAACAGCGGGTTCTACTTCCGCGTCGACAAGCAAGGCTTCAGCGGCGTCGAGGGCTTTCAAGCCGAGATCGATCCCACCCACGACACGGGCGGACTCTACGACACGGGCGGCCGCGCCTGGGTCGTCAAGCCGACCGCCGAAGAGTTCAAACGTTTCTTCAAGCCGCACCAGTGGAACGAAATGATCGTCACCGCCAAAGGGCGCAACGTCACGGTCCACGTCAACGGCGTCAAGACGGCCGACTTGACCAACGACCCGGGGCGCGTCAAAGGCCACATCGCCCTGCAACTGCACGGCGGCAATGAGATGCTGGTGATGTTTAAGGATATCGAGATTCGGGAGAAGCAGGTAGATCGTTTAGCCCCGACTTGTGCCCGGCGTTTGGTGGTTTGGAACTGGATCGCTATTCATCGACCGTCTTCCCCACCGGCGCCGTGCCGGTGGCTTGGTGGTTTGGCAACTACACGCCGGGTGCCACTGGCGTCCCGCCAGTGCTCCTTGGATGCGTAGCTTGCATTCTGCCTGCCAAGAACAAATGCCCCCGCGACAATCAGCTCTATGGCTCGATATCCGATATGGGACGGATTTGCTCTTCTGGAGCCGCAGAGTGCTATCTCGGTTCAAGCCGATCAACTCGTACAGTGTGTCTTTGTCATTTCCACGTACAAGCTACGGATCAAAGAAGCACTGGCAAAATGCCAGTGGCACCCAACGAGTGCTGCGGCATTGCCTTCCGACGGGCCCCAATGTATGATCGCTGTTGGAGTTCCGTATCCACGCCCTCACGTCTGTCCCGAGGAGCCTTGCCATGCTATGGCCATGTGGCCGTTTCGGCCTGTTGGGAGTGTCCCTTCTGCTGAGCGTTACCGTCGCGTCGATGGCTCGGGGCGAAACGCCAGCCGACACACGCCCCGTCATCAGCCCCCAGCAGATCGAAGCCGATTGGTTGCGGCAGGAAGAGGTGCGATGGCTGCCGCGAACGCCCCGATCGCGACCCGGGGTATCTCGGGCGGCAGTGACCGCGCGGCAGGATGCGGCCGGGGGAAATGACGGCGTGAAGGACGGGACCTACGGGTTTCACACCAACCAGGACGCCAAGCCCTGGTGGCAGGTCGATTTGGGTACGGCGCTGCCGCTGGACAGGGTGGTGATCTACAACCGGTGTGACGGGAAGGTCGAATATCGCGCGGCGCGGTTGATTGTGCTGCTGTCGGCCGACGGCAAGACGTGGACCGAGCACTACCGGCACGACGGGGCGAGCTTCCTCGGCCAGACCGACGACAAGCCGCTGGTCGTTTCCGCCGCCGGCAAGACGGCCCGATTCGTTCGCGTGCAGTTGGCCGAGTCGCAGTATTTCCATCTCGACGAGGTCGAGGTTTATCGCACGGGCAGCGAGAAGAACGTGGCCGTGGGCCGACCCGCCGATCAATCGAGCGCCAGTCAGTGGTCGCGCAACAGTCTGCCGCCGACTGCCATAGCCGAAGCAGATTCGCCCAAGATACCCGCCGCCGCGTATCGGGTCGAAGAGGCAATCGAGCACGGTTTGGCGCTGGCTGCCGATCTGACCGTCCGGGGTGTACACGTCGAGAGCCATGTACGCACGTTGCGGGAAATCTCCGCAAAACTGCCGGAAAACCCGCCGACGGAAACGCGCCGCAAGCTGTATCTCGAAGCCCGGTGGACCGTGCGCCGAATGGCGTTGGCTAACCCGCTGTTGGACTTCGACGACCTGCTGTTCGTCAAACGCGTGCCGGGCACGTTTACGCACATGTCCGACCAATACTACGGCTGGTGGTCGCGTCCCTGCGGCGGTTTGTGTGTGCTGGAGGACTTTAAGACCGACAATCCCCGGCTGCGATGTTTGACGGAAGATTTCGAGCCGGGTAGCGTGCTTCGGCCCGACCTTTCGCACGACGGCACCCGGGTGGTGTTCGCTTACTGCAAGTATTATCCCGGCCTGCGAGCCGAGCCCGACAAGCTGAACAAGGAGAATGTGCCGGAAGACGCCTTCTATCAGCTCTACGAGATGAGCCTCGACGGCAGCGGCGTGCGGCGGTTGACGCGGGGGAAATACGACAGTTTTGACGGCCGGTATTTGCCCAGCGGCGAGATCGTGTTCCTTTCGACTCGGCGGGGACAACAGGTGCGCTACGAGCGGTCGTCCGATCGGGCGGATGTCGACGGCGCGGCGCCCGACTGCTACGTTCGTTGCGGTGGCGGGCCGTCGCGGCCGGTGGCCGTGTATACGCTCCACACGATGGCGGCCGACGGTTCCAACCTGCGGCCGATCTCGCCGTTCGAGATGTTCGAGTGGACCCCCAGTGTCGATCACGACGGGCGAATCCTCTACGCCCGATGGGATTACGTCGATCGCCACAACATGCCCTACATGAGCCTCTGGTCGACCATGCCCGACGGGACGGGCGCCAAGGCCGTCTTCGGCAACTTCACGCGAAACCCCCATTGCGTGTTCGAAGCCCGGCCGATCCCCGGCTCGACGAAGCTGATCTTCACCGCCTCGGGCCACCACGCCAACACGGGCGGAAGCTTGGTGCTGTTGGACACGAGTAGGGGGATCGACGGCGACGCGCCCATGACGCGGCTGACGCCCGAGGTGGGCTTCCCCGAGACCGAGGGCTGGTCGAAGAGCTACTTCGCCAACCCCTATCCGCTGGCCGAGGAACATTACCTCGTGGCCTGGAGCGATAAGGAGATGATCGGCTGGCCCGGTCCGCCCGAGCCGGTCAACGCACACGGGGTCTACCTCTTCGACACGTTTGGCAACCTGGAGTTGATCTATCGCGATCCGACGATTTCGAGCATGACGCCGCTGCCGATTCGCCCTCGGGCAGTGCCCTTTGAGGTGGCTTCGGTCGTCGCGGCCGACGCCCCGGAGGAAGCCCGGATGCTGGTGGCCGACGTGTATCAGGGGCTACCGACGATTCCCCGGGGCACGATCCGCAAGTTGCGTCTGGTGGGTGTGCCGGCCAAAACGCACCCGACGATGAACTCGCCCGTGCTGGGCGTAACGCGCGACGACCCGGGCAAGTTTGTCTTGGGCACCGTGCCGGTCGAGGCGGACGGTTCGGCCTGGTTCCACGTACCGGCCGGCGTGACATTGTTCATGCAGGCGCTCGACGAGCGGGGGATCGCCGTGCAGACGATGCGCAGTGCCGCGTACCTGCAACCGGGGGAAACACACACCTGTGTCGGCTGCCACGAACCGCGTCACACGGCCCCGCCCAACCGTCTTCCGTCGGCCGCCTGGCGCGAGCCCTCGCCGATCACGCCGGGTCCGGAAGGTTCCTGGCCGTTGGATTTCCAGACACTGGTGCAGCCCGTACTTCAGCAACACTGCGTCGAGTGTCACCGCCCGGGCACCAAGGGCGAGAAGTTCGATCTGACGGCCGCTCGTTCGTACGACTCGTTGATCGGCTACGGCAAGCCGAGCCTTCGCGACCACGTCATGGCCCGGTACAACGAAGGCCGCTCGAAGGCCGGCGAGTGTGCGGCGCAAAGAAGTCCGGTCCTTGCGTTGATCGAGAAGGGTCACTACGACGTGGCGCTGGACGACGACGCCCACCGGCGTCTCACCACCTGGATGGACACCTACGGCTACCGCACCGGTTCGTTCGACGCCGCCCAGCAGGAGCAGCTACGCGAACTCCGCCGCCGGTTGTCCGGAATACTGGCGGAATCGAGGTAGCGATTTCAGTGTAGGTAACGTTCGATGTCCATGGTGCCATGAAAGATGCCGAGGATCTCGACGCGTTCTTCTTTCCTGAGAAGGTAGGCAATTCGGTAATGACCGTAGAGGATTTCCCGAACTTCGCGGTCGGTAATTGGCTGAAAGCGTTGCCCCAAACGAGGATGCGTTTGAAGCAGTTGGACCTTCTGGTATATTCCGGAAACCACCTTGTGCGCGGCCGTGGGACGATCCCCGGCGATATAGTCGTGGATGTCCTCAAGACAACGAGCGGCCTCAAGTGTCCAGACTATTTCTGCCACGAGTCCATCTTTCTTTTCATCTCGTCGTCGGATAGAGTTCGACCGGCGTCTGAATCGTCCAGGCCTCGCTGCACCATGCGGGCAAATGCGAGTTCGCGAAGAATCTCGTCGTAGCTGCTGTCATCGGGTTGCCGTCCGATGATATCGATCATGGCCTCTTTTGCCGAAGACATGGAATTCCCCTTGATTCAGTTCGCCCAACGGTTTTCTGGCCGACAAGATGCCAGCGAGCGTGGCACTTGTGTCCATTCTACCGCTACCCGGCGGTCGCGGGAAGCGCGGTTGTCAGAAAGACAAACGCGGCTTCAGCCGGTACCCTCCGCTACTTGCTACTTCTTCGACTCACTCGCCTCCGGGGCCGGTTTCTGCTCGACCTCCAGCAGCTTGCCGGTCTGCTTGTCCCAGCGGACCATGCGGCGTTTGAGGCGATGCGAGCCGTGACAATCGGTGCAGACGAGTTCCTTCGGGGCCAGCTTCGACAGGTCGCGTTCTTGCCATCGGGCGATCACGTCGGTGGCCGATACGTCGTGCATGTCGTGACAATCCTGGCAGCAGGCGTTGATCTTGGCGCGCGGGTACATAACTTCCGGCGGCGTGATGTTGTCTTCGTCGTCGCGGTGGGCAAACGACTTGCCGTGACAGTCGATGCAGCCGACGTCCTCGACGCCGTGGCTGACCACCAGTTCCTCCTCCTGATAGTTGTCGTGGCAGACGTAGCAGGACTGGTTGTCGGCCTTCATCTTCGGCTTTTCGGCCGGGGCCTCGGGGAGTTTCTCGTCGAGAAAGCCTTCCAGCGACAGCGGCGGCGCGGCCAGGACACGGTTGTAGAAATACCCCAGTGCCGCGGCCGCAACCGACAACAACAACAAACAAGCGGCGGACTTCCTCATCGGATTCTCCCAGATCTTCTTTGCGCCACCCCGTGGCGAAAACCGCGGATGAGTGGCTGGGGTTGAGCCGCGCCCCCCCAGTGTCTTACTTCTGGGGGCTCGATGCTCGTTCCTCGCATCTCGACCCCAGGCACCCGATAACCCGGCGGGTCAGACCACGTTCCAGTCGTTCAACCAACGATAATGGTACGGCATCTTGGCGAACGCGCGGTCGGTGGCGGCGTCCAGTTCGGCCTGCTCTTTGACGTCCAGCGCCCGGCGCTGCAGCACGGCCATGGCCACGTTGTCGACCTGCTCGGCGTTGATCATGCCGGGGATCGGGGCCGTAATCACCGGGTTGGTCAGGATCGAGCGAATGGTCAATCGCGCGATCTTGTTGTCCGCTTCCTGGTTCGGGTTGCCCGGCGAACTATCGCCGGTGAACATCGAACCGCTGGCAAACGGCTTGATGCCGAACCAGGCCACGTCGGCCTTCTTCATCGCGTACCAGAGGCTGTTTTCCCAGGAGTCGTCTTTCATCTTGCCCAGGTAGACCCGCGGGTTGCCTTCCTCCGACGCGTCGACCTTGGTGCCGGCCATCCGCGTCTTGGCCGTGTAGGGCGTAACGATCACGTCGAAGATGTCGGGATGATCGGTGATCCACTTCTTGATGTGCGGCCGGTCGTGCGACGAGATGCCGGTACGCCGCGCGCGGCCGGTCTTCTTGGCCCAGGCCAGCGCCTCGCACATCTCTTCCATCTCGTAGTCTTCGTGGCGGCCGCTCTGCTCGTGGCAGGTGATCCGCCAGACGTCGACGTATTCCAGGCCCGTCTTCTTGAAGCCGTTGTCGATCGCCTGCTTGAGCATCTTGGTGATCCAGCCCGGGGGCATCGGCTTGCCTGCCTTCTTCGCCTTCGAGGCCCGGCCGCTGAGCCCGCGCATCTCTTCCTGATACCAGGAGAAGCCGAGGTGCATCTTGTCGCGCCGGCCTTTCAGCGCCTTGGCGTACATGATGACTTCCTGCACGGTGCAGGCGTCGATGTAATTGATCCCCCGCTCGATGCACTGGGTGACCACGTCGTAGCGGTTCTTCTCGAACGCGGGATCGTCGAGTTTCGCCCCGAGCCAACTTTTGCCCTGGAACAAGCCGGGCACCATTTTGTCGACCCGTTTCCAGTGACCGCCGAGGCAGACGGCCGAGATCATCCACTCGGTCTTGCCGGCGCGGCGATATTCCATCTGTTCGTTGTAGTTGACGATGCCGTCGGTCTTCTCCTTGGTGACGTTCCCGGCGTAGACGATCCGGTTGGCCATCATCCCTCCGGCCAGTCCGGCAGCCCCGGTCTGAACGAACTGCCGCCGCGTCAAGTGATTCTCAGCCATGAAAACACTCCTTTGATATGGTGGAAGGCGTGAAAGATGGTTGTTGCGTTAGGCTCTACGGGCGCAGCTATTTTGTTCCTTTCAGACTAACCATAAGCGGGCTCGTTTGTCAAGAGAATCGCTCCGGACAACCCGGACGGGGAGTTTCTTCGAAACGATCGCCACGACAAACACGAGAAGACACGAGAAGGGGTTCTCTTTTTGTGGCTTTTGGTGTTTCTCATGGCAATGAAACCCCAGCGACGAAACGCCGCGAGCCGGGCAGAGATGCGCCACGCCCTCAGCAGGACGGCGCCGGCTCGTCCGCCTGCTTCGTCTGCGTCGGTATGATCCCCTTGAGAGCTTCGAACGCGTCATGATCGTACAGGTAATGCGGTACGGAGATCTTTGCCTGGAAGCCGAATCGCGTTTGACACTTTACAACGGCTTTCCGCTCCGTGACGCGGCAGTCATCGCCATCGATCGTCGAGATGGGGAGGGACGTGAGGGGACCCGATCCACCATAGGCGAAGTGATCCTCCCCGATCTCAATCGTCCTGTTGAGATGGGAATACCACTGGCTGGTGAGGCGGGTAGGAATAGCGGCATGAAAGCGGGAACAGAGAATTGAGAGATGTCACCCGGTTCGGTGATCGTTGAGATCCCCACGGTCCGTTGAATCGCGTGGTAGATCACGGTTGTCGGGTGACCGGCCTACTTCGCGGCCGTCACGGTCGTAGATTGGATCGCCCGGCCCCGGTGCATTCGCGGTATCGGATTTAAGAGCCTTCTTAACCGCCCTGGCAACATGTTTGAGCCAACCCATTCCCAAGCCCCCTAAAGTAAAGGTGAAGCCACATAACCATGTGAACCGATCCCGAACCGATTCGACAAATACGATACGTTCTTGCAGAATAACGAACTCGATCACACGGGGAATTTACCGCACCAAATGACGCGGTGTCCAACACTTGTGTCTTGTTGCTCCCACTTGTTAGTCGGCATATTGGTCGGCTGGAGAGGCGCGATTACTTGCTCGCGTCCTGAGTGGAAATCGCTGGCGGTTGTTCAACCTCATTGTCGGAGGACAACGTTCTTGGGGTCTCTTGAACTCTGGTTTCGGCGAAACACATGACGGCGACGCACAATAGCACAAAGCAAGGGATGTAACTTCGGATCAAGGTAACGCGGTTCTGCTCAATCGACTCCTCTGTCCAAACGTTGCTTGGCTTGCCCCCCAGGTTCTCGAGGAGGTACTGGTCGTTGGCAACGTCCTCGCCAAGGCGTTCTCGGAGTTTCGTTGCCACGGACGTATACTCGCTGCCGCGAACGAACGGTTCAGGAGATTCGTTGGCATCGGGATACTCGCTTGCGAGTTGGTAGACCTCGACTAGCTTCTCGCGCTTCTCGGCGTAGATGAGCGAGAAGACTATCCCCGCTGCGAGAAACAACGTCCCCGCGCCGATCCAGATCTTCCGCGCCGTTCTTTCTCGTGCTATTGCCGCAACGGCGAGAAACAGACCGAGCGTTATGAACGAAGCCAAACTCACGGCAAGTTTTACGTTGCCCTTTCCGCTGATCTCCGGCGGTGCAAATTGAACCCAGAAGCCGCCAAAGGCTCCCGTCAAGACAGTGATCGTGCCGATGACGCCCGTGATGACGGACTGTCTGTTCATGACCCCGACTCCTTGAGGAAGAACTCTACGTCCATCGTCCGGTCAACCCGACTCTTGGGTCGAATTTCAACCATCTGCGCCACTGTTTTCTTGTTGTCCTTCTCCGTCCACATACGATAATCGCCGATGATGAAATCCTTCGACTCTGTAGGTGAACTGGGGCGTGTAAACCGTTCCGTCAAATCCTCAAGTTTCTCTTCGTTGTCGCGGAATGCGACCCAATACCCATTCGGCATGAAGCATACCGTATGGCCGTGGTGAAGGACTTCGGCTTCTTCCTTCTTCTTGAAGGTTGAGACGTTAACAGAAATGGAACCATTCCCTTTGTTCGTCGTGTCCGCCAAATCGCCAGCTAAGGCGTCAAGGCTGCGCGCCCATGCATCGGACACTTGCGCGAATCGTTCCGCCTGCTTCCGGTCCTTGAAGTCGGTTTCTCTTGCCAAGGCGTCGAAGTCTGCCATCGCCGTTGCCAGATGCTTCTGTGTTTCGGACGGCAAACGACTAAAGGCGGCATCGATCTTCTTCAACGAGTCGGTCGATCCACCAGCGGTACTTTTTATTTTGTCTCTCAGCCCCGCGTCTCTGATTTCCGCAGCCATTCCAGGCAGTTTCTCCAGTTCACGCATCGACGCCCGGAACTTGGGGCCTTGCTTTAATTCTTGTGACGGAAGAGGTGTCGTCGGCACCGCAAGCAACATAAACCCTAGGCACGCGATCACAAACACCCACCAAACACTCTGCTTGACGCGATTCATCGCAAAACCTCCCCAGCAAAGGTTGTGTTTCAGCCACCACGGATGGCTTGCTCCGGTATCCTGAACGGAAAGTCCCCTAGTCCTTTCTGGTCCAACGACTGGTCGGACGGGTATCGCTCTTGCCAGCGAGTCAAATCCCTTCCTAACGCCGGAGTATACAGGCACATGCTAGGGAATCAAGTAGCAGGGGCATTACTTTCCGTACTTTGCGCTGGTGTATTCCTGGGGTATCCCGCAGCCTCTACACTAATCCGGGGGGGCATTTCTGGAAGACTATGCCAATTAAGGGGGGTATTCCTGAGGTATCTTCGGGACGCAATGCTAATTCGGGGGGTATTGCAGGGGCATAATGCCAATTGTAAGACCAAGACGATGGGACCGTCGCGATATTGCCGAAATCTCACTCCGCCGCAAGTTCCTTCAACAACCGCACGGCCGTCTCTACGAGCATCTCACCGCCGCCGGGGCGAATGCGGCTGTTGACCGTCTCGTAGCTGCCCTCGGCGAAGGCCTTCTTTGTGGGGATGTACCCGGGGGCGTCGTGGGCAAGCTCGACAACCATGGTGACGGGAAACGGCGACGCCCGTTTGATCGCCAGGCCCAGGTCCACGAAGACCTCGCCCGGCAGGGCCACGATCGCAACCTCCGGACCGAGGCGGAAGACTTGCACGGTCATCGGCAGCGTTTCTTTGTCCGTGGCCGCAAGTGACGTGATGCTGTAAGCCTTGACCCGATCGAGAAACGCCACCTGGCGCGAGTCGACCTGCTTCATCGTCTCGCGAGCCCAAGCCAACTCGTCGGGGCCGGGCTTCTGTAGCGGAACGTCGATCACCGCGGTACGCACGCCCAGCGCCGGCTGCGCCACGTCGGTCAACTCGGGCAGCTTCGCTTTGACCGTGGCCGCTAGAGTCTCGCCGATGCGCCGGGCTTCCTCGTGCCCTTTCTGCGGACGGTTGTGCGAAACGTCGATGTGGTTGATGTCGCCGCAGGTGCCGTTGGCGAAGATCGAGACGAACCGATCGCCCAACGCCTCCCGCAGTGATTCTTGCAGGTAGAACGGGTAATCGGCGCTGTACTCGGTACCGCCGACGGTGTCCAAATGCAGCGCGAAAACCGACAGCGCGGACAGCGCTCGATTGTCCGCCGCGTCGCGAAGCAGCACCAGACCGACGTCCGGATCGATCGGGCCGGCTGGCCGGATGATATTCGGGTTGAGCTTGCCCGGATTGAAGCGAACCGGCGGACCGGTCTTCAGATGAAACCGCCGGTTGAACGATAGCCCCTGTTGCTGGGCAACGCCCGTCTGCAACTTCACCGGCTGGGCCGCGGCGGCCGCGTCTTCCACGGCCTGGGCGATTCCCCTGGCAAGCCGCTCGGGATAGTCGACCTTCTCCGCCGCGTCGGTTCCCGTCTCGGCCACGGCCCGATCGTGCAGATGGCGGCGCAGCGCACCGCAGTAGAGCGGCCCGGTGTGCGTATGCGTGGCGGCCACGAGCACGCACTCGGCCGGGATGCCCGTCTTCTCCTGGATGATCCGCCGAGCCTCGGCCGACAACTCCGCCGAGATGCCGATCACGTCGCACAACACCAGCGCCGCCCGCTGGTCACCCTGCCGGAAGACGATCGCCTTGGCCAACAGCGGATCGTGGGTCCCCGAGCCCAGCCGCTGGTGAAAGTAGCCGCTGATGCGGTAACCCAACGGCGGCGTCACGTCGACAACCGCCACGCCCGCTTCGAGCCCGGCCGCCTGAGCCGATGACGGTATCATCGTCAACTGGGCAATGCACAAAACGGCCGGGAGGGTCAGATGGAAAATGAGTGTTTTCATGGCTTTGGAGTGCGATGACTTGTCGTCGCTTTCCTTCTCTGGAGGTCTGTTTGCTATAGCCGACGCGGAACCCTGGCGTTCCCCGTTACGGTACTCAGGATAATGCTTCCGGCCTCACCGTGCAAATCCCGGGCAACAACTGGCAATGGGGCTCGCCCCGTGGTAACATCCGGCAGGATCCAAATGGCACCCGTTTCCACGTATCCGCCGTTTCCAACCGGCTGCGACCAAAAGAGGATCACCATGAAAGCCCCGCTGCGGACCTTTCTGTACCTTGCCATCTTTTCAGTCTCAATTGCCTGGGGCACCGCTGAACTCGCCGCCGCCGAGTATCGCATCGCCGAAACCATCGAGATCGACACGGTGCCGTCGTGGTTTCCGGTGGGGTTCTGCCTGTTGACCCACGGCGAGGGGCAATACGCGGCCTACTATAACGCCGACCACCAGATGATCGTCGCCCGGCGAGAACTTGGGGATCGGCAGTGGCGGAAGGTCGAGCTTCCCAGCAAGATCGGTTGGGACAGCCACAACTACATCACCATGGCCGTCGACTCGACGGGCCACTTGCACCTCTCGGGCAATATGCATTGCGTGCCGTTGATCTACTTCCGCACCCGCGAGCCCGGCGATATCGCAACGTTCGAGCGACTGCCGATGACCGGCCAGGAAGAACAGCGATGCACGTATCCGCGATTCCTTAACGACGCGGACGGCCGTCTGCTGTTCACTTACCGTTCCGGCGGCAGCGGCAACGGCCGGCGTTTTTACAACGGCTACGACGTGGCCACCAAGACGTGGACCCGGTTCTTCGACGCGCCGCTGTTCGAGGGCCAGGGCAAACGCAACGCCTACCCCAACGGCCCGACGCGTGGCCCGGACGGACTGTTCCACGTCGTTTGGGTCTGGCGGGATACGCCCGACTGCGCGACCAACCACGATCTGTCGTACGCCCGAAGTCGGGACATGAAACACTGGGAAACGGCCGGCGGCAAACCGGTCTCGCTGCCGCTGCTGCTGGAGCAGTCGGAGTTGTGCGTCGACCCGGTCCCCTCCGGCGGCGGCATCATCAACGGATGCCAGAAGCTGGCCTTCGATTCGCGGAACCGGCCGGTCATCGCGTATCACAAGAGCGACGACAACGGGCACATGCAAATCTACATCACCCGGTTCGAGGACGGCCAGTGGAAGCGTCATCCGCTCACGACCTGGGAGAAGGAGATCGCCTTCTCCGGTGGCGGCGCGATGCCGTTTATCGGGATTTCGGTCGGCACCCTGGCGAAAGTCGAGCCCGACCTGTTTCTCGTAACCTATCGCCACCGCGACTACGGCTCGGGCCGGATTGTGCTGGATGAAGCCACACTTCGCCCGACCGATCGGACCGTCGCACAGCCGTCGTCGCGTCCCAAGGAACTGAGCCGCCCGACCATCGCCTTCGAGGGCATCGGCGTGAAACTCGCCGGTGACCTGGGCGGGCCGAACGATCCCGACGTGAAGTACATACTCCGCTGGGAGACCCTCCCGGCCCACCACGACCGCCCGCGTCAACCACCCCTGCCGCCGGCCAGTGTGTTGAAGCTGGTGAAACTCAAGCGGAGCGAGTGACACGGACCGGATCTTGCGAAGTAACCGCCCACCTGATGTCGGGCAACGAGCGGCGGGGATTCTTTGGCAACGTGTCCGATGCCGTGGCGACAATCCTTGGCGGCGGAAAACACGAGACAACGCGGGCGGGAACCTCCTCGAAGTCGGTTACCCGATGCAAGAAGCATCCTTGTCGAGTGAATCTTCTACTCTTCCGCTTCCAGATACATCAGCTTCGGGTCCAGATCATACGTCCATGGCAGGCCCGAGTTCTTCCAGCCGTTCTTCATCCTCTTGCCGTGGAAGATGTTTTCCGGATCTTTCACCTTGTCCCCCTCCACGCCGTCGATAACATTGTAGAGTTTTTTGAACCCTGCTTCCGCCAGAATGTTGACGGCAGGTCCGCTCCGCTGTCCCGAACGGCATGTGACCAAGATCGTATCCGTCGGCTTGACGATTTCCCTCACCCGGGCAATAAAGCCCGAGTTCAACTTCATGATGGACGTCTTCTTTTCGGCGTCCCATTCGTAAGCCAAGAACTTCAACGGCACGTTCCAAGCCATGGCCGGATGGCCCACAAAGACGTATTCCTCGGGGGTGCGGACATCAATGATCTTGACGTTCTCGGGGTCGGCCTTCCATTTCTCGTAGGCTTCCTCCGCGGTCACACACAGGCCCGGAACGGTTCGTTTTGCCTCCGCAACTTGCCGCGGTTGCGCTTGGACCATACCCGCCGTGATCAACGGCAAGGCCACGGCGGCGATCAGTGTTCTTTTCATGGTTGGTTCCCTCGTCATCTGATAAGCCATGGTGGTTAGAAAAGGCCCGACCATCCCACGGCATGGGGATGGTCGGGTCCGACGTGCTCTTTTCTGTTCCGATGAGCTAGGCTCTGTCTCAAAACCCGTACGATGGCCCTCCGAGGCCGTCGGGAGTCCGTGTTTCTCGACAGCGACGGCCTCGGAGGGCCATCGTACAACGCGACGAAATGCGTTTTGAGACAAAGCCTAGTCTCCAAGCAGAGCCTTGAGATGGGCCTTGCTCGCCATTCCGACATGCTCGCCGACAACCTGGCCGTCCTTGAACGCCTTGAGGCTCGGGATCGAACTGATGCCGTAGCGGGCGGCCAACCGCGGACTGTGATCGACATTCACCTTGACGATTCTGGCCTCAGGGTTTTCACGGGCCAATTCTTCGAGCACCGGGGCCAGCATCTTGCACGGGCCGCACCAGTCGGCGTAGAAATCCACCAGGACGAGAGCGTCCGAGCTTAGGACCCGCTGGTCAAAATTGGAGTCGTTGGCGTGTTGAACCTTGCCATCGGCCTGAGTGGACGTAGACATCTCATTTCCTCCGTCTGTTTCCGTGCGTGTGCGTAATTGGTGACTCGGTATTGCCGGGGGCATACAGGCGCTTGGTCTACCGAGGGATAATCCAGCGATCAGGATCAGTGCGCCAACGGCGCCGACCGCCCGCCAGTTGCTATGAAACCATTTCATCGTTGGGCCTCATGGTCCGATTACACGAACGTTGGTCACGCCGTTTCAGCGGCGTCTATACATACGGACGCGGAACCGGCCGAAAAGGTTACAGCGGCGTAACATCCCCCCCAAAAACGGTGGGATGGGTGCCCCGAGAACCTCGCCCCATTATAATGGGCCTCATGACCCGCCGCCAAATCAGAACACACCTTCAGGAGCAAATCATGAAACGCTTGTCTATCGCACTCGCTGGGGCCCTGACTGTTGCTACGGCACTTCCCGTTGAAGCAGCCGAAACCGAGCCACGGCAAAGCAGGACCTTCGAGGTCCAGCCAATCGGCCATGTGAAGAAAGCAGAGGGGCGAACGCTGATCGTCCTCGACAAGAAGCATCAGCCGGGGTTGCTCGGGCTGGACGGCTATTCCCACGTCTTCATGTTCTGGTGGTTCGACAGGAACGATACGCCCGAGAAACGGTCGATTCTCCAGGTCCGTCCCATGGGCAATCGGGAGAATCCACTCACCGGTGTTTTCGCGACTCGGTCCCCAGTTCGTCCGAATCTGCTTGCCTTGACACTGTGCAAGCTTGTCTCGGTCGAGGACAACGTCATCGAGATCGAAAAGACCGATGCCTTCGATGGCACCGCCGTCCTCGACATTAAGCCGTATATTCCCGGCTACGACTCGACGCCTGACGCCACCGTTCCCGACTGGCTTGATCGGGCGAGGAAGCAACGTCAGGCAAAGCAATAAAGCAATAGAGAAGAAAATGTCACCGCATGTCTGTCCATGGTGGGGCGGCTATCTCATCGATAACCGCTTCCGCCGCCTGCTACACAAGCCTGAAGAGATCCTTGCGCCCTACGTGCAGCCGGGCATGACCGTGATGGACTTCGGCTGCGGCATGGGATTCTTCTCTACCCCCATGGCTCGGATCGTTGGTGATGAGGGGCGTGTGATTGCCGTCGATCTTCAGCAGAAGATGCTTGACGTGTTGCGGAAACGGGCCGCCAAAGCAGGAGTGACGCAACAAATCCATACCCACCGATGCGAACCCAACTCCAGCGGCATTGACGAACCGGTTGACTTTGCACTGGCTTTCTACTCTGTCCACGAAGTCCCGGACGCTGAACGGGTCATCACCGAGATCCACGGACTCCTGCGGACTCAGGGCCGGTTCCTGATCGTAGAACCGGTTGGACACGTGCCGCAGGGCAAGTTCGCTCGCGTGATGGCTTTGGCGGAAGAGGTGGGGTTCCAGGTAGAGGAGCGTCCACGTATCTGTTTGAGCCATGCGGCGGTGCTGACGAGGCAGTGAGGGGCGAAGGGCCGTTTGTGAATGCACGGAAATGCACTTGCTAGCGTTGCTCCGCATTTTTTCCATTCACGGCGGCAACCAGTCCAAGAGCGTCCAGAATCGCATAGAGGCAAGGCTGTCGCGATCGTCGGGGCGCAAACGGACGTCGATCTCGTACGACTCGTTGTTGGCGGCGGCGATGAACGGCTTCCTCGGTACTCACCGCGGTCATGAAGATGACCTTGCGCCAGGCAAACTGGGGGAGGCCAGACTGGCGTGACCCTCACAGAGGTGTGAACGATCTGCACGCGTGCCGCCCTGGAATTGCGCCCTTCTTGCATGCACTGCTCCACCGACGATCCCCGACCCGTGCCCGGCCCCCCCCGCTCCAGGGTGGCCTGCATGGTATTTTCAGATGGCTCACGGGACTCGGGCTCGCGAAATACGGCAGGGACGACAATCTGGATGCGCTTAGCGAACAAATTGGCATTCAAATTGCGTGTGGGCAGACGCGCAGACCCTTGCGGGTACGGCGTGCATGATGCCGGAAATGTCTTCCATTTGCCTACGGTAGTCAACGAAAGGAACGATCCCATGACCGCACAAGATCAAGAATTCACGGACTCTCCCGAAACCACGCCGCCGGCCGAAAGAACCGCCGAGCCACCGCCGGCGAAGCGACGGTCTTTTAGCATGCGAGGCTTCGCCTCACTGCTATTAACCCTGTCGTTTCTGGTCATGGCCGTCTCGGGCACCATGCTCTTTCTGACCCCCCGAGGCCGTGTCGCCCACTGGACCGACTGGACGCTGCTTGGGCTCGGCAAAGACCAGTGGGGTGCGGTGCATATCATGAATAGCATCCTTTTCGTGCTCATTGCCGGACTCCACCTTTACCTGAACTGGTCGCTGTTCCTCGGCTATCTCAAGAAAAAGGCCGTCGCCGGGCTGCACATGAAAAGGGAACTCGCCGTCGCCGCGGCAGTTGCGATTCTCATGGTTGTCGGCGCGATAGCCAGCATTCCTCCCTTCAGCTCGATCATGGCACTGAATGACGAAATCAAGGACTACTGGGAGGTGAGGGCGGCGCAGGCCCCCGCTCCCCACGCGGAGGAGTTGACGTTGGTGGAATTTGCCGGCCACATAAACCTCTCGTTGGGCGAGTTGACGAAAGCACTTCAAGAGGAAGGGTTCACGGTCGACGACAGCGGGCTTACCGTGGGTGAAGTCGGCCGGCAAAAGGGCGTTGCCCCCAACGACGTTCTCACCGCCATCCAAAAGCATCATCCCGAAGCCGGCGCCAACCGCGGCGAAAAAGGCCCCGGGTGGGGACGTGGTCAAGGATTTGGTCGCGGCATGGGAGCCGGCGGATGTAGTGAAGACGACTCCTCGAACGATCGAGGGAGTGGCACTGCAACATCCCGCGAACCCCGCTCGGGCGATGTCCATGAGGACGACGGCCCGGGTGTCGGCGGAGGTTTCGGGCCAGGGCGAGGCTGGGGTCAGGGGCAGGGACGGGGGCAAGGGCGGGGGCAGGGACAAGGCATGGGAATGGGTCGCGGCATGGGCTTCGGGCCAGATTCTGGATGCGATGGACGCACTTCGAGCGAGAATGGCGCGACGACCACACCCTGACGTGGGCGGAATCTTGTCGGCTTACGCCACATCCGCCGCCGGTGGCCCACCCAACTCCGCAATCGCCTGTGCCTGTTCCTCCTTGGAGATAGCACCCTGTTGTTGCCATGACCCGAGCCGCGGTAACGGGCACACACGCCCACATCGGCCATGGGCAACAGTACCAGATGGTCAGTGAGGCCCAGATCCAAGAAATCCCCAGGACGAGCCACAAAAACACGACCGGGAGTGCGCGAAGGCGCGTTGGAAGGTCGTCGGCGGTCACTTCTTCCCCTTTCCCTGGTGAAGTGCCTCGGCAAGCTCCCGGGCAACGTCTTCGCTCTCCTTTCGCTCCGAGATGTTCACGTCCTCTTGCGGGTCGATCTGATGGTCGTAGAGCATCCGAGCGAGAAAATCGCCGCTGGCGCCCGTGTACTCGGTAAAACGGTACCTGTCCGCGCGGATCGTGTCCCCGTTACGATAGCGGCCGATCGCCGCCGTTTTCCACTTCTGCCCGGGATTCTTCATCAACGGCACGAAGCTCTTGCCTTGCAGATGGTCGGGCAAGGAAAGGCCGGCCAGTTCGCAGAGCGATGGATAGATGTCAATGAACTCCGTCAGGCCAAGGGTTTTCGCGCCGCCATCGATCCCGGGAGCCTTGACGATCAGCGGGGCGTGCATCGAAGTCTCGAAACAGCAGTGCTTGCACCACAGCGTATGCTCCCCCAGATTCCAGCCGTGATCGCCCCACAGGATCACGATCGTCTTATCCGCCAGACCGAGGTGTTTCAATTCGTCCAACAGCTTGCCGATCTGGGCATCCGTGTAGCTGACGCAGGCGTAGTAGCCGTGGATCAGGGTGCGAGCCATTTCGTCCGGTAGCGGCCCCCGGCCGGGAACGTCGGCGTAGGCCCGCAGTTCCCCCCAACCGTGAATGGCGACGTCCGGCGCGTCTTGGGGTCGGTGGTAGGTCTCGGGCAGGCGAATCTGGTTCTGGTCGTACAAGTCCCAATACTTCTTCGGGGCGATGAACGGCAGGTGCGGTTTGTAGAAACCGGCGGCAAGGAAGAACGGCTTGTCCATCTTGGCCAACCGCCGGAAGTCCTGGACCGATTTCTCTGCCACCTTCCCGTCGGCATAGGCGTCGTCCGACACGTCGGCGGCCTCAAACGCCGGGCCGCGCCCCGGTCGGCCCTGCTGCCTCGACCTCGTCACCGCAACGGCTCTGTTCTCAGCAAGCTGATACGTGGGCACGCCTTTGGGACGCCACGCCGGTTCAGACCAACCCGCGGCATTGTCCTGGGCGTGATGGAAGACCTTGCCGTTGGAAATCGTGTAATACCCGTGCTTGTTGAAATGCGTGTTGAGCGTCCTGATACCGGGAGCGTCCTTCTCGGCCCAGGTAAGGTAGTTGACGAACCGATGGCGGACGCGAAACGTGGAAACATGGCTACTCCTTTTCCTTCGTCCGAAAGTTACACCTCCGCCGCAAGGCGGCAGCCTGCTCCGGGGGAGACAATAGGTCTGAATGTCGGCAAGGCGCATTCTACCGGAAGTCCCCGCGGGACAGTAGGATGTTCGGCTACGCGAAGCGTTGACACTTATGGTTCGGCCGAGGATCTTCGCCATATGGGATTCCGGGCGTGGGCCGGGCCTTCCGTCGTTACTCAAGGAACGGGGATCATTCGATGCGCACGATCATGCTGTGTGCCGCCTTGGCGAATCGCGCCGGAAGAACGGCCGCCGAGAAAATGCGGCTGCCCCAATGGATAGTGCCAGTAGAGCGCATCGCGATTAAGTTGCGATTTCGGGTTGCTCAGTAGCGGCAGGATCGAGACGCCGTCGAGGTGCTGCCGCCGATCGGGCCGCACTCCCGCACACCGCGGCAACGTTGGATAGAAATCGACGCCGCTGGTTGGCTCGTGGCACACCGTGCCGGCCGGAACGACCTTCGGCCAGCGGAGCGTATCGCCATGGTACCCGCTCGGCTTTTCCGGCAAACGTACGACAATTCGAAGCGCCTCGGAAATTCCGGACCCGTTGCCGTACGGCCCGTGCGAGGGGGCGAATCGCACCGGTCTGAAATTGCCCCGGAGCAACGGAATTCCGTGCCGACCGGGGTATTTCGTTTCGGGGCGGTATTTTGAGACGCCCGCGAGAAGATGGCAAGTTACGGAAGATAGGCCCGGCGTGCGGGTCGCTCTGGTTGTTCGGGCTCTGCGGCGTTCTCTGAATATATGCTTTGCGAAGTTCCGATCAGTTGTGATAGTGGGAATGATATTGCTGAACGGGGTATCCCCATCGTTGGCTGGACTTTCCCCCTCGGCGTATCCCAGTTCAATCCGTCGGAGAGATCGCCATGAGGAAACGGCATTGGCTACTGGCCGGTTCGGTTATTGCCTTCGGGTCGATTTGCGGCACATTGGCCGTGGACCAGACCCCTGCCTCACTTCCCTTCGAAGGCTCGAACCTGGAACTTGTGGCGCCGCAACTCTTCACGGGCGACGGGGCCGGCATCCAAACGGCATCCCACCGAGAGGACGGCGACGAAGCCGCCGCCGAGGGAATCCCGCGTCTTTCGCTCAATGAGCCGCCAAGTTCCGAGGGGATGGTGCTGGTGGGGCATCAAGAGGAAGTCGAAACGCGGGACGGCTCCGGATTTGACCCGGCTTACGACGGCAGTTCCCACCAGGGATGCGACTCGTGTATTCACGGTGGTTGTGCCGGGTGTACCGGCGACGCATGCGGCCTGGCGAGACGTGGAGGCAAGCGGCGCGGCAGCCTGTTTGGCGGGTGCGGGCTCTCCGGATGTGATTCGGGTGAGTGTGGGCTCGATCATTGCGCGCCTTGTGGCGGCGAGCCCTGGAAACTGTTCGACTCCGACTCGCTCGACTGTCGCGGGATCGAGATCGGCGGTTGGATCGACCAGGGCATTAGCGTGGTGTCCAACAATCCGGCCGATCGGTACAACGGCGTAGTCGGATACAACGATCGCGACGGCGAATACCAGATGAATCAGTTCTGGCTCTTCCTGGAGAAGGCCGTCGACAACGGCGGATGTGGCTGGGCGATCGGTGGCCGCGTCGATTTCGCCTACGGTACGGACGGTCGATTCCTCCAAGCGGTCGACGGCCTGGAAGCCAACTGGAACCAGACCGAGCCGTTTTACCAGGCCGCCCTGCCCCAGTTCTACTTCGACGTAGCCTACAACAAGTTCACGCTGCGGATGGGACATTTCCTCACCCCCATCGGCTACGAAGTGGCGGACGCCCCGGCCAATTTCTTCTACTCCCATTCGTACGCCTACATGTACGCCGAGACCTTGACCCACACCGGCGCGCTGCTGACGTACGACGTGAACGACCGCTTCAACTTCAGCGTGGGAGTCCATCGCGGCTTGGACCAGTTCGACGACACCGACGGGCTGGACTCGCTGGGATTCCTCGGCGGCATGAATTGGACGAGTTGCGACGGCCGCAAGAGTCTCGCCCTGGCGTTGTCCTCCAGCGAACAAGGACCCGGAAACGTCGTCTTACTGTACAGCATCGTAGGCGGTCTTCAACTGAGCGATCGGCTGAAGTACATCATTCAACACAACTACGGCCAAAGCGCCGGCAGCGCGGTAGCCACGTCGGAATGGTACGGCCTGAACCAGTACTTCGAGTACAAGATCAACTCGTGTTGGGCGGCCGCGCTGCGGTTCGAGGTCCTGCGCGACGACGACGGAACCCGGGTCACCGGGCTGGGACCAGGCAACCTCAACACCGGCCCCTTCGTGGGCGATTTCTACGAGGTGAGCCTCGGCGTGAACTGGAAGCCGCATCGCAATTGGGTCCTGCGGCCGGAACTGCGATGGGATTGGTACGAGGCAAACTCGGCGGGCGGCCCCCTGCCCTTCGACGCCGGAGACCGAAGCAGCCAGTTCATGGCCGCCTGCGATTTGATCGTTACTTTTTGATATATCAGCGGCAGCGACGGAGCGGTTGGCCCAGCCACCGTCGAGCGCAAGGAAGCGCTCAAGACAGTGACATGTCTCCGCCTGCCCTACACGGTGCCGCCGGCGTCACGGATCGACCCCGGCGGCACCATTTTTTTCTTGATACATGGGTGCCTGGCGGTCGAGCG
>CAYUIQ010000164.1:0-20984 GCA_964444795.1 uncultured Planctomycetaceae bacterium
GATTCTCGACTGCAGCCACCCGTAGGTGTCTGGGCAGTGTCTCAGTCCCAGTGAGACGGGTCATGCTCTCACACCCGCTACCCATCTTAGCCTTGGTAGGCCATTACCCCACCAACAAGCTAATAGGACGCAGACCCATCCTCGGGCAATAAATCTTTGATCCGGAGATATTATCCGGTATTACCTGCAGTTTCCCGCAGCTATCCCGAACCCGAGGGCAAGTATCTACGCGTTACTCTCCCTTTCGCCGCCTTACTCATCCCCGAAGGGACTTTCTCGCTCGACTTGCATGCCTAATCCACGCCGCCAACGTTCATTCTGAGCCAGGATCAAACCCTTCAATTAGTATTTAGGCTTCACCCTCATCCAGACAAATTCCTTGCGGAATCCACCCGGCGAAGGATAATAAACCCATAAAAGGTTTGTCCAGAAACGCTCTCCCGGAATTGATGGAGAACGCTTCCAAATCTATCCATTGCTGGCTGAAACTAACATCAAAAAACACTACCAAATTGTCAAAGAGCAACGTGGCGACCACACTGCCGAAGCAGTCATGTCCACCACAGACAAGTTATTCTATCGGCATTTCGAACGGTGTCAACAAGGGTCACGGGTTTTTTTTCCGTCGGGCCCAATTCCGCCCCCGTATTCCCCGCTCGTATGCCAAGAATCCCCTTGTACGTCAACGATTCTTGGCCCCCTGCAAAAGGAGCACCAAAGAACCGTTCCGCTGCCAAAATGGCCGAACTCTGCCGCGGCTTCCCGCTTTCCTACGGCCCGGCCACGTGCCCGGCGTCCTAGAAATGGGCCGATTTGCCGACGAACATTCGCACAACGAACGAAACGAACCACCTCTTGCTTCTTGTCGCCTCGGGCCCTTCGGCGAGGCAAGATCGCGACCGAGTGTCCCGCCGTAGGGCAGATCTTCAGCAAGCCGGCACATACCTCCGAGCCCCCCCAGTTTCTCTACGGCGTGCGTCTATCCCCTTATTCCAACGTAAACGCTTCCGAGGAAAACGCTGCGGAACCGATAAACAAGAAAGGCATCCTGTTGCCTTGACATTTGCCGTTTGAGTACAATGTGTTGGGCTGGTGGTCCGTCGACAGGGATTGCGGTCCGTCGACAGGAAAGGGTTGAAATCATGCGAAAACTCGACTGTATCGTCCTGCTTGCGGCGGGCGTCGTGGTCGCTGGTGCGTCGGAAGCGTTGGCGCAGTCGAGCGGTCTGTTTGGCAACCGATCTCTTGGGGGGAGCGGAGGGTTATCGGCCGGAAGCCGTACCTTCTCCGGTGGCGCCCCCGGTAGCCGTACCACCACGGCCGACGAGACGGTGGGACAACTCAGCGGCAACGAAGACTTTGTGCGAGCGACGAGTCGCGAACAGCGTGAGTCGAATAGCCGGCAGTTTGTCGGGTCGGACACGGGCGACCTCAACGACTTCATGAGCGCCATGCAAGAAATGCGGGGCGGCAACGCCCGGGGCGGTCTTTCCGGTCTGGGCAATGCCGGCCGGCGCCCTGGCGGGGCGAACCAACCCGGTGCTCGTGCCGGGACCGGTGGTCGTGCCCGCGAACAGGTGCGCACCAGCCTCACTCTGGGATTCCGCCCCCTCGGACCAACGCTCGATCCACGCGGCTTCGATCAACGGGGAATCGCTCTGACCAGGGCATTGGCGCGGACTTCTCGAGTCCGGGTCATCGCGCCGGTCGAAGTGGCCGTCGAGGGACAGACGGCTATTCTGCGGGGAACGGTTGCCTCGCAACACGATCGCGTTCTAGCCGAGCAATTGGTGCGCCTAGAGCCCGGGATCTGGAACGTGAAAAACGAGTTGGTGGTGGAGGGAAGCTCGGACGCGTCCACGCCCCCACGCCTACCCGTGATTGAGACGGAACAGGGTTCGGAGTAGCCCCGGCCGGCTCGCGTGGTGGGATTGAAGGCGAGGTCTCGACGGTGGGGCGAGCGGGTGTCGGTTCCCGCGGATTACCGACAAGCGCGGGCGGGGTTCGGCCGATTTTCGGCGGTAGCGAAAAGGTGGTTGTCTGCATTCGCTGTTGCGGGCCGACGGGACGAGCCGTGGGGCTTCCTAGAGGCCGCCCCGCATGAGTGGCCGTTTCGTACGACGCCCGTTGCACCGACGGATCCGCCGCCCCTTCCGAGGGCCGATCCGTGACCTGTGGCTCGGTCGTTTCCGCCGGCCCGGCCAGAACGTGCATCGTCTGCTCGCCGCGGGCCATGATACCTTCGTCGGACATCAGATGGGTAATCAGACTGACCCGCTTTTTCGGGCCGCCGACTCCGTCCCACGGCAGCCAGACGGTGTAGGTGTGTCCGATCTTCGACTCGCTGTAATGGCCGGCAAGTTGATCCGGGGTGAAGACGTACTTCCGATCCGGCTTGACGTTGGTGGACTCGCGCCCGACTTCGTCGAAGGCGTAGACAACCAGTGTGCCCTCGACCTTGATCGTCTTCTCCCGGTCCTTTCCGTAGAACATCAGCCGTCCGCCAAATCCGCGCATCGGACCGCGCGACGCGTGGGTGGCCACGATCGGTGTCCAGATGGCGACCACCGACTCCGGCGGCTCGGGCGTTCCTTCCCAGAGCGTATCCCACGATATGGTCTCATCGAGATTCAACCCCGCACAGCCGCTGCACAAAGCCAAGCAGACGGGCAGAACGACTCGCGCGAGGGTTGCCTGAGTGGATGATTGCATGGTTTCTTTCCTTCGACGACAAGCGGTATGGCACGAGCGGTGCGGCACGGTCTACCGAAGCTGGTCCGTGGCCCAATAACCGGCCGGTTGAACCGGATAGGGTTGCGGCCGAGCAACGAGCGGTTCGGTCTGACGTCGCAGCATCTGTTGACGATGTTGAAGTTGGGAAGTGGCAGCCGGAATGGGTGTGTTCGGCTGTTGGGAAGTCGGGGGAGGAGTCGGCTGGCGAAACGACGGAGCCGGCACGACCGGTGGTTGGGGAAACGACGGAGAGCGTCCCGGCGCGGGAACCGCACGACTTGGCGGAGGAACCATCCTGCCCGGCGCAGGGACCATTTCACGCGGCGTCGGAGCCGTTGGCGCCGGCGTGGGTGCCGTCGGCGGCACGCCCGGGTCGAGGTCGGGGTAGATGACACTGGTCTCCGCGTCGATCCACTCGTCGTTGCGCGTTCGCACGCCGCTATCCAGCCCGTGAATTTGCACCACGTCGCGGAGGCACCAGTTCATCCGTGCCGCTTCGACTTGCTTGATCCGCTCGGCCTCCTCTTCGCTTTGGACGATATGCGGAGTCATGATGATCAGCAGTTCGGTACGTTGTTCGACGTCGCCGTCGTAGCGGAAAAGGTGCCCGGCCAGCGGCACGTCGCCCAGAAACGGGACTCGCCGGCTGACTTTCGTCTTCTTTTTCGTGATCAGCCCGCCCAAGACGATCGTCTGGCCACTCAGCGAACTGATGGTCGTTTGTGCCGTGATCGTGTTGATGCGCGGGGCGGTAATCACCTCGCCGCCGGATACGGAGATGGGAATTCCTCCTTCGTCGCTCACTTCGGATCGCTCGGTGTCGATTTCCATGACCACGAGTCCGTCGGGGCTGATCCGCGGTGTGACCCCCAGGATCAGGCCCACGTTCGTGTAGGTGACCTGCGAGGTCGTGGTTCCCAAGTTGGTCCCCGTGCCGGTCACTTGCGGGACGCGCTGGCCCACTTGGATGAACGCGGGCTGGTTGTCCAGGGTCATGACCTGCGGGCGGGAGAGGACGTCAACGCGGCGACACTCCTTGAGTGCCCGGATCAAGACGCTCACACTGTCGCTGGAAGCCGAGAGGACCAGCCCACCGTAGTTGGTCTCGCCGCTGACGCGGCCCACGCCGAAATTCGACAGCGCCTGCCCGGCGAGGTACTCGGCCGCGTGGAGGCCGTTACCCAACGGCTGGTTGTTGAAATTGAATCCCGGGACACCGTCCTCGCTACGGCCGAAGAGGATCGAGTCCTGAAGGCCCAATTCGATGCCGAATTCGTCGACGCTGTTAAGTAGAACGTCGGCAATCAACACCTGGATCATCACCATCGGCGGCCGTTCGTCGAGGTCCAGGACCAACTGTTCAATCTCCTCGAAGAACCGGGGCGTGGCGCTGACGATCAGGCTGTTGCTGACCGGCTCGGGAACGACGACGACCTCGCGCTCCATTTGCTCGAACGCACTGAGCAACCCGGGCTCGATCTGCTGCACGTCGCGTTCGCTCTCGAGAAACTGGTTGACGGCCAGTGCGACGTCGGTGGCCGGCGCGTTTTTCAGACGGTAGACGACGCTCTTGCGGAGCCGTCCCTCGCTCTCGTCCAGCCGCATGAGAATCGCCTCGACCACCTGCAAGTCGCCGATCGATCCGGTGGCGATGATGCTGTTGGTGCGTACGTCGACGGAGAATCGCATGGAAACCAGCGTGCTGTCCTCGCCGAGAACCGCCGTCTGGATCGGCAATTGCTGTTGCTGCCCGCCGGTTGGCTGACCGAAGAGGTTCTCCAGCATGTCGGCCATGCCGGACGCATCGCCGTTGACAATCGTAAACAGCTTCACCTGCGCCTCGGCGGCCGGAAGCTGATCGAGTTGGCGGATCAGCGCCTCGATCAGAGCCAGGCTATCGGCCGGGGCCGAAACGACCACGGAATTACTCCGCCCGTCGGCCGTAATCCGTGCGTCGGTCAAGATTCCCGAGTTGAGTCGACGTTGGCCTTGGGGGTCGAGCGTAACGAGCTGCAACATGGTCGACTTCTCGCCGATCCGTCGTTGCGAGCCCGACGTGCGTCCCGCGGATCCTCCGGGCACCTGACCGCCGGAGGTCCGTCCACCTGCTCCCGAAATGCTCTGTTGCTGGCTACCGATCGCCTCCTGCAAAATGGGGACCAGATCCTCGGCCAGCGAGTTCTCCAATTGGAAAACCCTGAGTTCGTTGACCGTCCCGCTGTCTTTTGTGTCCAGCCGAAGAACCATTTCGGCCACCTCGGCGATGTCGCGGGGACTGCCGCGTACGACCAGCGAGTTTGTGCGGAAGTCGGAGGTGATCAGCACTTTCGTCCCCAGACCGCCTCGTTCGACGAAGAAGGCCTGCGCCGTCTCTTCCAGTTCCAGGGCCGAGGTGTAACGCAAGTGGAATACGCGGAATTGGGTTTCCGGCGGTACCGCACGGTCGAGCCGGCGAGCAAGATTGGTCACCGTTTGCACATTCTCCTGCCGACCGATCAACAGCAGGGCATTCGGCTTGACCAGCGCCGTAATGCTTACGCTGCCCTGCCGCGACGAGAGAATCTCGTCGTAGAGCTGCACGAGCAGCGTCTGGAGACTCTCGCAATCGACGTGCTGCAACTGGAGGATATCGATCACCGGTTGGGTCACCGAACTGAGCCGCTCAATATCGGCGATGATGGCTTGTACCCGTTCGACGTCGCGACGGTGTCCGCTGATAACCAGGACGTCGAGCCCTTCGAGAAACTCGACGCGAACCGGCCCAATAAGACTCGTCTGCGATCCTATGCCCGCCGCCGGCGCATCGCCTGCTGGAGCCGTTGCGTCGCCGGTGGCGCCGTCGTTTTCCGGGACAATCGGCGTCTGGTCGCCCGCGGGATCGCCGGCCGGATCCGGCTGTTGGAACATCCGGGCGATCATCATCGCGCCGGACGAACCGTCGGCCGCGGCAGTTGTTCCTTGATCGCTGCGCAGCGCATCGACGGCGCGTCGCACGTCGGCCGGCTTGGCCGATCGCAGGGCGACCAATTGCGTGCTCTGCCCGGGGGATGTTGATCCCCCGGTGCCGGGCTGCTTGTCCAGCGCCGCGATCAGGCGGCCAAACGCCTCGACGGCCCGATTCGATCCCTGGACCGTGACCGCGCCGGCTTGGTGATTGACGGCCAATTGAAGCACCTCGCCATCGCGAAGCGTCATCTCGAAAGCCGGTGCCCGCACACTGCCGCCCAGCGCCGTCAGCAGGCGGGGACCCAAGATGGCACGCAACGATGTCTCGATCTGTTGGCCCGTCGTGTATTGGAGCCGAATCTCCCGCCGAGCTTCGCCCGGTGTCCCAAAAGCTGGCGCAACGCGAGTCGGCGCCGGCGCGGAATAGCCGGTTGGAGGTGCCGGCTGGGCAGAGTAACCCGTCGGAGGCGGGGCTTGCGCGGAGTAACTTACTGGGGGCGCCGTCGGTGCGGGCGATGCTTGCGTCGATGCCAGGCGAGCCTGGATCTGAGTGTGAATTTCCGGCGGGGCCATGACCAGGACTTGTGCCGTCCGCGGATCGGTGGCCACCCGGACATGGCCCGTGGAGGCATACTCCGCTTCCAGCCGTGCCGCCAACCCGGCTACGTCTGGGGCACGACAGGCGTACCCCTTGAGCACGGGCGGAGAGAGTGCCTGGAGCGGGATGGCCGATGGCTGGGGACCGCTTCGATCGATCGACCCGAGTGCGTCGCGAACCGTTTGATGGGCGACGGCCGACCCTCGCACCAGTACCCGACTGCTACGTTGATCGGCCAACACCTCGCTATCGGGGGGAAGCAACTTGGCGAGCGTCCGTTCCGCCTCCTCGGCCGAAACATACCGCAGTGGATACGCACGAAATTCGTTAACCGCAGCCTGCTGCCCGATGGCCGGTTGACCACCGATTGAGACGATCCATACGGCCAAGATCAGGCTCAAGGCACAACCGGCGGGTCGCCACAGCCCGTCCGTAACAGGTGAATGCATCATGGTTTAAGCCATTCATTCGTGATTCCCCCCCCCGGAGAAACTGCCTGTAATCTACCAAAGCGCTTCTGGAGCGCGGAATCGGCATAGTCAGGGTAATCGGCAAACCCTGCGCAGTTCTCCAGGCTTTTCGGACAGCCCGCAGCCGGATTCGTGAGAATTCGGGCCATTTGCGGTATCCCCCGAAGTCTCACGACTCCGGCTACCACATCGAAACGGTCTCAGACGGCCCGCTCCAACAGCGCCAGGGCGACTTTCATGTAGATGATCACGCCGAGCAGGTCGATCAGGCCGGCCACGAAGGGATTGCTCATCAGCGCCGGGTCGAAACCGATGCGGCGGAAGGCCAACGGGAGGATCGCCCCGGAGAGCACGCCGCATAAGACGACCAGCAGGATCGTGATCGGCATGACCAAGGCTTCCGAAGGGGGGCGACCCATCATCACCACCGAAACGTATCCCAGAACGCCGAGGAATCCTCCCAATAGGCACCCGATGAGGATCTCGCGGCGGACCACGTGCCACCAATCTTCCAGTGTGATATTGCCGGTGGAAAGCGCGGTGATAATCAGCGTGGCCGACTGGTTTCCCGTGTTGCCGCCGGTGGAAATAACCAGCGGGATGAACAGCACCAGCCAGGGAAAATCGTTGGTGACCGCATCGTATTTTTCCAAGGCGACGGCGGTCAGCAGGGCACCGAAGAAGAGGACGACCAGCCAGGGGGCCCGTTTCTTCACCAGCGTCAGCAGCCCGGTCTCGAGGTAGCCTTCGTCCAGCGGATCGACCGCCGCGCTGAGATAGGCGTCCTCGGCCGCTTCCTCGCGTACCACGTCGATCACGTCGTCGTGGGTAATGATCCCCAACAGGCGATGTTCGGTATCCACCACGGGAATGGCCAGAAGATCGTATCGAGCCACCCGATCGGCAACCACCTCCTGATCGTCTTGCACATGGACGGTGACCAAGTCGCGTTCCATCAATTGACCGATGCAGGTATCGGGTTTGCCCATCGCGGAAACGAGTTGCCGGGCCGAGACCAGTCCGCGAAGATGGTCTTCTTCATCCACCACGTAGAGATAGTAGATCGTTTCCAGCTCCTCGGCCTGCCGCCCGATCTCTTCCAGCGCCTTGCCGACCGAGAGTTCCTCGCTGAGCCGGGCAAACTCGGTGGTCATCACCGCCCCGGCCGTATCCTCCGGATAGGCGCTGAGCCGCTGAATATCGCGGCGCTCGTCGGCCGGGATCAACGGCATCAATTCCTCGACGACCCGCGGTTCGACCAGGGCTAGCAGGTCGACACGGTCGTCCGGCGGAAGATCGCCGATGAAGGTGGCCATCGCCGCCCGGTCGGTGATCTCGACGATCTCGATTTGCGTTTCCAACGAGAAGAAGCCGAAGATCTCGCCACGCAACGGCTGCTGGGCGTAATGAAGGACGGCCCAAGCCTCTGGGGAGGTCAGTCCCTCCATGAACTCGGCCGTTCGCGCCGGGTGCAACGCCGTGCAGAATTCCTCCAATTCGGCCGCGTTCTGCTCGGCCAGCATGGCGCGGATTTCCGGCAGGTAGAGCGTGTTGGTCATGGCGGCATCCGGCAAGAAGACCACGGTTGAGGGCAGACCACAGCCTAGCAGAGAGTACCGCGGGGGGCCAGTGGTTTAGCCCAGGCACTTGTGCCCGGCGTTTTGAAGCACGGTCACTCCCGCTTTTCCCCTCCAACGCTGGGCACAAGCGCCCGGGCCGGGCGGTCCAGCGTGCTACGATTCCCGAACAACCACCATGCGGTTGCCTTGCGAGGTACGCAGCAGGAGGAGGATTCCCTCGGTCAGGGTTTCGCCCTTCATGGCGGCCTTGAACTCGTCGACGTTGCGAACCGGCCGATCGCCGACTCGGAGGATGACCATCCCACGGGCGATTCCCAACTCGGCTCCGATCCCGTCGCGGTCGACCTGGGTGACCAGCACGCCCGACTTGGGAGCCATTTCCAGTTGTTGGGCCGCTTCAGCGCTCAGATCGGCTACCGAAAGCCCCAACGTGGCGTCACGGTGTCCCTGGTCGTCGCCCTGGCCACCGGGCGTCAAGTCCGGCAGTTCGGCCTGGCCGAACTGGTTGGGCATCGGACGAACGACACACTGCAACGTCTGTCGTTTGCCGCCGCGGATGACGGAGATCGGCTGACCCGTGCCGGCCGGTGATCGTTCGACCAATTCCTGTAACTGACGGGGGGTACGCACCGGATGTCCGGCGAAGGCAACGATCACGTCGGCCTCCTGGAACCCGGCTTTGGAGGCCGGCGTGTCGGGAAACACCTCGGTAACCAACACCCCCCCGCGCGGCGCAACGCCCAGCTTCTCGCCCAGCGCCGGAGTCACCTCGCCAATTCCCACGCCCAGATAGGCCCGCTCGACGGCTCCGCTCTCCTGCAACTGAGCGATCACCCACTTGGCCACGTTGACCGGAACGGCAAACCCGATGCCCTGGTATCCGCCGTTGTTCGACGCGATGGCCGTATTGATCCCGATCACTTCGCCATCGAGATTCACCAGCGGTCCGCCCGAATTGCCCGGGTTGATCGCCGCGTCGGTCTGGAGCAGATTGGCACGCCGCACGGCCCCCAGTTCGCGGCCTTTGCCGCTGATGATCCCGGCGCTGACGGTCTGTTCCAGTTCAAAGGGGCTGCCGATGGCGATCACCCAATCGCCGATCTCCAGCTTGTCGGAGTCGCCCAACCGAGCCGCCGGCAGGGAACTGCCCACATCGATTTTCAGCAGGGCCATGTCGGTCTGTTTGTCGGCCTTGACGTCGGTGGCCTTCAACTCCCGCCCGTCGGGCAGTTGCACGATGATTTCGTCGGAACCGTCGACCACGTGGTTGTTGGTCAGAATCACCCCCGACGGATCGATGATCACTCCCGACCCCACGCCGCTCTGCAACGGCGAACGAGGACGGACATCCAGGTCGAACTCGTCGCCGAAAAACTCCTCGAAGGGTGTTCCCCGAAAGGAGTGATTTCGAGGCATCCCGCCGCTGGTACGCAGACGCGTTCGGGTCTTGATCTTAACGACTGTGGGCAACGTTTTCTCCGCCGCGCTGCGAAACGCCAGCGACAGGCTTTTTGCCTGGGTGATCGCCGCGTCGGTCTCGTCGGCCACCTTCTCGTCGGCCACCTTCTCGTCGGCCACCTTCTCGTCGGCCACTTTCTCGTCGGCCACTGCCGAACCCGACGGCACCAATGCGTGCAACGCGGCGCCCAGGATCAAGGCGCCGGCGGCTATCGCCAGGAACGGGAAGAACCGATGGGTTGCCGGGCAAGTGTTTCTCATCAGAGAATCCTCCTTTACTCTTCTTGAGGGATGCTTAATGACACAAATGAGGGGGGGTGGCGTTAGAAGGTTCCTTCGCCAGGTGGGTCGCGGATATCTGGAGGCCTGTCCGAAAGCGCGGGCGGAAAGGCCCGGAAGATAGTTTCCGCCCGAGGGATTCTCTTGCTTGACCGCGTTGGTGGCAATAGCGATTTTTGCCACCGGCATGTTTTCAGCCCCGGTGGGTGGCATGTCGCGTTGACAAAAGACCAAACAGCAGCTAGACTTACGACACCGGCCCTCTCGCGCCAATGATCGACCCTTTTTCAGGGCGCTGGCGTTACTGGATAGCCCCCTTGCAGAACATCGCTCTACTTGCGGAACCCCTACTTGCAGAACAAGGTGGACTGGATGTCGTTGGCTGCGCAACCGGACCCGACGGCCGACTTGGACTCGCTCCTGGAGGACTGCCAACAGCGCATCGGGTATCGTTTCTCGAATAAGGCCCTGCTTCGGGCATCGTTGACACACGCTTCCGGGGCCGAACATCGGCTGGCCTCTAACGAACGAATGGAGTTTCTCGGCGACGCGATTCTCGGCGCCGTGGTCTGCGAGCTTCTCTACCATCAGTATCCCGAATACCTGGAAGGCGATCTGACGCGAATCAAATCGATCGTCGTCAGCCGCCAGACCTGCGCCAAGATCAGCGAGGCAATCGGGTTGCAGGAGTTTCTCATCCTGGGCAAGGGGATGGTGACGCATCCGAGCGTCCCGCCATCGCTGTTGTCCGACGTCTTGGAATCGCTGATCGCGGCCATCCATCTCGACGGCGGCGACGAACCGGTACGCGCGTTCATTATTAAGCACATCAGCCCGGAAATCGATCTGGCCGCCTCGGGCGCCATCGGGGACAACTATAAATCGCTCTTACAGCAATTGGCGCAACGAGACGCCGGCACGACGCCCACCTACACGCTATTGGACGAGAAAGGCCCCGACCACAGCAAGTGCTTCAAAATCGGCGCCCGAATCGGTGACACACGCTTTCCGCCGGCGTGGGGCCGGAACAAGAAAGAAGCCGAACAGCGGGCCGCGCGCAATGCGCTGAGTGAAATCGGCGGCGAAAAACCGCCATTCCCCTCCGACTAGCCCGTCGGCTCTTCGGATTGCATCCATTGCGGTACGCGGCGGACGCTTCCCTCTCGGTCGACGCAAGCCAGTGCGACCGTCCCCACGGCCAGAAGCTCGCCGTCACGCATAAGACGGTACTCATGCTCGATCTTGGCCGACGTGATCCTGGCCACGTAGGTGTGGAGAGTCAGCAAGTCGTCGTAGTAGGCCGGCCGTTTGTAGCGACACTCCGCCTTCACGACCACGATGAAGAACCCCTCTTCCTCCATGCGGCGGTAATTGCCCCCCGACGCCCGAAGCATCTCGGTCCGACCGATCTCGAAATAGGTGAGGTAGTGGGCATGGTGGAGAATGCCCATGGAGTCGGTCTCCTGGTAGCGAACGCGAATCTGTATGGTATGTTCGGTAAGCATCGTTGACTCACAAATCAGACAGGCATTAAGAATCGGTCGATAACAGCCCAGCAACGCGAAACGGAAGGGTGCCGGGGCCAGCTTGTCTGCCCTGTTTTCGCACGGGCCGGCAAGCCGTCGATGGCACCCAACGGTCGTCCGCCGCGCGGGGCATAAAACAGGAAGGCAGGGCAGTCTACGCAGACGACCTTCACCACTCGATCCATCCCCGATTGCGGCACACCGACTGCCGATCCCACCCTTTCTACGCAAAATGACGGACCGAGGAAAGCCCGGTTGACGGAACTTCGCAACACGACTAAACTTGCGCCAGATGGTCTAGTCGGAAGTTCGGCCCGATGGGCGGTCGCAGTATGCTACCGCCCATGCAGATACTTTGCGAGCACCGCAGATGAGCTTTGACGAAAAATCGGGAACCGGATTCTCCACGATGCGGGGTCGAAATTACCCGTCGATCCGGCAGTTCACTGTGTTCCTGGAGAATCGGGTCGGCCAACTCCTGGAGGTCGTGCGCCGCTTCGAAGGGAGCAAGGTGCGGATCGTGGCTTTGTCGATTGCCGACTCGGCCGAATGCGCGTTCGTCCGATTTCTTCTCAGCCATCCCGAGCCGGGACGCGAGATCCTCGAACGGGCCGGCTTGGCGATGATCGAAAGCGATCTGATCGGCGTCGAGATGTCCGATCACTCCCAGCCGCTGCTGGCGATCTGCACGGCACTACTGCAAGCCGAGGTCAACATCATCCAGGCCTACCCTCTGCTGGTTCGCCCCCATGGTCGGGCTGCCGTGGCGCTAATGGTCGACAACATCGACATGGGGCAAGAAACGCTCGCCGCCAAAGGCTTCACGATGATCACCGAGGCCGATCTTTCCAGCGAAGAGGAAGATTGACAACCTCTTAGCCCGACAGTTCGGGCGGCAGTTGCTTCACGGTGCGAACGAGCACCCGCGAAATCGCTTCCCACGCCACGGCCGAGACCGTGTGGGTCATGTCGGCCTCTTGAACCGAAAACACACCAAACGGGCCGTGCGACCACGCCCGGGCGAAGTTCTCCGGTTGGAGACTCTGGTCCTCGCCCCACTGCAATTCGATCGTCGCGCCGCTGGCCTTGAATTTCCATAGACGGGCCATCAACTCGGCGGCCGATTCGATGTTGGCAACGGATTTCTTCGCGGGAGGGCGAGGCGGGGGTGTCGGCGCGACACCGGAAATCTCGTCCAGATCGAGTTGGTAGGTCACTTCCTCCACCGACTCGTCCGCCGGAGTGTCGACGATCGCTTCCACCGCGACCCCATCCCCCGCGGCCGCGTGTCCGACGCCGATCTGTCCCGGTTCCTGTGCCTCCGTCTCGGCCTCTTCCGGTACGTCGTCATAGGTGGGTACACGAAACCGCGAGCTACATTCCGGGCATTGGCCGGGCTGCCCCTGCAAACTGGCCGGCCCGTGCAGGCGGTGCCCGTTGGGACAAAGAAATTCGATCTGGCCTTCGCCCGGCTCGGCCACCGCGGATTCGACGCCAACAGTCGCGCCCGCCGAGACCGTCGACCCACCTTCGGCCGTGTCGACGGGGCCCTGCGATGGCACGCTATCCGACTCGTCGGGGCTGGGAACCTGGAACTTGACCCCGCATTTCGGACACTTAGCCGGCATCCCGCCACGATCCTCGGGGCAGTGTATCTTGTGACCGTTGGGGCAGAGGAACTGAAGCACCATTGTTTTCACAACTCCGCTTGTTTTCACAACTTCGCTATTCTTATAACTTCCTTCCTTCTTCGATACTAGTCTACCACACCCGGTCGGGCAATTCCCTTCTTTCGGCTTGGGTATTTCCCGGGATCACCGTCCAACGCCGCTCCACCGCGATCCTTGACAAAGGGCCACGGTCTGCGAAACTAGGGGTCCGACGGAGATAAACGCGGTTCTCATCTTGAGCGGGGGTCGAAATACCCGCTTCATAGTTGGGTAACACCCCCCAATCAGCGCTCCAGCGAGGGGCACGAATGCCGATTCCAATCATCTGTCCGGGCTGTCATTCCCGGTTCAACGTCAGCGACAAATTTGCCGGCAAGACGGGCCCCTGCCCGAAATGCAAGACGGTAATCGCGATCCCCGAGAAGACCGAGGAGGTCAAGGTCCACGGCCACACCGAGTTTGCCGAGGGTGGCCGCGGGGTGGACGGCCGGCTGGTGACCAAACCGGTCGCCCGAACCGACGCCAAATGGGACCCCCTGCTGGCGATGAAGGTGGCCGCCGCCGCCATCTTGACCGTGGCCGTCACCTGGGCCGGCGGCGGTTATCTCCCCGTCCAATTGACCGTCTTGCTGCTCGTTTCGCCTCCCCTGGTGATCGCCATGTACACCGTCCTGCGGAACGCCGAATTGGAGCCCTACCGAGGCAGGGCCTTGTACCTGCGCGCCGGGGCCTGCGGAGCAATCTATGCCATCCTCTGGGTTGCCTGGGAGTGGCAAGTCACTCCGCACGTAACCGAAGAGTTGTGGATGTGGGCCTTCTTCGCCACGCCTTTTATCATCGTCGGAGCATTGACCGCTCTGGCCTCCCTCGATCTCGACTTCGGCACCGGCGGCATACTCTACTCGGGCTACTTGCTGGTCACCGTCTTCCTTCGCTGGGTGGCCGGCATGGGATGGATCTGGGTCGTGGATTAGCGATTGGACATTGGACATTAACAACTACCGATGACCTCGATCCTTGATATTCCCGAAGTGGTTGGCTTGGATTCGCGCGGGGGGATCATCCGGATTCCGCCCGAGGTCGACGTCCCGCTAACCGATCGGGTCCGCCAGATCATCGACACGGCCGAGTTCCGTCGCCTGGCACGGATCAGCCAGCTCGGGCTGGTCTCGCTGGTCTATCCGGCGGCCATCCACACCCGGTTCGAGCATTCGCTGGGGGTGTACCGGACGGCGCTGCTTTTCCTGAAACAGCTTGCCCGACAACCCCGATTTGCCCGGGCTATCGATCCGCGCCGCGCCGAGGTCTTGATCGTCGCGGCCTTGCTGCATGATTTGGGTCACTGGCCTTTCTGTCATCCGATCGAAGACATGCGGCTTGCCAAGGTACCGAACCACGAACTGTTTGCCAACAGTTTTCTCCTGGAAGGCGAGATCGCCGAGATCCTGCGCGACCAGTGGTCGATCCAACCGCGTGAGGTCGTCGCCCTGCTCAGTGGTGAACCGGCCGACGACGCCGGACGCATCCTCGGCAGCCTGCTCTCCGGGCCGATCGATATCGACAAGATGGATTACCTCTTCCGCGATAGCCTCCACGCGGGCGTGCCCTACGGCCGGCATTTCGACCAGCAGCGACTCATCGGCAGTCTGTGCCTCAACGAGGCGGGCGATGGCCTGGCCATTACCGACAAGGGCAAGACGGCCGCCGAACTGATGGTCTTCGCCCGATACGTGATGTTCAGCGAAGTCTACTGGCACCACGGCGTCCGCTCGGCCACCGCCATGCTCCAACGGGCCTTCTACCTGCTCTACGACCGGCTCGACCTCGACAATCTTTTCCGGCTGACCGACTCGGGCCTGATCGGCGCCTTGGAACAGGTCGCGGGCCAGGGCCCGGCCCGGGAGTTGCTCGACGGCCTGTTCGGTCCGGTGCGCCGGCTCTACAAACGGGTCGTGCAATACAGCTTCTTCGAGGAGCAAGAGATCTACCGCCGCCTGGCCGGAAGGCCCTACCCATGGCTGACCGCCTGTGCCGAGCAATTCGCCCAGATCGCCAGCAAGGCCATCGGCAGCGTGATCGCCCCCCACGAAATCCTCTTCGACGCCCCGCCCGTCGGTCGAGAAGTCGAGTTCCAAGTCGAAATCCATTTCGCCAAGCAATCCCAATACCGCCTCCTCGGCGACGTCTCCCCCGTCGTCCGCACCTTGGCCCGCGACCAATTCGACGACTACGTCAAACGCGTCCGCATCTTCGCCCATCCGCGCGTTGCCGGTTCGTTGCGGGAGTTGGACACGCTACCACAACTGGTGCTCGAAGCGATTGATCGGGTGGAGTAGCGTCCCGGGGCACACCACTCCGGTAGTGTATTTTGGAGCAGCAGATGTTGATTCATTCGCCAGACAGAGAAGCTGAGATTGCTGGCCTCAATCTGCCCCAGACTGTTCTGAAGCTCACGCGGGGTGAATTCGTACATCGCATGCTGAGCGATGATTGCCGGGAGCTAAAGCTGCTCTGGGAATTGGATGTGTCACCCAATGACTTGACAGTCGTTCCGTTATGGGAGGGGCACAGCTACGTGACCGGTTTTGCGAAGGAAACCTCGCAGTACATTAAATTCGATTTCTATCGCCCGCAAGCGTATGAAGTCTTGGGAGCTTCGATTCGTGCGGTTATAGCCGATTTGCTGATCTGGTATTGGACAGAGGAAGAAGCTGAAGACGGAGCATTGCGACAAATTGCACGTATCCTCGAATTCCCCGAGATCGATCGGTTACTTCAGGAGATCAAGGCTGCTAACGAGGGAACAGCAGAGTCCCAGAGAGAATGGGAGGCTGGCTTCCGTCAGTCGTTGGCATAGTGTGGTGCAGCGGTCCCGCGAATCTGAAAGGTGAACATCTGCTAACTTCCTTTCCCGGGGGGTGTTGACTTGCCATCCCTGTTGGGGTAAGCCTGTTGTGAAATCCTCGTGTTCAAGGTGCGCGCCCACCGGCGATACCGTTTCTCGAAACCAGGAGAAACACCATGCCCAAACCCAATACACAGGCCAGACCGGGACTTTCCCGACGGCAATTCGTTTCCACCGCCGCAGCCGGGCTGGCGGCGGGAGCGTTGGGGTCCGCGACGGTGGCCCAGGAGACCGACGTCGTGGGAAAAGCGACTTCGCCGCGGAACGAACCTCATTGCGGGCGCTACAACATCCTCTTCATCCTTGTGGACCAAGAACGTTGGCCGGTGGATGAAGCCGTTTCGCTGCCCGGGCACCAGCGGCTGCGGCGCGACGGGGTGACGTTTACCAACCATCGCATTTGTTCGGCCGTCTGTACGCCGTCGCGATCGAATATCCACACCGGGCAGCACATCGTGCATACGGGCATGTTCGACAATACGAACTTCCCCTGGCAGGCGGACCTGTCGACCGATATTCCCACGATCGGGCACATGTTGCGTCAGGCCGACTATTACACGGCCTACAGCGGCAAGTTTCACCTGGCCGAGGGTTTTGATCAGAAGTTGGGCTACGACATGCGCAATCTCGGCCGGGAGATGGAGAAGTACGGTTTCTCCGACTTCTACGGCCCCGGCGACGTCATCGGCCACGACCTGGGCGGCTACCGGTTCGACCACATGGTGGCCGGTGCCGCGATCGCTTGGCTGCGCGGACGCGGGGCCGAGTTGAAAGCCAAGGGGCAGCCGTGGATGCTGGCGGTGAACCTCGTCAACCCGCACGACATCATGTTCCTCAACACCGACGAGCCGGGCCAGAACGTGCAAAATGACGGCAAGGTTGCGGCACCGATCCGCCGGCCGCCCGATCACGCGATCTACCGCGAGTCGCACGACGTGCCGCTACCCGAGAGCCTGCGGCAACCGCTGGACGAGCCGGGCCGGCCCAAGGCTCACGCCGAATACAAGAAGTGCCACGACACGATGCTCGGGGCCATCCCGCCGGAAGATGAGCGCTGGAAGAAACACCAGGACTACTACTTCAACTGCATCCGCGACGTCGACGCGCAGCTCGACCGGGTGCTCCAAGAGTTGGACGACCGGGGGCTGGCGGACGAGACGATTGTGATCTACACCTCCGACCACGGCGAGTTGGGCGGCCAGCACGGGTTACGCGGCAAGGGGTCGTGCGTCTACCAGCGTCAACTCCGAGTACCGATGATTGTCCGCCACCCGGCCTACCCAAGCGGCGCGACGTGTTCGGCCCTTACCTGCCACGTCGACCTGGTGCCCACCATGCTCAGTCTGGCCGGGCTTGACACGGCCAAGCGCCGCGCGATGAACGACCGGCTGGTGGGTCACGATCTCTCGCCCCTGCTGCGCGGTCCGCAAACCGCGGCCGTAGACGCGGTGCGCGACGCTTCGCTGTTTACGTTCAACATGTTCTCCTACCTCGACGGCGATTTTTTCGCCGCGGCGGTCGAGGCGATGGTGGCCGGCAACGGGGAAAAGTCGACCGCCCGGCCGGATCTGTCCCGGCGGGGTGCCGTGCGGAGTGTGTTCGACGGTCGGTACACGTTTGCCCGCTATTTCGCCCCCACGCAACATCACCGGCCGACGACGCTGGAGCAACTTACGGGGCTCAACGACCTCGAGCTGTACGACCTTCGCAACGACCCCGCGGAGATGCGCAACCTGGCCGCCAAGCCGAGCAAACACGCCGATCTAATCATGGCGATGAACGCCAAGCTCAACGCGCTGATCGACAAGGAAATCGGTCCGGATAAGGGGCAGATGCTGCCGCGGAGTGAAGGTGTCGACTGGGCGATGACACAGTTGGACCCGTGAAGCCGCCCGGTCGCGGCCGTTGTGCTGGAAGTTGCCGCATCTTCCTTCTTCGTGCCCTTCGTGCCTTCGTGGTGCTGCAATTGCCCTGCGGTCTGGTCGGATTGGATTTACCACAAAGACACCAAGGACACGAAGGAAGTGTGGAGGGCGGGGAATCCCCGGCGAATCTTCCCGCGCCGCGCACAAGTGCCTGGGCTAAACGAAGCGAGATGGCTACTATTCCGGCAACCAATGAGCCGTGTGATAAATCAAACCATCGGCCAACTCGGTGCCATCGGCGGATCGCAGGCCTTTCAGTTCGATGCGGTAAAGACGCGGCGTAATGTGCGGATCGGTTTTCAGATGTAGCGTAAGGCCGTCGGCGCTTGCGGTGATTTCCCGCACGGCGACGTCTTCGTGGGCGATCTCGGGGGAGGCGTAGGTGCCTTTGTTCTCGTGCCACCAGCGGTGGACCTTGGGGCAGATCGCCAGCGTTACCGAAGCCGGGTCGACCGGCTGGGTGAGCGTGACGGTGAAACCGTCGGCCGTGGCCCGGCTTTCCTTGACGGCGAAGATCGGCTCGCCGGTGGTCGTGATCCTGTAGATACCGCCGCGGGCGCGGCCACCGTACCAGCCTTGATCGCACATGAAGCCGACGTACAGCGCCCCGTCGGGGGCGAAGACGATCTCCGTGGGGCCCGCTTCGGTGCCGGTGAAGAACGGGTAGCAGACGCCCTGCCGCTTATCGCCCACGGCGTAGTCGGTCCAGCGAATCACCTGATTCGTGTTGTAGTCGGCCGAGAAACCTTGATCCTGGAACGGACCAAACGGGACGGGCGATTCGGCGAAATCCATGCCGTTGAGCGCTTTACACCAAGGATACGGCGCCCGAACGACCGGCCATTGTACCTTGCTCAGGTCGGGCTCCAGGAACCCGTAATGGACTCCCTCGGTGACCAGGTGAATGCCGTTGGTGTAGTTATAATGCCCCTGGTTGATGTTGAAATACATGCGGCCCGAGCGGTTGTCGGCCCAGCCAAAATGGAACCGCGTGCCCGTGCCGACCTTGATCGTTCGCCCGTCGGGCGTAATCTTCAGCACATCGCCCCGCAGGTAATAGCCGGGCGGTTTGCCGCCGGGGCGATAAATAAACGGCGTGCTATTGGCCCCGTAGAGATTCCCCTCGGCGTCGCGAGTCAGCCCGAAGAACCAGTCGTTTTGATGGCCCGACCAATCCCAGAGCGAACTGAGCAGCTCGTACGAATCGGCCACCTCGTCGCCGTTGAGATCGGCGATGCGGTAAACGGCACCCGGCGACGTGGCGTAAATCTGGCCGTCGTACACACGCAGGTTGTTCACCTGCTGGAGCGTGCCGCCGAAGTAACGCCAACGGTCGAACAGGCCATCGTCGTCGGTGTCGTCGGCGATGCGCAACTCGCCGTCGTAACCGCCGACCAGAAGCTTGCCCTTCCAAAAGGTCATGGCGCAAACCAGGAACTCGTCGGCCAACGGCAACCGCTCGACCTTAAACCCGGGCGGAACCCGCAACGGGCGCGATTCGGACAGATCCTCCACGGCGATCGGATAGTCGAGATGCGGCGGTTTGGCCGGATCCTGCAATGCAATGTGCTCCGCCGGCTTGGCGTACACGCTGGGCGAACCGGCTACAACTTCTCGACCGGTCGCATACTGGGCCGTCTGCCAGGTTAGTTCGACCGGCTCGTCGCCTTCCGGGTTGGGCAACAGCACGGCCAGCCGACCGGCGCCGGGCGTGACTTCCGGTTCGTAGCGGGTGGCCGGATCCATCGGGTCGTCGGTAAACGGCTGTTCGACCGGATAAGTGATCGACTCCGGCGGCGCGATCCAGCTCCCCCGTGCCTCGGAGCCCACGCGCATGACCATCCGCCGACCGGCCGAATCCTGTACGATGGCCGTCGGGTGCGACTCCAGCGGAAGTCCCTCGGCGGCCAACTCGCCAAGCGACGACCATTCGATCTGGCCGATGGTAGCCGTGTTGTCCGACGCGCCGAGCGACTGTTGCACGACGACGTCGTACGCCTCGGGCACGCCGCTGATCTGAATCGTGCGCATATAGCCGTCGTAATCGGCGCCCGTCGGATTGGGCTCGATCCGTTCGACCACGCGTACCCATGCTTCCGGCTCGTAGGTACCGGTTCGCGCACCCGGCGCGCGGAGCCGATATTCCAACCGCACCGCACGGCCGATCGAAGTCACACGGTCGAGAAACCCGAACCGGTTCCGCCACTTTGCCGGCCCGATCCACTGGCCGGTGGCCTTCTCGCGGTAAAGGATCGGGGGGCTGTTGTCGGCGCTGGTCCAAACCTGCGTGCCAGCGGGTTCCCACCATTGTTGGGCACCGTGACGTCCCGCCTCGTTGACGAACCCGCCTTTCCAATGGGCCCGCCAGACCATCCGCTCCCAATCGAAGGCCAGGGAATTGCGGTTGGACATACCAATGGCCAAGCCGCGACAGGCGCCCACGTATCCCAACACACGGCCTTGGATGACCGACGGTCGCAACCCGGCCACCTCGACGGCGACGGAGCCACTGGCCAGATCCTTGGCGATTCGGTTGCCCGGCGTGCGGCGGAGGTATTGCCACATCGTCTCCTTCTGTACCAGCAGATCCTCATGGGCGATCTTGGTGGCCGGCACGTCGAAGGCGGGCATCGTGGTGCTGGGGATAACTCGGGCCGGATTGGCAAGCCAACGGTGAAACCAATCGCGGCTCACGCGCTCGGTCATCATCGTCATGTCCGGCGCCCGCGATTCGCCACTGGGCGACTGGCGGCCCACGTAATGACAGTTGATACAACTGAAGCCCGTCACGTTCAACAACGTGGAGGCCGTGGCCGCGAACTGCTTCGGAATGGTGTGCGGCCGCGGGGCTTTGAGGTCGGGGATCGCGTCGGCGGTGGCCAACCGGTCGGCCA